>CAUSCW010000009.1:0-48565 GCA_963530195.1 uncultured Campylobacter sp.
GTTTCGGCACGAGCGTGACGCCGGTTAGTCAGTTTTATTTCCAGCAGGCGTTTAACAACGTAATGTTCGGCCCGTGGAAAAAGATCGCCGAGGGCTACGGCAAGATGGTGCTAGGTTATTTCGGTAAAACGCCCGTTAAGCCGGACGAAGACGTAATCAAGCTAGCCGCCGAGCAGCTGGGCTTAGAGCCTACGAATAAAAAGGCGATCGACATCGCAGATCTAGACGAGAGTAAAAGCATCTCCTACGCGAAAAGAATTTTACGCGAGCAGGGCATCGAGCCTAGCGAGGAGAACGTATTCATCGCGCTTGCGTGCAAAGAAAAGGGCATCGCGTTTTTAAAAGGCGAGGGCAAGCTCATGATCCGCAAAAAAGAGGACGCCACGCCCGCAGCATGCGCCCGCAGCGCTTCCAAAGGCGGTAAATGCGACGTCAAGATCAACGGCAAAATTTACAGCGTAGAATTCGTCGGGCAAAACGTGCTCGTAAACGGCGATCGATACGACGTCAGCTTCGATACCGCAGCGCCCGCAAAGCCGCAGTCGCAAAGCTCCGTCGGCGAGCAGCCCGCGAGCGACGCGCGCGAGAGTACGGACGGCTGCGATATAAAAGCGACGCTTCCTAGCAACGTTTTTAAAATTTTAATAAAAGAAGGCGACGCCGTTGAGGCGGGACAGACGATCATCGTGCTTGAAGCGATGAAGATGGAGATAAACATCGAAGCGCCGCGTGACGGCGTAATCGATAAAATTTTGATCGCTCAAGGCGATACGGTCGATGCCGATCAGGTGCTCGCGATTTTAAAATAAATTCTAAAATTTAGGCGGCGATCCCGCCTAAATTTCACCGCAGCTATCCTCGCAGCTTAAGCGAATTCATCTAAATTTTAAGTTATAATAGCGCAATCTTTTATCAAAATTTAATTTAAAAAGGATGCAAAATGACAACTCCGAACGATCTGGATAAACTAGGTCTTAAAAATATCAAAAAAATCAATCACAACCTAAGCTACGACGAGCTTTTCGAGCTTGAAAAGGCGATGAATGAAGGGCGCGTTAGCAGCAACGGCACCTTTATGGTGGACACGGGCATCTTTACGGGTCGCAGCCCAAAGGACAAGTACTTCGTAAAACAAGATCCGAGCCAAAAATACATCGCCTGGGGCAAGATAAATCAGCCTATCTCAAAAGAGCTTTTCGATAAGCTTTTAGCCAAAGCTAAAGCTCAGCTAAGCGGCAAGGAAATCTTTATCCAAGACGCCTATTGCGGCGCCAGCAAATCCAGCCGTAAAAACGTGCGCTTCGTAACTGAAGTCGCGTGGCAAGCGCATTTTGTTAAAAATATGTTCATCCGCCCAAGCGAGAGCGAGCTTGCGGAATTTCATCCCGATTTCGTCGTTTACAACGCGTGCAAATGCAAAAACGAAGATTACGCGAGCGACGGGCTGCACTCCGACGTTTTCGTTATATTTAATGTCGAGGAAAACGTCGCCGTTATCGGCGGTACGTGGTACGGCGGCGAGATGAAAAAGGGAATTTTTTCTATGATGAACTACTGGCTACCGCTTGAGGGCAAGCTAAGCATGCACTGCTCGGCAAACGTGGGCAAGGACGGTGATACGGCATTATTTTTCGGCCTAAGCGGCACGGGCAAAACGACGCTATCGACCGATCCGAATCGCAAGCTAATCGGCGATGACGAACACGGCTGGGATGACGAGGGGATATTTAACTTCGAGGGCGGCTGCTACGCGAAGTGCATAAATTTAGACCCGAGCAGCGAGCCTGAAATTTACGCTGCGATCAAACGCGACGCATTGCTTGAAAACGTGGTCGCAGATGAGGCTGGCGTCGTGGACTACAAAGACGGCAGCAAGACCGAAAACACCCGCGTTAGCTACCCGATCTATCACATCGATAACTACGAGCCAAGCTCTGCGGGCGGCCATCCGAAAAACATCATCTTCTTAACTGCCGACGCATTCGGCGTTTTGCCGCCGGTCGCAAAGCTTACTAAAGAGCAGGCGATGTATTATTTCCTAAGCGGCTATACGGCCAAAGTCGCGGGCACCGAGCGCGGTATCACCGAGCCGGTGGCGACCTTTAGCGCGTGCTTCGGCGAGCCGTTTATGCCGCTGCACCCGACCGTTTACGCTAAGCTACTGGGCGAAAAGATCGACAAACATGGCGTCAGCGTCTATCTCGTAAACACAGGCTGGAGCGGCGGTGCGTACGGCGTGGGCAAGCGAATGAGCATCAAAGCCACGCGTGCATGCATAAACGCGATCCTTGACGGCAGTATCAAAAAGTGCGAATTTGAAAATTTTGGTATTTTTAACCTCGCGATCCCAAAAGAGCTCGCAGGCGTCGAGACTAAGCTGTTAAATCCTATTAATACGTGGACGCATCCGGCGGAATATAATATCACGCGCGATAAGCTAGCAAAGATGTTTGAGGAGAATTTCAAACGCTACGAGGACGTAAAAGAGGGGGTCGAGTTTGCTAAAGCGGGCCCTACGGCTTAGACTCCTGGGTCTTGGGGCGATTTGCGCGCTTTTTGCCGCATGCGAAAACACCCCTTCAAATTTAAAACAGCCGCTCGTTGCGATGAGCGGCTTTTCCTTTTACGACGATCCGCTAAGCTACATCAACAATGTGCGCGCAAAATCGGGGCTAAATCAGCTTTCGCAGAATGAAATTTTAAACACCTCCGCGCTTAATCACGCAAAATATGTCGTCGCAAACGAGGCGATGTCGCACGACGAGACCCCAGACAAGCCGAATTTTACGGGCGAGAATCCGTCAAAGCGCGCTTTTTACGCAGGCTATAATGCCGTCGTGAGTGAAAATTTATCCTATAACTCAAGCGATCTAAAAAGCGCGATCGACGGGCTTTTAAGCGCGATCTACCATAGATTTGCATTTTTGGATTTCGCCTCGGATGAGATCGGCATCGGCTATTTTGAGCACGGCAAAAAAAGCAGCTACGTTTTTGAGATGGGAAATTCGCGCCTCAACGCCTTTTGCTCGCAAAATTTAAACGACGAAGGAAGCGGCAAATTTCTACTGGGGATGTGTAAAAATGAAACGCTACGGATGAGGGAGGATAAGTTCAAAAGCGCCACTGTGCTGAACTCGCACCCTTACGTTTACTACCCGAACGACGAGCCCGCGCTTGCATTTTTCAGCAACGAAATTCCAGATCCCATGCCGGGGTGCAAAATCACCGCAAACCCCGTAAGCGTGGAGTTTAATTCCGCCCAGCCGCCCGTAACGATGAAAAGTTTTAAAATTTACGAAGGCGGCAGGGAGCTTCAAAACGTTAAAATTTTAGACAAAAACTCCGATCCTAACGCCATTTTAAGCGATAGGCAGTTCGTGCTTTTCAGCAGAGAGGTTTTTAAATTTGACACCAAATACGGCGCGGAGTTTAATTACGAGCAGGGCGGTAAGCAAAAAACGCTACGGTGGGAGTTTATCACGCAGGCGCCTAAATTTAGATACTTCGTCGTGCAAGGCGGAGAAAATCTGAGCGTGAAAAACGGCGCGTTTTACGATATATTCGTAGCCCCGAAAGACTGCAACGATTTGATGAAAAGCTACAAAACCAGCTACTCCTTTATGGATAAGCCCGAAATTTCAAGCCCCGCGGCGAATATGCTGCGCGTAAAGCTAAACGGTGCAAAGGGCGCGAAGCTTGAAATTTCAACGGACAACGGCGCGGTAATAAACCTGTATTTAAGCGACGACTCCAAAAGCTACGGCGGCATGGGTAAAATTTACGCCGCAATCGCGGCGGTTTTGACGGCAATCATTTTGTTTTATCTTTTGGCAAGGCGCAGAGGGCGATAGGCACGGCCTATTCGCGACCTCTATTTTTGTCTGCGCGCACAGGGGCGCATAATGCCTGTTTAGCGTGAGATTTAATGCAGAGCTCGGCTTTTAAATTTCATCCCCGTTTTTTCATCCGCAAGCTTTAAAATTTTAGCCTGTACTGCCTCAGGAGCGTAGATATCCATCCACTCTATCCCATTCGAAGCGCTAAAAAGTACGGCGATCCGCCCCTCGCTCATCGCGCGCTTAGCAAGCTTGGTCGCTGCGGGGCTGTTGCCCATATTTGGCGTATCGTCTATGCTTATCTCGGCACAGCGACGCAAAATAGGCGCCAAATCAAACTCTCCCTCGAGCAAAATAATAACCGAGCCGCGCCTAAAGCTGCAGGCGTTCCAAAATATCTCAGCGCCGTTTACGCATTCTCGCGAGAGATCGAGGCGAAATTTACCCCGCTCGCGCACGAGGAAACTAAACTCGCTCAAGTTTAGCGGGTACTCCACGCTACCGAAGGCCCCCACGATACTATCTTTGCGCCCGTTATAGACGTAGGCGGCGAGCGCATTTTGCAGTAGCGGCGCGATGATCTGCTCATGCGCGTTCGTGTGATCGTCATCTCTGGCACGCCCTGCGATCTTTACGAAAAACGGTTTGAAATACTCCATAAACACTCCTTAAGCTTATAAAATTTGCTCGCTTTTGCTTTTAAATTTAGCGCTTGCAGCGGTTAAATTTAGCCTGCCGTCGCCGCATTTTCGGCTCGTTTTCAGACGCTGTTTTTAAATTTTAAAATTTTACGCAGGCTTTGGCGCGTAAAATTTTAGATGCCGTTTTTCTAAATTTAACGCGCTTTTAGAACGCTGTGCGTTTAAATTTACCGTCCTAAAATTTCAAATTTATCGCCGCGAACTGCGATCGCTTCGGCGTTATTTATCGGCGTCAAATTTAGCTTACCGCCGTAAGCTTTTAAAATTTCAGCCGCGCTTTGCACGAATGGCTCCTCGCCGTAGTGCGGCACGGGGTAAAATTTCACCAGATCAAGCCCCGTTTGCGCCGCAGCCCCGTAGTCGCCCGCATCGTCCATCACGCTCGCGTACTCCACGCTGGGAGCTGCGATCATCGCGCCCGCCGACTCGCCCACGTAGATGAGCTCGCCGCTTCGGACGCGATCTGCGATGAGGCCCGTAAGACCTTTCTTTTTAAGTTCACGCAAAAGATAAAAGGTGTTGCCGCCGCTTACGTAAAGCACCTGCGCCGCGCCGATCTTTGCCTTCGCTTCGGCCTCGCTCGCTTTGGAAACGTCTAAAATTTGAACCGTAAAGCCCATTTTGGCAAATGCCTCTTTCGCCTCGTCCACGTAGTCTCGGTACTCCTCGACGTTTGCGGCGGTCGGGATAAAAAGCACCTCCTTGGCACGGATATTTTGCCTCGCATAGTCCTCAAAAAGCGTCGCCGCGCCCGCAAAATAGGAGCACAAAAACATCTCTATCATTGTTTTTCCTCTCAAAAGGCCGAAATTTTGCGCTATTTTAGCTTAAATTTTATAAAATCACCGAAAATTTAAACGAAGGAGCGAGCGTGAAAAAAATGTGGGAAGGGCGCTTTAGCGAGGCGAGTTCGGCGCTTTTGGAGGAGTTTAACGCCTCGATCGGCTTTGATAGGGCGCTTTGGCAAGAGGATATCGCAGGCAGCAAGGCGCACGCAAGAATGCTGGGCGCCTGCGGGATCTTAAAGCCTGACGAGAGCGAAAAGATCGTCGCGGGGCTTGACGCCGTGTTTGAAGAGATAAAAAGCGGAAAATTTGAGTTTAAAACCGCCGACGAGGACATCCACATGGCGGTCGAAAAGCGTCTAAGCGAGCTTATCGGAAGCGATCTTGGCGGTAGGTTGCACACCGCGCGCAGCAGAAACGATCAGGTCGCGCTTGATTTTCGCCTCTACGTGCTTAAAAGCGGTGCTGCAATCGCCGAAAAAACTCGCGAGTTAGTAGAGGCTCTGCGAGATATCGCGAGCGAGCACGCAGACACGCTGATGCCCGGCTACACGCACCTTCAGCACGCCCAGCCCGTGAGCCTTGCGTACCATCTGCTAGCTTACGCGTTTATGTTTCGCCGCGACTACGATCGCTTTACTAGCTCGCGTGAGCGAAACAACCTCTGTCCGCTAGGCTCCGCCGCACTTGCGGGCACGCCGCATCCTATAAACCGCGAGCTGGTCGCGCAGCAGCTCGGTTTTGCGGGAGTGACGCCAAACGCGATGGATAGCGTCAGCGACCGCGATTTTGCGCTGGAGATTTTGTTTAACGTAAGCGTGCTGATGACGCATGCGTCGCGCCTGTGCGAGGAGCTAATCTTGTGGAGCTCGCAGGAGTTCGGCTTTGTCACGATCAGCGACGCGTACAGCACGGGCAGCTCGATCATGCCGCAGAAGAAAAACCCCGACGTCGCCGAGCTCATCCGCGGCAAAACGGGGCGCGTAAACGGCAATCTCGTCGCGCTGCTAACGGTGATGAAGGGCTTGCCGCTAGCCTACAACAAGGACATGCAAGAGGACAAGGAGGGCGTGTTTGATAGCGTTGCCACCGCGCTTGCGAGCCTTGAAATTTTAAAACAGATGCTAAAAACGGCTAAATTTAACGAGCAAAATATGCTAGCAATGACGCGCCGCGGACACCTCGCGGCAACTGATCTGGCTGATTATCTCGTGCGGGAGAAAAACGTGCCGTTTAGGCAGGCGCACTTTATCACGGGCAAGGCTGTGGCGTATGCGGAAAATTTGGGTCTAGATTTGAGCGAGCTAAACGCGCAGCAGCTTGCAAGCGTGGATGAAAGCTTGGACGCGGGTGCGGTTAAATTTCTTGATCTAAACGCTTCCAAAGAGGCGCGCAAGTCGCAAGGTGGCACGGCAAACGAGAGCGTTGCGGCGCAGATTGAAATTTTAAACGAGTGGCTGAAGGGACAAATTCAAGGGGCTAAGAGCGGCGAAATTTTAAAATTTAGCGCTCGTAGCTTTGAAATTTCATAGCCGCGGTTTTAAATTTTAAAATTCGGCGAGCTCGGCGATCTGTGTGGATGCATACACAGGCTGGGGGGCTGGCGAGCTATATAATACGTCTATCGCGCACAGATTGAGCTTTGTAGCGGTGTTTTTAGGTGCCTGCCGCAGACTCTGCAAAGTAAAATTTAAAGGGCAGGCTCCGCGCAAAGCGGAGCGCTTGACTTGAAGTTTAGGGCGTGGGCTGAAATTTAAAAGCGCACTGCTAGGTTGCCTAAGTGCAACTAAAAAGCGGAGCAGGCCTTGCAAGCGGATTTTAATCGGCGTCGAGGGCGGCGCGGAGTAGAATTGAATTTGAACTCAAAGATTAATGACGGCGGATCGGATTTTTTCGAGAGCGGAATTTAATCGAAGCAAATTTAAACATGGAGGGCGTTTTGATATATTTGGTGTCTAATACGAAATTTGATCATCCGCAGGTGAGGCAGCTTGCGGTCTGCGAGATAAAATTTCTCAAATTCAGCCTGCCTGCACAGATCGGCACGCTAATTTTTACCTCCAAAAATGCGGTAGCGGCGATAAAATTTAATGAAATTTCGCCTGATTTAGATACGCCCGTTTACGCTATCGGCGAGCCGTGCGCTGCGGCTGCGCGCGAGTTTGGATTTCGCGGCATTTATACGGCGCGGCACGGGCACGGAAACGAGTTTGCCGCAGAGATCGCGCCGCTCTTGCAAGGCAGGGACGCGCTGTATCTGCGCGCGAGGCAGACGGTATCGAAGCTGGAGCAAATTCTATCTAGCGCCGGCGTGCGGCTGCAAAGCGTGATCGCCTACGAAAATTGCGTCCTTAGCCTGCCCGCCGCCGCAAAGCCGCCGCAAGGCAGCACGCTGATTTTTACCTCGCCTAAGAACGTTCGCGGCTTTACCGCAAATTTCGGCTGGGACGGGGGCTATAAGGCGATCTGTATCGGTAGAACGACGGCGAGCGTTTTGAGCGAGTTTTGCGAGCCGATAATCTGCGAAAGAATGTCGATAAAATCCTGCGTCGATCTGGCGCTTTTGCCATAGTTTAAGCAAATTTTGACTATAATTTTGCCCAAGCCTGGGTGAAGCGAGAGCGTTTTATATGAGGGTTCAACATATTTGTATAAGCGACGACGTGAGAGGTCCGTGTGACGCGGCTCGGCTCGAGCTTTTTTTAAAGTTACGGGTTGCGACCTAGAGATTTTTCCTAGTTGCAAGATTGGCTTTGTTTGAGCCGATTCTTTTTACGCAACGCTCACTTGGGTTTTTTACGTTACGGAGGCTTCATTGAATATCCTAATAATCGGCGGCGGCGGTAGAGAATACGCGATCGGGCTAAGACTTCGCGAGGATAAAAACGTTTTAAATCTGTATTTTGCTCCAGGAAACGGCGCCACTAAGGCGCTCGGTAAAAATTTAGATTTAAAAGATTTTAATGAGCTCGCGCTCTTTGCCAAAAACAACGACGTAGCCCTTACCGTCGTAGGCGCCGAAGAGCCGCTTACAAAAGGCATCGTGGATATTTTCAAAGCGCAAGGTCTCGCGATATTCGGTCCCAGCGCCGCTGCGGCGAAGCTCGAGGGCTCTAAAGCCTATATGAAGGACTTTCTGGCGCGAAATCATATCAAAACCGCAAAATTCCTAAGCAACGACGATCTAACCGAAATTTCAAAATTTATCGATACCCTAGACGGCCGCGTCGTGGTCAAAGCGGACGGCCTGTGCGCTGGCAAGGGTGTCATCATCGCAAATTCCAAAGATGAAGCCAAAAAAGCCGCCGCGGATATGCTAAGCGGCGAAAGCTTCGGCGAAGCCGGCAAGCGCGTCGTCGTGGAGGAGTTTTTAGAGGGCTTCGAGCTGAGCTTTTTTGCGATCTGCGACGGGGAGAATTTCGTAAGCTTGCCCGTAGCGCAGGATCACAAAAAGCTGCTTGACGGCGATCTGGGTCCGAACACCGGCGGCATGGGAGCTTACGCGCCAAGCCCGCTAGCGGATGCCGCGCTGATAAAAAGAGTAGAAAGCGAGATCGTAGCACCCACGCTAAAAGGGATGCGGCAGCAGGGCGCGCCCTTTTGTGGCGTGCTATTCGTGGGGCTTATGATCGTGGGCGGCGAGCCTTACGTGCTAGAGTACAACGTCCGCTTCGGCGATCCGGAGTGCGAGGTTTTGATGCCGCTGATAGACGGAAATTTGAGCGAAATTTTATACAACGCCGCCGTAGGCAGGCTAAGCAGCATAAGTTTAAAAGAGCGATTTGCAGTGGGCGTCGTGATGGCTAGCGAGCGCTACCCTTACGGCTCTTCGCAGCCTGAGCCGATCAAGACGGGCGAAATTCCTGCGGGAGCGCATATCTGCTACGCAGGCGTGAGCGAGCGGGAGGGGCAAATTTACGCTAGCGGCGGGCGCGTTTTGGTAAGCGTGGGCGTCGCGCGGAGCCTAAAGCAGGCGCGCGATGCGGCTTACGCGCTGTGCGAAAATATAAAATTTAGCGGCGCGCAGTATAGGCGCGATATCGCGCACCAAGCCTTAAGAGATAAAATTTGATCATCGCTCCGCTTAGCAAGCGCGTAATCGCGTTTAGTATCGACGAAGCGGTCAGCGCAACGCTTTTTGTGGTCGTGCTATTTGCTATCGACGAGCCAGAGCTTGTCGCAGCGGCGCAGAGCGGAAGCAATCTTGAGGTACAAAAGATCGCGTCAAAATTCATTTTGCATTACGCGATAATAAAATTTTTATATCAGGCGATTTTTGTCTATCTATACGGCGCGACGCTAGGCAAGCTCGCGGTTAAAATTTATTGCGTCCGCACTGACGGCAGCTCTATGGATATCGCTACTGCAGCGATCCGCGCGGCGGTTAGGTTGATAAGCGAGATGATCTTTTATATGGGATTTTTGGTGGCGCTTTTTACGAACTCGCGTCAGAGCCTGCATGATATGGCGGCGAAAACATTGGTGGTAGAGATTGAAAAAGAATAAAAAATTTAAAATTCTAGCGCTTAGTTTTAGCGCTCTTTTAGCAAGTAGTGCGAGCGTAAAGGCCCAAGACGTCGAGCTTATAGCAGATAATGTCGAGAAAAAGGGCTTTTTGACGGAGGCTAGTGGCAACGTAACGGTGTATTCGCAGGACTACTTTATCACCGCCGATCGCGCTACATACGACGAACAAAACGGCATCATCGAGCTTTTTGGTAACGTCAATGCGATGCGCGGTAGTAGCGAGACCACGCGCGCGCAGCATGTCAAAATCGATCTGAAAAACGATAAGCAGGAAGCCGACGTAAATTTTATGATGGACAAGGACTCCGAGCTTTGGATGCAAAACGACGCCAGCTGTAGCGATAGTGAGTATTACCGCGTGGAGGGCTCTAGCGTATCTAGCTGCAACGTCACCGATCCTGATTGGCGCATCAAATTTAGTAGCGGCATGCTTAATAAAGAGAGCAAATTCCTCCATCTTTTCAATCCGAGATTTTACGTGGGCGACGTGCCGGTGCTCTATCTGCCGTATTTCGGCTTCCCGACTGATCGCACGCGCCGCACGGGCTTGCTGCCTCCAGAGGCTGGCTACATTAGCAAGGAAGGAATTTATTACAAGCAGCCGATCTATTTTGCGCCTTACGATAGCTGGGATTTTCAGCTCGATCCGCAGGTGCGCAGCAGAAGGGGCTTTGGCGTATACGGGACATTTCGATTTACGGAGTCGCCGTATTCTTACGGCGAGATTAGAGGCGGAGTTTTCGATAACTTCTCGCGAGCGCAAAAACGTCTCGAATATAAAAACGAGCGCCATCACGGCTTTGAAGTGCAATACGATCGCAGCAAGCTTGTGACCTATTTGCTAGACGGCGATCTGCGCGAAAATTTATGGATCGACTTTACGCAGTTAAACGATCTGGAATATTACGATCTCAAACAAAAGGGAGGTCTTGGCAACGATGCGGATAATTCGCTCGTAACTTCACGGCTGAATTATTATTTGACCTCAGACGAGCACTATTTTGGCGCTTACGGACGCTACTATATCGATACGAGCAAGCTAAACGCCGATAATACCTTCCGCAACGAAGATACCGTCCAAGAGCTGCCGACGCTGCAATATCATAAATTTAGCAATGATTTGGGACTGCCAAATTTGATCTATTCGCTTGATGCAAAAGCGCGTAATTACACCAGATGGGAGGGCGCGACTGCTCGCCAATATGAGTTTGACGTGCCGATTAGTATAAGCACGCCACTACTGGCGGATTATTTAAATTTCGCCTTTACCGAGCGAGTGTATATGACTAATATCGATTGGCACGATAAATTCTACTATGCAAACGGAGATCTTGGCGAGGATAAAAGCACTTTCTACGCTAATCAATACACCGAGCTTTCGCTCTACACCGACGTAGCCAGGGCTTACGATAGCTTATATCATACAATGAGCTGGAGAGCGGATTTTAGAATTCCCGGATGGCAGCAAGGCGACATCGAGGATAGAATTTTAAAGTATCATCAGTATAAATACGACCTTGCTCGCGGCGCAGTAGATCGCTCGCGGCTGGGTAACTTGCAAGACTCGCTCTATTGGGAGGATAACTTCTTAAGCGAGCTTAGCGACGAATACACCCACGAAAATGCAGCTTTAAGTATGACGCAGTTTTTTTATAATGAAGACGGACGTAAATTCTTACGCCATAGCGTCAAGCAGCGATATGACTTCGACGATCACGAGTTCGACGATTTAGAACACCGCATCGATGCATATTTTGCAAATGGGTTAAATATCGGGAACCGCTTTACCTACTCACATAAATATAAAAGCTTCGATAAGGTCTATACCTACGCCAACTACTCCAACGACGATTTTAGCTTTGGACTTAGTCACGCTTACGAATATGAAAAACTTAGCATGGAGCCTAAACGCTATACGAAAGATAACTACGGCATCGTAAATGCTTCGGTAAATTTGCCTAGGAATAATAAAATTTTTGGGCGTTGGGATTACGACTTGGAGCGATCTTATTCTAAAATGTGGCGCGTGGGGCTTTCTCATACGCGCAAGTGTTGGAATTACTCTTTTGTGTATCAAGAGGATATCGAACCTAAAAATACCAGTACGACGGGCTACAGCAAAGCAAGCAAGGAGCGCGGAATTTACTTTCTCGTAAATTTCTATCCGTTCGGCGGAGTAGGGTATGATTTTTCAGTAGATAGCGAATACGGAAGCGAAAAATAATGACGCCTAGAGCTGAGCTGATGTTTGAAAACCAAATCGATGCCGCGATGAAACTCGCAGAAATTTTACCCGCTACCGTGATCAAAAACGAAAATTTTCTAATAATCGCTCAGTCTCTGGAGTCGCTTCCTATCGCAAACCATCTTGCTTTAAAACTGGGGCTTGCCTATGAGTTTTTATTCACAGAACCCGTTTTGGCGCCCAATAATTCTGAATGCGCGATCGCGTGCGTAAGCGAAACCCAAGAGATCGTGATGGTGGATGAGCTCGTGCGAAGCTTCGGCATCAGCCTGGATTATGTTTACGGACAGGCAAACAGACTTTATGAGGAGAAAATTTTAAAAAACATGTATAAATTTCGCAAGGGCGAGCTTTTGGGAAATTTGGAGAAAAAAAACGTCATCTTGGTAGATGAGGGGTGTGAGAGCGGGTTGACCGCACTTACTTGCATAAAGACGCTCGTAAGCTTAAACGCCAAAGCGATCTTTTATGCCACGCCCGTTATCGGCAGCGATAATGCAGACGAGATCGCCATGCTAGTAGATGGAATTTATGCTGTTCATAAGATCAGAGATTTTGTGAACGTGGATTTTTATTACAAAGAAAAAACGCTCTCAAGCGCGGAGGAGATAATGCAAATTTTAAACAAATGCCCGCTTTATCTGCCGTTTCACGAGACTAACAAAAACAAGGAGAAAATTAATGCAGTGTAAAATTGAAGTAAATGGCAATACCGAAATTTTCGATATCAATAAGGTCGCAAAGCAAGCCGCGGGTGCGGCGCTTTTGCGCGTAAAAAATACCGTCGTGCTAGCTACCGTAGCGCGTGAAGAGACGCAGGTGCAGGAGGACTTTTTGCCCCTTACCGTTCAATATATCGAAAAGATGTACGCAGCGGGCAGAATCCCGGGAGGCTATATCAAGCGCGAGACCAAGCCGGGCGATTTTGAGACGCTTACCAGCCGCATCATAGACCGCTCGCTGCGCCCGCTCTTTCCAAAGGGATACGCATATCCGACGCAGATCGTAGTTTACGTGCTATCGGCAGATCCGGAGGTTGATTTGCAAGTCGTCGCTCTTAATGCGGCGTCTGCGGCGCTATATCTTAGCGACATCCCGATTAAAGCGCCGGTTTGCGGCGTCCGCATCGGCTATCAAAACGGAAATTTCATCCTAAATCCTAGTAACTCCGCGCTTAAAGCCAGCGCGCTCGATCTTTACGTAGCGGGCGTCGGCGATGAGCTTTTGATGATCGAGATGCGCTCCCTGCCGCAGATTAATGGCGGCGCGCAGCAGATGAATGAATTTAGCGAAGATCTGATGGTGGATGCGATCGATTTTGCCGCAAAGGCGATAAGCACAGGCTCAAACGCTTACGAAGAGGCTTTTTTGCCGCTTAAAAAGCCGGATGCGAGCTTAGAGTATAAACCCGAGATAGAGGATGAGGATATCGCGGATTTTATCGACGCAAACTACAAAGACGCCGTCAAAGCGGCGATCAATCAGATGGCAAAGAGCGAGCGCGCTACCGAGCTAAACAGAATCGTGGATCAAATTTTAACTACCGAGGCCGCGGCGCAAAACGAATGGAGCAAAGAGGTGATCTCCAGCGTCATCGGCAAGTATAAGCGCGGCATCATCCGCACGCAGATCATCGAGGATCATTGTAGAGCCGACGGACGCGCGCTTGATGAGGTGCGCCCGATCAGTATCGAGACAAATATCTTGCCGTGCGCGCACGGCAGCTGCTTATTTACGCGCGGGCAGACGCAAGCTTTGGTCGTCACCACGCTAGGTGGCGATAGTGACGCGCAGCTAAGCGATAGCCTAACGCAGCTCGAGCCGATCAGCGATAGATTTATGTTTAACTACAATTTCCCGGGCTTTTGCGTCGGCGAAGCAAGCCCGCTCAAAAGCCCCGGCAGACGCGAGCTGGGACATGGAAATTTAGCCAAAAGAGCGCTATATCCGAGCATCGATCTAAACTCGCCGCAGTCTATCCGTGTGGTGAGCGAAATTTTAGAGAGCAACGGCTCAAGCTCGATGGCTTCGGTCTGCGGCGGTGCGCTTTCTCTCCGAGCAGCGGGTGTACCTACGCTAAAGCTCGTCGCGGGCGTCGCGATGGGCTTAATTTTTGAGGGCGAAAAACACGCCGTGCTAACCGACATAATGGGGCTTGAGGATCACGACGGAGATATGGATTTTAAGGTCGCGGGCACCTACGAGGGCATCACCGCGCTTCAGATGGATATCAAGCTCGGCGGCATCAGCCTGGAGGTTTTAAAAGAGGCTCTCGCGCAGGCAAAGCAGGCTCGCGCGCATATTTTGGGCCTTATGGAGCAGGCGGACGCAGCGATCGTCATAAATGAAGATGTGCTTCCGAAGCTTGAAATTTTTAGTGTCGAGGCGAGCAAAATCCCCGACATCATCGGTCAGGGCGGCAAGGTCATCAAAGAGATCACCGAAAGCTTCGGCGTAAATGTCGATCTGGATCGCGAAAAGGGAGAGGTCAAGATCCAAGGTGCCAAAGCTAGCGGCGTATCGGGCGCAAAAGAGAAAATTTTATCGATAGTCTCAAATTCTCGCGATTTTCGCAAGCCGCGCAATGAACGCAAAGAGGTAAAATTTCAGATCGGCGAGGAGTTTGACGGCGTAGTGCAAAGCGTACTGGATTTCGGCACCTTTATCTCGCTACGAGACGGCGTGGACGGACTACTGCGTGCTAAATTTATCACGACGCCTTATAAGGCGGGCGATGTGGTGCGAGTGCGCGTGACCGATCAGAAAGGCTCTAAAATTTCACTGGAATTAGCTTAAAATTTTAATAGGAGTATGAGATGCAGCTTAAAAAGATTTTTTTCCCTATCGGCGGCGGCGAGGAGCTGGCAGAGCGCATACGCGGAGCGCTACTCGTAAATAAATTTTTCGGTACGCACATCAACATAATGGCGTGCCAGCTCGATCCTAAGATGATCTACAATGTCCGTATGACGCTAAAAGGCGGCGTGTTGATGGAGGAATTTTTAAAATCAGCGGGCGATGAGATGAGGGCTGAGCGCGAGGAAATCAAAGCGATCTTCGACGCCGAATGCGCTAAGCTCGATTTGGATCAAAACGACGACGATCACGTCCCAAATAGCGCCGCTTTGAGGCATATGGTGGGCATCCGCTCCGAGCTGGTCGAGAAATACTCCAAATATTGCGATTTGGTGCTGGTCTCCGTGCCGCCTACTGGCTCTATCACCGGCACGTTTGAGGCGGCAGTCACCAAAAGCGGCAAGCCTTGCATCGTCATACCGCGCAAGCTGCAGGAGTTCAAGGCGGATAAAATTTTAGTTTCGCTTACCGGCACTGCGGCATCTGCGCGAGCGCTCGATAATTGGCTAGGGCTTTTACAGCGCGCCAAATCCGTCACCGTCATCACCGCAAACCACTACCTTCAAGATGATCTTGCCGAAACGAAGCGCCGCATAAGCGACTATCTAGCCTTGCATGACGTTAAAATCGATGTTTTTGAGGCGTTAAACGCCGAGGGTAAGATCCCTGGGCAGGTGCTACTAGAGTACGCAGACGCGGGCGATTTCGACCTCATAGTCGCGGGCTTGCACTCAGACAGCGGCATAAAAGAAATTTTCTTAGGCGGCGCGTCGAAATACTTCCTGCAAAAGACGAAAATTCCGGTCTTAATGTAGCTTGAAGCTTAGGTGCCGTGTCGCGGTACACCGCCCGCACCGCGTCTAAGCTTAAGTCGGCTTTTAAGCGCCGCAAGCTAAAGCTTAAATTTTAATCGGCTCGCTTTGGTTTTGCTAGCCCGCCCGCAGATCGTGCAGTTATGCTATTTTGCGGATGGGTTGCGATTAATTTTTATCGCTAGATTTGCTAACGCGAGTCGCTTTTGCTTTGCTACGGCTAGCGGAAGCAAATATAACTACGGCTAGTGGGGTTAGCAGTCGCGGCAAGCTCGTAGGTCTATCTTTAAGCGTGCCGAGTTTGGAATTTTCGTGCCTGTCGTTTCGACTGCATCGAAAAATTTTGCATAAAATTTGCGCTTGAAATTTCTGTTTGCACGCTAAATTTTAAATTCCAAGGAGCGCAGATGGCGTTTGAAAATGCAATCATCACTAAAGAGGATGATGAGAAGTATGGATTGAGTAAAATTTACTACAAATATAATCCATACTATGAGACTTTTATTAATGAGCTGCGATGGACTATTGATAGGGAGAGAGATTGCTGGGCTTGGTTTCTTTATAGCTTTCCAGGCTATGAATACGACCACGATTACGATACAAAGTCTATTTGGATCTTATATCATAAAGGTGAAATTATAGAGATGATTATAGATCATGAGGTAAATATTAATAGGAAATTAGTTCCAGAGGAATTTCATAGAATCTGGAAACTCCTAGATTTAAAACCAAATCATACGCAAAGTCTTAATAAGCAAGATATTTTGCATTTACTAAAAGAAATTTTAGAGGTATATAGAGATCGTGATTTGTTCGGAGAGGAGCCGAATTATACTATGGAACTACAAGACCTAACCGATCGTAAAATCTAAAATTATTAAAATTTCTTGAGGAGGAGAGAGTGGCGTTTGAAAATGCAATCATCACCAAAGAGGATGATGAGAAGTATGGATTGAGTGAAATTTACTACAAATATAATCCATACTATGGGACTTCTATTAATGAGCTTGATTGGACTATTGATCGAGATGAGGATTGTTGGCTAATGCCCGTATATAGCTTTCCTGATCCAGACTATGATCATGCAAGCCTCGCTAAAGGCATTTGGATTTTATATCATAAAGGTGAAATTATTGAGGTCACATTGGATTATACATTCGATGAAGGTAAAAAGCTTCATAGAATTTGGCAACTTTTGGAACTAAATCCAAAAAGCACAAATGCTCTTTCCGAAAAAGATATAGTAGCTTTGCTATTCAAAATTTTGAAAGCTTATGGCTATGCCGGAACATGGCAAAAAGAAAACTGCACTATGGAACTACAAGACCTAACCGATCGCGGCGCAAAATAGGGCTTTAAATTTAACTCCATCTTAGTCCCGTATCAAATCAAATTTTATAGAATTCTAAAATTTCGCGAAATTTTGAAATTCTAAAATTCCAAAATCCTATAATTTCAAAATTTTAAAATTCCCGCCCTAAAATTTTTTGTAAATAAAATTTATCAAAATCATCGACGCGAGCGCCTCTATGAGCGAGGCGATGATCATCGCGAAGTATATCTCTTGCGAAATCGCGGCGGTGGAGTAAAAAAGCGTCGCCGTGGCGATGACGAGGGTTAGTGGCATAGAAAGCGATAGCGCGAAAAGCGCCGCGCCTTTGCGCCCTAAGGTGTTTAAAAACGTAGCGCTCGCAAGCAGCCTGATGCCAAACATCAGCGCCGCTAGGCTTACGGCAAAGCTCATCACTCCGGGCATAAGGAGCGCTTCAAGCTTGATCACGGCTCCGGTGTGTATGAAAAATATCGGCACCAAAAAGCCGAAGCCGAACGACGATAGCTTTTCGATGAGGTCGTCTTTGTGCGAGAAAAAGGTCGGCAGAAAGGTGCCTGCGATGAAGGCGCCGATGACGACCTCAAGCCCCAAAAGCATCACTCCGGCGCAGATGAGGCAAAACAGCGCCATCGCAAATCGCACGTCCTTTTCGTTTTTGTCGTATTTGGGCATGATGACCGTTTTTAGCGCGGGGAACCACCAAAATAAAATTTCAAGCCCTTTAAAAACCGCCAGAGCTGCCACGGAAAAGCCCAAAAGCGCGCCGATATGAAGCGCCATCTCCACGCCGAAGCCGTTTTTAAGGTAGATGCCGCCCACCGTGAGGGCGGCGATGCTGATGAGCTCGCCGATCACGCCCGTGGGCATCGCGAGATTGAGCCACGCTTGATCCTTGCCGTACTCCTTATACAGCGCCGAAAGCAGCCCGACGCTCATCAGAGGCGCTGCGATGATAAGCATCTGCGGCAGTTCAAACACCCAAACCGCAAGCGCGCTTAGGATATAAAGCAGCGCCAAAAAGATTAGGATCAGCCGCAAAATTTTGCGCGGCATCGCAAGCAGCGCGCGGAAATCCACCTCGCAGCCTGCCAAAAACATAAGGTAGCAAAAGCCGATCTGCGCGGCTAGATCGAAGGTCGCGCTTGGTGGCAAAAGCCCTAAATTTGCGGCTATGATGCCAAGCATGATCTCCATGGGCGAGAGCGGAATTCTAGCTAAGCTAGCCAAAAAGGGCGAAGCAAAGATCAAAAACGATAGCGCGATTAGGACGTAAATTTCATTCATACGCTTTGGCCTCGCATCCTTTTAGATTTTTCCCGCAATGTTTTAGAATTTTTTCGCATCTTTCTAGCATTTTCTCTGGCTGCCCCAGCGGCTTTTCGTATCATTTCAAGACTTCCTTTCGGTCGCTTTATAGTTCTTTGCACTGCGAACGGAGACGAGATGCGCGCAATTTCCGCTCTTGCGCCACAACGCAGGCAAACCGAAAAGCCGCTTTTTGCGCCCGCAAATCTCGCCCGGATTTAGCACGAGCGCGCCGTTTTTATCCACCGCCGCGGCGAAATAGTGAGTATGGCCGTAAATTTTGATAGTTGGAATTTTATCCGCGTCTTGCCCGCACGAACCCTGATTTTTACCTTCGCCGCTTGCATTGGGGTCCGAACTTGCGGTCAAATTTGAGCCCAAGCTCAGCGCGGCTAAATTTGCGCATGAGTTTGGTGTGGATAAATTTGCGCTTAAGCTCGGCACTGTTAAATTTACTGCGCGATCCGCACCTGAGCTTGCTTTAGAATTCATATCTGGGCTAGTACTGGCGGCTAAATTTGCGTTTGAGTTCATATCCGAGTCTGTATTCACGCCCAAGCTCACATTTAGACTTGCGGATTGCCCGCTTTTGAAATTCGCGCTCGCGCTATGTATGTTTTTAAAATTTACGTCTGCACGGCGCGCGTCATTTAAAATTTTATCAACGTCCGCAGCATTAAAATTTGAGTTTAAATTTGCCGCGCGATCCGTGTCTGTGCGAGAGCCAAAATCCGCGGCGAAGCTTGGCCTGTCTGCTTCATTTTGCGCCGCGGGCTCCTCGTCAAAGAGATAAAACGGATGGTGCATTATTTTTAGTCGTAGTCCCGCAAACTCCGTGCAAAAGGGCTCATCGTGCAGGTTAAACTCATTTTTTAGCTCCGCAAGCGCCTCGTCGTTGTTCCCTAAAATCGCGAAGTAGGGCTTGCTGCTTTGTCGCAAAAGCCGCAGCGTCTCGCTCTCGACGATGTCGCCTGCGTGCACGAGCAGATCCGCTCCGCGCGCGAGCAGCCACTCTATGGCGCTTGCAGCGACCTTTGTTTCGCGATGAGAATCCGAAATGGCGCCTATTATCAATCGATCTCTTCTTTAAGCTTGCACTGCGGGCACTCGGCGAAATTGCCTTTTTTCAGCTCTTTGCGGAGCATGTATGAGTTGCCGCACTGCGGGCACGCGCGCGCGATCGGCGCGTAGTTGCTCACAAAGCCGCATTTTGGGTAGTTCGTGCAGCCGTAGAATTTGCCGCGTCTGGAGAAGCGCTCGACGATCTCGCCGGTGCCGCAGCTCGGGCACTTAACGCCCGTGGAGAGCAGCGGCTTTTTCTCCTTTGCCGCGCCTTCGATTTTACGCGAGTATTTGCACTTCGGATAGCCCTCGCAAGCGATAAACTCGCCGTATCTGCCCTTGCGTTTGATCAAATTTTTACCGCACTGCGGGCATTTTTCATCTAGCACTTCGGGCGCCGCCTTCTCCTCGCTCGCCCCCTCGGCGCTGGCGTCTGCGTTGCGCGAGTATTTGCACTTCGGATAATTCGAGCAAGCGATGAACTCGCCGAATCTGCCCTGGCGCTTAAGTAGCTCGCCGCCGCAGTTCGGGCATGCTTCGCCGATCTTTTCGGCTAGCTTTTGGCTTGCGATCGACGTTTTTCCTTTGGCGATCTCGTCCATAAAAGGGTAGTAAAAATCTGCCAAAATTTGCTGCCAGTCCGCTTTGTTTTCGGCGATGTCGTCGAGCTTCTCTTCCATTTTGGAGGTAAACTCGCTATCGACGATATTTTTAAAATTTTGCTCCAGCATCTCGGTGATCTTAAAGGCGATCTCGCTCGGCACCAGGTGCTTTTGCTCGATATTTACGTAGTTGCGCGCAGTAAGCAGCGAGATAGTAGGCGCATAGGTCGAGGGCCTGCCGATACCGAGGCTTTCGAGCTTTTTGATGAGGCTTGCTTCCGAATAGCGCGCCGGCGGCTCGGTGAAATGCTGCTGCGAGCTTAGACTTTGCAGGCTCATCGCGTCGCCCACATCGAAGTTCGGTAAAATTTTATCCTTATCCAGATCTCCGTAAGCCTTGTAAAAACCGTCAAATTCCACCTTGCGCCCGCTGATCTTAAACGCGCCCTCTTCGCCGCGCACGATGATCGTTTGGATCTGCGAGACGCTAGGGCTCATCTGCGAGGCTACGAAGCGGTTATAGATAAGCGCGTAAAGGCGGTATTCGTCGCGAGGCAGGATTTTTTGCGCGAGCTCGGGAGTAAGCTTTAGATCGGTAGGACGTATCGCTTCGTGCGCTTCCTGCGCGCCTTTGCTTTTGGTAGCGTATAAATTCGCGCTTTTGGGCAGATACTTTTCGCCGAAGCGCTCGCCGATTAGCTCGCGAGCCGCCGCGATCGCTTCTTTAGCGATATTTAGCGAGTCGGTTCGCATATAGGTGATCGCGCCGCCGTTTTTGGTATTGACGCCCTCATAAAGGCTCTGCGCGAGGCTCATCGTCTTGCGCGGATTAAAGCCCAGAGCCGTGCTTGCCGCCTGTTGTAGCGTCGAGGTCATAAACGGCGGGTAAGGGTTCGTCTTGCGCGATTTGCTCTCGATACTCTCTACGCTAAATTTGTCTTTTTGCAGCGTCAGGACGATCTCGCTAGCCTGCGCCGCGTTTTTGACCGAGAGCTTTTCCATCTTTTTGCCGCGAAATTCCACGAGCTCGGCTTCTAAATCCTTCTTAAAAACCGCGTCGATGCTGTGAAATTCTACCGGCTTAAAATTTAAAATTTCACGCTCGCGATCGACGACAATCTTAAGCGCGGCGCTTTGGACGCGACCCGCGCTTAAGCCGCGCTGGATCTTTAAATTTAAGAGCGGGCTTAGTTTGTAGCCCACGATGCGATCGAGTAGGCGGCGCGCTTGTTGGGCGTTTACGCTTGCGATATTGAGTTTGCGCGGCGAGCTTAGCGCGTTTGAGATCGCGCTTTTGGTGATCTCGTGAAATACGATGCGTGGTAGCTCCTCCGCCTGCTTGCCAATCGAAGCTGCGATATGATAGGCGATCGCCTCGCCCTCGCGGTCCTCATCCGTCGCGAGATAAATTTGATCCGCCTTTTTGGCGAGCGTCTTTATCTGCTTTACGATCTGATCGTGATCGGCGCTGATTTCGTATTCGGGCTCGAAACTTTTATCTTTGATTTTGATGCCGAAGCGTTTTTTAGGAAGGTCGCGGATATGGCCTTTAGACGCGATTACGTCGTAATCGGCGCCTAAGAAATTTTTGATAGTTTTGGCTTTTGCGGGGGATTCTACGATGATTAAATTTTTCATTGTTTAATCCTTTAGAATTCTAGGCAGCGTGATGCCCTTTTGGCTTTGGTATTTGCCCTTTTTATCGCAGTAGCTTACCTCGCACGGCTCGTCTCCTTGCAGAAACAAAACCTGCGCGATTCCTTCGTTCGCATAAATTTTTGCAGGCAGCGGCGTGGTGTTGGAAATTTCAATCGTGATATGTCCTTCAAAGCCCGGCTCAAAGGGCGTTACGTTTACGATGATGCCGCAGCGCGCGTAGGTGCTTTTGCCCAGGCAGATCGCAAGCACGTCGCGCGGCATTTTGAAGTATTCGATGGTGCGCGCTAGAGCGAAGGAATTCGGCGGCACGATGCAGACGTCGCCCTCAAAATCCACGACGTTTTTTGCGTCGAAATTTTTAGGATCGACGACCGTTCCGCCGACGTTTGTAAAAATTTTAAATTCGCGCGCTACGCGTATGTCGTATCCATAGCTGGAAAGTCCGTAGCTAACGACGCCGCGGCCGATATTTTCCTCGCAAAAGGGCGCTATCATATCGTGCTGCTGCGACATCTGTCTGATCCATTTATCGCTTTTCAGTCCCATAAAATTTCCTTAAAATAATCAAAATTTTTCGCGCATTATAGCAGCAAAATAAAATATAATAAAAATTTTATGCTAGAATTTTGCTTAAATTATAAAAATTTTATCACTTTTTAAGGAGCAACTATGGGGCTACTCAAGAAATTTGCGTTTATTACGTTTTTTATCGCGTCATCTTTGGCTGCTGCGAAGCCAAATATTTATATTTTAGCTACCGGCGGCACTATCGCGGGAAGTAGCGCAAGTGCCACGGAGGGCAACTATACCGCAGGCTCAAAGGGTGTAGAAGATATCTTAGCGACAGTGCCGCAGCTAGGGGATTTGGCTACGATTAAAAGCGAGCAAATTTCAAATATCGGCTCGCAGGAGATGAACGATGAAATTTGGCTCAAGCTCGCAAACCGCGTAAGCGAGCTGCTTACTAAAAACGACGTAGACGGCGTCGTCATCGTGCATGGAACCGATACAATGGAGGAGACGGCGTATTTTTTAAGCCTGGTCATAAAATCCAAAAAACCGATCGTTTTGGTGGGCGCGATGCGAAACGCAGACTCGATGAGTGCTGATGGACCGCTTAATCTATACAACGCCGTTGCCGTCGCGGCAGATAAAAACGCTCGCGAAAAGGGTGCTCTTGTAGTGATGAACGACGAAATCCACGCCGCGCGCGAGGTTACGAAAACAAATACTACTAACGTTGCGGCTTTTGCCTCGCCGAATTCCGGCAAAATCGGCACCGTGAATTACGGAGTCGTAAATTTCTATATGGCACCGCTTCGCAAACACACCGTCGCAAGCGAGTTTAATATCAAGGATTTCAAATCCTTGCCGCGCGTCGATATTATTTACGCGCATCCGCAGGACGTGAGCGATTTCGTAGAGACTGCCGTGCAAAAGGGCGCTAAGGGCATCGTAGTCGCCGGCATGGGAAACGGAAATTTATACCCCGATACGGAGGTTGCGCTTGCAAAAGCTAGCGAAGCGGGCGTGATAGTCGTGCGCTCAAGCCGCACGGGCAGCGGCTCAACTAGCGTAGGCTCAGAGGTGGACGACGCTAAGCTCGGCTTTTTAACCGCCGATAATCTAAATCCGCAAAAGGCGCGCGTGCTGCTGATGCTGGCTCTTAGCAAAACGAGCGATAAAGCGAAAATTCAGAGCTTTTTTGCGACACATTAACACATAGGGCTTCGCGTGGATAGAATTTCGGCGCGAGGCTTTAAAATAATATTTCGGCATAAAATTTTAAAGAAAAGCAAGGCACGGAATTTTCGCGCTCTGAGCTTGAGCGTAGAATTTCAGTCGTAAAATTAAGTGCTAAATTTAAAGGATTTAAAATCATCCTGCGCTCTTGCGGCAAAATTTCGTGTTTCGCTTGCGAAGTTCGAGCTTAAAATGGGCGAGGCAAATCTCGCTCCGTAAATCCTTAAAATCAGTCCGCAAATTCTGTCGTAAATTTCGCTTTGCACTTCTTAAAAGTCCCGCAAAAATCCATTTAAAGAAACAATTATAAAAATTTAGCTAAAATTTCGCAAATTTTTTCAGGAGAAATTTATGACAAAAGCAGAAATCAAAGAGTTAATGGATTTTTTCGGCGAAAAGCAGGGCATTAACGAGCTAAAAATTAAAGATAAAGATTTTGAGATCGAGATAAAAAAATATGGCCCATGCGGTGGGAGCACGCCTCAGCTCGCCGCACCGGCACCTGCCCCGCAGCTTGCTGCGCCTGCGGTAAATGTGCTCGTGGGCGATAAGCCCGCCTCAAAAGGCGCGATGGATACGATCGACAGCCCGATGGTGGGTACTTTTTATAAAGCGCCGAGCCCTGGTGCGGCAGAGTTCGTAAGCGTGGGCCAGGTCGTGCATAAGGGTGATACAATCGGCATAATAGAAGCAATGAAGATTATGAATGAGATCGAAGCGGAATTCGACTGCCGCATCAAAAAAGCCCTCGTCGAAGATGGACAGCCGGTCGAATACGCTATGGCGCTGTTTGAGGTCGAGAAGCTATGAGGGAGCTTAAGAAAATTCTAATCGCAAATCGCGGCGAGATAGCGCTTAGAGCGCTTCGCACGATCCAAGAGATGGGCAAGCAAGCCATCGTCGTGCACTCCACCGCCGATCAGGACGCGCTTTACGTAAAATACGCCGACGCGTCGGTCTGTATAGGCGGACCGCGCAGTAGCGATAGTTACTTAAATATCCCCGCGATCATCACAGCCTGCGAGCTAACCGAAGCTGACGCGATATTTCCGGGATACGGCTTTTTGAGCGAAAGTCAAAATTTCGTAGAAATTTGCGCTAAGCACGGCATTAAATTTATCGGCCCGAGCGTCGAGGCAATGACTTTAATGAGCGATAAGAGCAAGGCTAAGCAAGTGATGATGCGCGCGGGCATTCCTGTAGTGCCTGGCAGCGACGGCGCGATCGCAAGTGTCGAAGAGGCACGCAAGCTAGCCGCCGAAATCGGCTATCCGGTCATCATTAAAGCCGCAGCCGGTGGCGGTGGGCGCGGAATGCGCGTGGTCGAGCGCGAAGAGGATATCGAAAAGCTCTTTTGGTCGGCAGAGAGCGAAGCGATGAGCGCGTTCGGCGACGGCACGATGTATATGGAAAAATATATCACAAATCCGCGCCACATCGAGGTTCAGGTCTTGGGCGACGAGCACGGACACGTCGTGCATATCGGCGAGCGCGACTGCTCGATGCAGCGCCGCCATCAAAAGCTGATCGAAGAAAGCCCGGCCGTGATCTTGGACGAGCCGACACGAAAGAGCCTGCACGAAACGGCGGTTCGCGCCGCTAAGGCGATCGGATACGCAAGCGCGGGAACGTTTGAGTTTTTGTACGACAGCAAGGATAAGAAATTCTATTTCATCGAGATGAATACCCGCTTGCAGGTCGAACACACCGTAAGCGAGATGCGAAGCGGGCTCGATCTGATCGAGTGGATGATCCGTATCGCACAGGGCGAGAAGCTGCTACCTCAAAGCGAGATAAAATTTAGTGGGCATGCGCTTGAGTGTCGCATCACCGCCGAGGACTCCAAAAGCTTTATGCCAAACCCGGGCAAAATCACAAAATACGTCGCTCCTGGCGGCAGAAACGTGCGTATGGATAGCCACGTCTATGAGGGCTACTCGGTGCCGCCTTACTACGACAGCATGATCGGTAAGCTCATCGTCTACGACAAGGATCGCGCGCGCGCGATCGCAAAGATGAAGGTCGCGCTAGACGAGCTCATCATCGGCGGCATAAAATCGACGCGCGATTTTCATCTTAGGATGATGAACAACCCCGATTTCGTGGATAATAACTACGACACAAATTACCTAGCCAAGCACTGAATTTAAAATTCCAAGGGATGATACTCTTGGAATTTTAAAGCTCTATTTGAAATTCTAAATTTTTGAAATTCTGCATTCAAGATTCCGTTTGAAATTTTATATTTAAAAATCTACTTGAAATTTTGTTTTAAAATTTTATCGTGCCACGCTTCAAATTTTGCTATTAAATTTACCGCTAAATCTTGGTGACGATGCGCGAGATACGCCATTGTGCCGCTTATGTATTTTACAGCGAGATCGACGGCGGGCTCGGTTTAAATTTTACGTTCTGCGGCGGTTGAAATTTAGAATACGTGTCTTGCTGTCGCAAATATTTGCTCTTGTCCATGCGGTTTAGCGTTGGTATGCGCCGCCGCGAAAAGTAAATTTCAGCTTTGTTATATAAATTTAATATTAAAATGCCGTACTCATAAATTTTTTAAGAAAAGGGGATTTATGGACATAAACATGCAGCGCTTTAAAAGCGAGTTCGAACAGATAAGCCGCTTCGGGGCTTTGGCGGGCGGCGGGCTTACGCGGCTTGCATTTTCGCGCGAGGATAAAGAGGCGCGCGACTTCCTCATATCGCTACTTCAAAAAGAAAATTTCAAGATCAAAATCGACGATGCGGGCAATATTTTCGCTAAATTTAGAGACGTTAAAAACCCCGATCTACCGTCCGTAAGTGCTGGCTCGCATATCGATAGCGTGCCGCAGGGCGGCTTTTACGACGGCACGCTAGGTGTCATGGCCGCTTTGGAGGCGATCCGCACGGTGCGAGATAGCGGAGAAAAGCTTACGCGACCGCTGGAGCTCATCGTCTTTGTTTGCGAGGAATCAAGCCGCTTTAAAATGGCGACCGTAGGCAGTAAGATAATTAGCGGCAAGCTCTCGCAAGAGCGGCTAGGCGAACTGAAGGATGGGGACGGAATTTCGCTATTTGACGCCATGCAGGATTTTGGGCTAAATCCCGCAAATTTAAAAAGCTGCATCCTGCTCAAATCCAGCTTTCATAGCTATATCGAGCTTCATATCGAGCAGGGGCCGGTATTGCAGCGACGCGGTATCCCCGTAGGCGTCGTCACGGGTATCGCCGCGCCCGTGCGATACGAGCTGCGGATCGAGGGCAGGGCCGATCACAGCGGCGCTACGCCGATGGATATGCGCTGCGACGCCCTAGCTTGCGCTAGCGAGATCGTTTTAAGCGCGGAGAGGATCGCCAAGGAGGGCAAAACCACGGTCGCAACGACGGGCTATGCAAATGCGCTACCCGGCGTGCTAAACGTGATCCCGGGCTCCTGCACGCTAGGTCTTGATATACGCGATATAGACGAGGATGCGCTTAGGGCGGCGGATGATAAAATTTGCGCCGCGATAGATGAAATTTGCGCTCGCAGAGGGTGCAAATTTGAACTAAAAAATCTCATCAAAGATCGCCCCGTAAAGCTAAGCGAGGAGATGATAGCTCTGCTTGAGAGCTGTGCCGGCGAGCTTAAAATTCCAAGCCTAAGGCTTCCTAGCGGCGCGGGGCATGACGCGATGAATATGACGGAGCTTGCGGATCGCGTTGGGATGCTTTTCGTGCCGTGTAAGGACGGTATCAGCCACAACGTAAATGAAAGCATAAACTGGCACGACGCCTTTGCCGCTACGAAGGTTCTGGCTGCGGCGATGTTAAGCTTAGCTAAAAAATAAAGGAGAGAAGATGGATGCTATCGCACAAAAAGTAGAAGCGCTCAAGAGCGAGATGATCGGGGATCGCAGGTTTTTCCACTCGCATCCCGAGACGGGCTGGTTTACCTTTTTTACGACCGCGGTTATCGCAGATCGTATGCAGCGCTTGGGCTATGAGATAAAGCTCGGTCGCGAGGTGGTAAAGGCAGAAGCGAGGCAGGGCGTAGGCAGCAAGGATGCCTGCGAGAAGGCGAAGCAGCGCGCCGAAGGGCTGCTAAATGCAGATCAGATAAAATTTCTTGATGCGATGGAGGACGGGCTAACGGGTTTAGTTGCCGAAATAGACACGGGGCGCGCGGGCAAGACGGTCGCTTTTAGATTTGATATAGACGGCGTGGACGTGACCGAGAGCACGGACGCGGATCACCGCCCTTTTAAGGAGGGCTTTCGCTCCGACATCAGCGGCATCACGCACGCGTGCGGGCACGACGGTCATATCACGATGGGGCTTGCTTTGGCAAAGCTGATCGCGCAAAACTTAGATGATTTTAGCGGTAAATTTAGATTTATATTCCAAACCGCCGAGGAGGGTACCAGAGGCGCCGTAGGCATGGAAGCTGCGGGCGTCACCAAGGGCGTGGATTATCTGCTTGGCGGTCATATCGGCTTTCAGGCAAACACGATGAGAGGTATCATCTGCGGCACAAAAAAGCTACTTGCGACTACTAAATTTGACGTAAATTTAAAGGGTAAGTCCGCTCATGCCGCGGGCGCGCCGCAAAACGGAGCCAACGCCCTGCTCGCCGCAGCCGAGATGGCGCTTGATATGCACGGCATCACGAGGCACGCAGACGGCGTCACGCGTATCAACGTCGGCGTGCTGCGCGCGGGCGAGGGGCGCAACGTCATCGCGCCCAACGGTTATCTCGCGTGCGAGACTCGCGGCGAGAGCACGGAGTTGAATGAGTTTATGAAAGCCAAATGCATGGACATAGTGGAGGGCGTTTCTAAAATTTACGGCGTCAGCTACGACGTGCAGGTTACTGGCGGTACCGCAGGCGGCGATAGCGATGAGGCCACCACGCAGCTTTACGAGGAGGCGGCGAAGGCGTCGCCGTTTATCGACGATGATAAAATCGTAAGGGAGCTAAGCTTTGGTGCATGTGAGGACTTCGCGCATTTTATGCGCTCGGTGCAAGATGCGGGCGGCAAGAGCGGATATTTGATGATCGGCACTACGCTTGCGGCGGGGCATCACAACGCCAAATTCGACTTCGACGAGGACTCGCTGCTTGCGGGAGTGGACGTGTATCTGCGCTGCGCGTATAAGCTAAACGGTAAAATTTAAGGAAAGCGGTATGAAAAGAGCACTACTTCTAAGCGCTTCTAGTTACAAAGACAGCGGCTATCTGAACCACTGCAAGGGGTGGATAAGGGAATTTTTAGGCAGGTTATGGGAGGATGAAATTTTATTCATTCCGTTTGCGGGCGTTAGGCGCACAAGCGAGCAATACGAGCAGAAGGTCGCAGACTGCCTAGAGAGTAACAATATCAGATCGATTCACCACTTTTCCGATATGAAAGCCGCCGTTAAAAACGCCAAATCGATCTGCATCGGCGGCGGCAATACCTTCGTGCTGCTAAATGAGCTTTATAAATTTGATCTCTTAGGCGCGATCAAAGACGCCGTAGATAGCGGTACGCCGTATTTCGGCTGGTCTGCGGGCGCAAACGTCGCGGGCAAGACGATGATGACTACTAACGATATGCCGATCGTCTTCCCGCCCTCGCCGGTAGCTCTGGGGATCTTTCCGTATCAGATCAATCCGCACTTTATAAGCGGTAAAATTTCAAACCACAACGGCGAGAGCAGGGAGGAGCGGCTGGAGGAGTTTTTGATCGTCAATCAAAATGACAGCGTCTATGCTATGCCCGAGGGTAGCGCGTTTTTGATAAACGGAAACGAGTGCGAGGTGATGGGATATGCGGACGTGCTGAAATTCGAGTATAGAAAAGAGATCTCGCGCATCGCCGTGGGAAGTAAATTTAAAATTTAAAAGGAGTTATCGTGCAGACGTTTAGGTTACTTTTGGCGCTTGCGGGTATCGTCGCAGTCGTCGCTTTACTAATCATGAAGAAGGATACCAAAACCGTGCTTATCGGCGTGGGTTTGGTGCTGTGCGTGCTTTGTCTAAAGCCGCTGGACGGGCTGGGCGCCTTTACCTCGTATATGACCAAGGCGGGGCTTATTAAGGCGATCTGCGCCAGTATGGGTTTTGCCTTCGTGATGAAATTTACCGAATGCGACCGCGCTCTTGTAAATTTACTCACCAGACCTCTTGGAAATATCGGATTTTTATTGATCCCTATCGTCGTGGCGCTTACATATTTTATCAATATCGCGATTCCTTCCGCTGCGGGCTGCTCGGCTGCGGTCGGCGCTACGCTGATCCCCGTGATGATGGCTGCGGGCGTTAAACCGGAGATGGCGGGAGCTGCGGTATTTGCGGGAACTTTCGGTAGCGTTTTAAGCCCGGGCTCGGCGCACAACGTATTTGTAGCCGATATGGTAAAGGCGCACAATCCATCCTATACGGTTCAAGACGTCATCGGGGTGCAGTTTTCTAGCGCGATTACCGCTTTGATCGTGGTTTTGATCGTAATGAGTATAACGGCGATAGTTTGCAAAGACTACACCAAGGGGGTGAATTATCTAGCGCAAAGAGAGGACGGCGCAAATTCCGCCGACGGTTCAAATTTAGACGCGCAGCCTCAAAAGATAAACGTTTTGTACGCGCTTATGCCGTTAGTGCCGTTAGTGATCTTAGTAATCGGCGGCACGAGCCTAAATCAGGTCTCTTTCCTAAAATGGACGAAGATGGGCGTCGCCGAAGCGATGCTGCTGGGTGCTATTCTTACCATCGCCGTTACTCTAACCGATCCTCAAAAAATTACGAAGGAATTTTTCAAAGGAATGGGTAGCGCATATGCCGAGATCATAGGTATCATCATCGCAGCGGGCGTCTTCGTCGCGGGTCTTAGCGCGTGCGGAGCGATAGATTTCGTAATTGAGTGGCTTAAGAACGAGCAGGGCTACGTAAAATTCGGCGGAACCTTCGTGCCGTTTTTTATGGGCGTCGTAACGGGCTCGGGAGATGCGGCGTCGATGGCGTTTAACACCGCCGTGACCGTGCACGCCGACGCGCTGGGTTTTGAGCAAGATAAGCTCGGTATGGCGGTTGCGATAAGCGGCGCGCTAGGCAGGAGCGCATCGCCGATCGCGGGCGCTTGCATCGTTTGCGCGGGACTTGCGATGGTAAGTCCTATTCAGATCGCTAAAAGAACGGCTCTAGGGATGTTTATATCCGTCTGCGTCATCGCATTTGTCATTTTATAAAAGGCTCATTTGTGGATATCGTGCAGAGATTTTTAAACTACACCAAGATCAACACTACCACGAATAGGGTCGCGGGCGCTGCTGGCATAATGCCCTCAAATCCTAAGGAACTCGAGCTTGCAGGCCTCATAAAAAGCGAGCTCGAAGCTCTGGGCATCCAAAATATCAGCCTCAGCGAGAGGTCGATTTTAATCGCTAAAATTCCCTCAAATTTAGACGCGCCCGCTCCGAGAGTAGCGTTTTTTTGCCCATCTTGACACCAGCGCTGAGCAGAGCGGCGACACCAAGGCGCAGATCGTAAGATACGAAGGCGGCGATATCTGCCTGAATAAAGAGCTAGAGATCTATCTTAAAGAGAGCGAAAATGAGGAGCTGCAGGGTTACAAAGCAGATGAGATCATCGTAACGGACGGCACCAGCTTGCTAGGCGCCGACGATAAGGCGGCGATCGCTGCAATCGTAAATGCGCTGGAATTTTTCGTCCAAAATCCACAGATCAAGCACGGCGAGATAATCGCCTGCTTCGTGCCGGACGAGGAGCAGGGCTTGCGGGGCGCAAAGGCGCTGGACGTAAGCGAGATAGGCGCAGACTTCGGCTATTGCCTTGATTGCTGCGGCATCGGCGAGTTTATCTACGAGAATTGGAACGCGGGCGATTGCGTCGTTACCTTCAAAGGCCAGTCCGCTCATCCGATGAACGCCAAGGGCAAGCTCGTAAATTCCTTGCTTTTGGCGCATAAGTTTATCTCGCTGCTGCCTGCGGGCGAGGCGCCCGAATACACAGAGGGCAAGGAGGGCTATTTTTGGGTCAAGAAGCTTAGCGGCAACAGCGCAAAGACAGTCCTAAAGATCGACGTGAGGGAATTTGACGAGAAAAGATACGAGCAGCGTATGGAATTTTTGCAAAAAACTGCGGACGGGCTTCGCGCGATCTGGGGCGATCGGATCGAAATTTCGCTAAACGACCGCTATAAAAACGTCTATAACTTTTTGAAAAACGACGATGCGCCAGCAATTCGCTTTGCGAAGCAGGCTTTTAAAAGCCTAAACATCGAGCCTAAGATCAAGCCTATGCGAGGCGGCTACGACGGCGCCGTCATCTCGGCAAAGGGGCTGCCGTGCCCGAACCTCTTCACTGGCGGGCACAATTTCCACTCGATCTACGAATACCTGCCCGTAGGCTCTTTAAAAGCGGCGAGCGAGGTGGTTAAGCAGATCATAACGCTGGCGGCGGCGCAAGCTTAGCTCGGGCGCTTTCTACTCCGCGCACAGATTTGATTTTAAATTTAGCTCGTTCATTCCGCCACGAAATTTTACCCTGCTCGGCGGAATTTTATCCCCGCAGCCGATAGAGCGGACGTTTTAACGCAAGAAAGATCAGCCTTTAGGAACTTAGACGGCGTCGTAAACGGGTCTTAAAAACGGCACGGAATTTCTTTAAATTAAAATTTACGGAAGCAGTCGGCCTGCATGCTGAATTATCTATAAACTGCGCAGGCTAAATTTAAGCGCTTCGTGTAAAATTTCATCGCAGCGCTTTTCATTTTAAAAGCCAAGCCCGAAACGAGGCTTAAATTTTAAAATTTAGCCCCAAAACCTAGCTTGGTTTTGATTTAAAATTTTTTATCTACGCCGCTCTTTGCGCCTAAATTTCTTAAAAATTCCGCGTACTCCGCCGCGCCTTTTTCTATCTGGTCGGTGCTGCTTTGATAATCCACACCCGGCGTCTCCTCGGCGCCGTAAAACGCGAAAAATCCGCGCCAGTCGGCATGAAAATAGTAGCGGAATGCGAGCTCAAACGGCGCTAAAATCTGCTCCATCGTGAAATGATACCGCCCGCTAGGCGCGTAGTCGGCGCGCTTGATGCCCGCGCTTACCGCTAGCGCCACGGCGCGCCCACGAATGCCCTCGCTCGTGCGCCCGTAGGCAAATCCATACGTCATCGTCGCATCGATCCAGCTTTTTAAAATCGCGGGCGAGGAGAAATTATGCAGCGGAAATTGCAGTACCAAGGCGTCGTGGGCTTTGATTATCGCACGCTCGCGCTCGCCGTCTATTTCGCCGCTAGGATACTCGCGCGCTAGGTCGCGCACGGTGAAGCTTTGCGCGGCGGCCTCTTTCAAAAACCGCTTGTTTATGAGCGAATTTTCGATGTCGGGGTGAGCTAGAATGATTAAGCTTTTCATATTTTTCCTTTAAAATTCTATTTTTGGGCGATAAAATTTGCCGTTAAAATCGCAGATAGAGCTCCGCTTTGAAATTTCATTTTCAAATTAGCGGCAGAATTTTAAGGCAAAATTTCAAAGCTAAATTTGAATGCCAAAATTTCGGCGCCTAAATTTGACGCCGAAATTCCGTAGTAAATTTCAGCGCATAAATTTTATATTAAAGCTTAGCGCCCAAATACGCCGGGGCCCTATTTCAAACGCCGACTTGGCGCTTTATTTCCCCGCAGCTAGCAGATCCGCGAGCACCTTTGCCGCGTGATCCTTTGCCTTGACGCTTTTATAGACCTTTAAAATTTTGCCGTCCGCACCGATCAGAAAGGTCGAGCGCACGATGCCTAGATACTCGCGCCCGTAGTTTTTGCGCACCTGCCATGCGCCGTATAGCTTGGCCACCTCGTGCTGCGGATCGCTCAGCAGGATGTGCTTTAGGCTTTGCTTGGCGATGAAGCTCGCATGGGATTTGGCGCTGTCGGGGCTGATGCCTACGATCACGCAGTCTGCGGCGATGAAATCATCGTACGCGGCGCTAAATTCGCACGCTTCGGTCGTGCAGCCGGGGGTGTTATCTTTGGGGTAAAAATACAGCGCGACCCTCTTGCCCGCGAAGTCCTTTAGCGCGACACTCGCTCCGTCGGCGTTTTGCAAGCTAAACTCGGGCGCCGCATCTCCCGCTTGCAGCGTGATTTTGCGCTCGCGATCCTCTGCGCTGAACTCATCTTCGATCTGTGTTTTTCTCTGCATATCGTGTCCTTTTTTTGAAATTTTCGGGCTTGTAGCCCGAGTTGCGGCTAAATTTTAATCTTTTTTCATAAATTTATCCTTGCTTGGACGAAATTTTGCTCCGTGCCGCAGCTGCGCGCGCATTGGACGGATTGTAAGTAAGATCGTTTTAGACGAGGGCGAGCGTGGGAGCTTACTTTGCGGCACGCGTAAAAACATTTTGTTGCACATGCCTTGAGTCAGTATGGTACGAGAGCGCCTCGTATCTATCGCGCCTCACGAATCCCATTCCTCGCGAGCAAAATAACGCTTCGTTTTCGCAAACCTCATTATTCTACTTTTAGCTTTTTAACGATATGATTCTGCAAATTTTAACAAAGGAAATAATATGAAAACACTCGTTATCTTATCGCATCCTAATTTCGCCGCCTCGCGCGTAAACAAAGCCCTATCGCAGGTCGCAAAGGCCGCTGCCGGCATGGAGGTACACCATTTGGAGGGGCTTTACGGCACCGATACTGCGCGCATCGACGCTCGCACAGAGCAAGACGCGCTATGCGGCGCGGATCGCATCGTATTTTTGTACCCGATGTACTGGCTAAACATGCCGCCTATGCTAAAAGCCTATATCGACATCGTCTTTTCGCACGAGCTGGTGGGTTCCGGCGCGCTTAAAGGCAAGGTCTTGCAGCTTGCGCTAAGCGTCAGCACTCCGCTTGGCGAATACTCCAAACAGGGCGCGATCGGCTTTAGCTTGGATGAAATTTTAACGCCGCTTAAGATCGCGGCAAACTACTGCGGGATGGACTTTGCTGTGCCGTTTGTCAGCAGCGGGTTTGAGCCTGGAGAGTTTGGCGACGATGCCGTAGAGGCTGCAGCCGCACGCTTTGGTAAGCTTTTGCGAGGCGAACTAGGCCCCGGCGAGTATCAAATTTAGCAAAGCAAATACCCGCTACCCGCGGCTACGAGCCGAAATTTTACGAGGGCGATTTTAGCCGCGAAACTGCCGCTTTTAACGAGCCGATCGGCAAAAGCTCAAAGTGGATCTAAACACGCTATGGATGGCTCGACTGATACGTGCGTGCACTCGTCGTAGCCAGTGTTGATTGCTTGCAAGGTACAAGCGTGTTAAAACAGCGCGCATCGGCTAGCTAATGTTGTCATCTATGGAAGCACGAATGGGCGTTCGGCTCGAAGTCATCGACGTAAAACTCATCGTGTCCTATTTGCGCAAGAGTGGTTAAATTTCGCAGCAAGCGGCAAAGTAGGGGGGGGTGAAGTGTGTGTCGTGATCTTTGGATTGGGTCTGGGTTTTGTGAAGCGGTCTCTGTCGCACTTGGAGAGTTTAAATTTTAAAATTTACCGCATCGCGTAGTATTTTGCAAAACATCGCACCGCACCGCGAAAAGATATGCTGAGCCTGTCGCTGTAAAAGTGTGGTGATCGGTCATTACCGAGCAAAGTAGCGTAGCGAGCGCGCAAATAAAGTCGTTATAACCTAGCGAAGTAGGGCAAAGGCGGGTCTGCGTTTCATAAATATATCGCGCGTGGTTACCTGCTGCATAGATGAAAAGCCTGTGCGAAACGTGCACTGCGTACTTAAGGTAAGACCGCTCTTGGTGTGATTGGGGCTGGATGTCGCGTGGGGTGTATCTGCGCGCATGAGAGAAAAGAGCGCTTATAGCGTTATTTGGGCTGCTACGAAATTTGATTTATCAAAAGAGATTTTTGAAGAAGGAGCAGAATTTATAAAATTTCGCTCCTTTATTTTGCGATGTTTAAAGCGTGCACATCGTTTCGCGCAATGCAAAATTATTTTACACCGACGATGATTTGAGTAGCTTTTATGATCGCGGTTACTTCGTCGCCGACTGCTAGCGCCAAATTTTTAACGGAGCTGTTTGTGACGATCGCGCTTAGATTCTCACCGCCTGCGGTTTTGACATCGATTTCAGCATTGATCGCGCCCTCTTTAACGGCGGTGATTTTGCCCTTTATTTGGTTGGTCGCGCTTAAGCGTAGATCGTTCTCGCCTTTGGAGATGATGACGCTTGGGGCTTTGAATAAAAATACCGCCTCTTTGCCCGCTTTTAGATCTAGACCTTTTTCAGAATCGGTCGTGACGGTTGCTTTTAGCACGTCGCCGCCTCTGGTTTTAGCTGTGATTAGCGAATTTACCGCACCTGTTTTTACGTCGCTGATTACGACGTGAAGCTGATTTCTAGCACTTATTGCCATAGTTTCTCCTTGTAAAAAATTACGAGCAATGTTAGCGGCAAATCCTTAAATGAAATTTAAAAATGCTGCGTGTAAGAAATTAATTTGATTTGTTGCGAATTTATATTAAGCCCACTTTTTAAATTCCTAGCTTGCATTATTAAAAGTAGCGTTAAAAAATAGATGAAATTCTAAATTTGCATATATTAAATCGAGTTATTTTCCTTGAAATTTTATTTGCTTTTTATAAAATTCTGCGTTTTTTAGAGCTCTGACGCAAAATTTAGCGTTTGTTTTGCGCATCTGCGAAGTGTACATCCGGATAGAAAATTTATCTCAAATGGTGTCTGGCAAGTCTTTAAAAGCACTCCGCTCACACCTGTTCGCTGAATTTTACGCCTCGCGCATTGGTTTTACGAGTGGATTTTGGCGATCGAGGCGATTTTACATTTGCTTTAAAATTATGGCGAGCGGTGCGCTTTGAGCGCAAAATTTTAGCGCACCTTGCTTTGCAAAAAATCGCGCAGAATCATCGCGTGGTTGCAGTGCTCGTCCTTTGCGGCGTATAGCAGCGTGACAACCGGCTCGTTTTTAACCGCTTTTAAAAACTCCGCTACGGCGAGATTCTGCTCAAGTTCGGCTAGGTAAAGCTCCTTAAAATGAGCGAAATTCTCAGGCTTATGCGCGAAAAGCTTGCGTATTTCGGTGCTAGGCGTTATGTCTTTTGCCCACATATCAAGCTCCAGCGTGTCTTTTTTTATGCCACGCGGCCATAGCCTATCGCAAAGCACGCGAAAACCATCCTTTTCCTCCGCGCTCTCATAGACGCGCTTAATTTTAAATTTTGTCATAGTTTGTTCCTTTAAATTCGCTAATCTTTGATAAAATAATCGCCGTCGAAGCTTACGAGCGAGTATTTGCGCTCGCCCCCAAGCGCTTCTACTAGCTCAGGCACGCTAAGGAATGTGAGGCTGTCGGCGCCTATAAATTTGCAAATTTCATCCGTGCTCATATTTGCGGCGATCAGCTCGCGCACGCTCGGCGTGTCGATGCCGTAGCGCTCGGGATACTTTAGCTCCGGGCTTGCGATGCACATATGTACGCGCGCCGCGCCCGCATGGCGCAGAAGCTCGACGATCTTTTTGCTCGTGGTGCCGCGCACGATGCTATCGTCCACGACGACGACGCTTTTGCCGTGCAGTGCTGCGCCGATCGGGTTTAGCTTGAGTTTGACCTTTAAATTTCGCACCTCTTGCGTAGGCTCGATGAAGGTGCGGCCGATGTAGTGGTTGCGCACGATCGCCATCTCGAAGGGCAGCTTGCTCTCTTGCGCGAAACCAAGCGCCGCCGGCACGCCGCTATCGGGCACGGGCACGACGAAATCAGCTTTTAAACTCCCGCATTTTCGCGCGAGTGCAGCGCCCAGCTTTTTTCTGACCTCGTATACGTTTTTGCCCTCTACGACGCTGTCTGGGCGCGCAAAGTAGATGTATTCAAACGCGCAAATTCTAGCCTCCGCGGCTTTTAAAATTTCAAGCGAGCTAAACTCATCCTTGCCCTCTTCGAAAATCACCATCTCGCCGGGCTTTACGTCGCGGATAAACTTGGCTCCTACGAGATCAAACGCGCAGGTCTCGCTTGCTACGATGTAGCCGCCGTCTTTGAGCCTACCGATGCTGAGCGGACGCACGCCGTAGCGATCGCGCACGGCAAACATCTTCGAGCGGCTTAAAATCAGAAGCGAATACGCGCCCACGCACTGATTCAGAGCTTCGACGATGCGATCTTTTAGATGCTCCTGCTTGCTGCGTGCGATGAGGTGCAGGATATTTTCGGTGTCCATGCCGGACTGAAAAATCGCGCCCTCGCTTACGAGCTTGCGGCGAATTTCGTCTTTGTTGATCAAATTTCCGTTATGAACGATAGAGATCTCCCCCAAAGCGTAGTTGCCCGCAACGGGCTGCGCGTCCTTCAGGCTGTCTGCGCCCGCAGTGCCGTAGCGGTTGTGGCCGATCGCGATGTTGCCCTTTAAAATTTCAAAACTCGCGGGGCTAAAAACCTCCGTCACGAGCCCCGTGGCTTTGATAGTTTTGATATGATGGTTGAAGCTCGAGCTGATGCCGCTTGCCTCCTGACCGCGGTGCTGCATGGCAAAAAGCCCGTAATACGCGGTTTTAGCCGCACCTTCGGAATTTATGACTCCCACGATTGCGCACATTTTCTAACCTCTTAAATTTTATTTTTTAGAAATTTATCTATATTTTGTTTTATCATTGACGGCTTGCCGTCCAGCATTTTGTCGGCGCCTCATCAAATAGATCGGCTGAAATTTTAAACTTCTCGGCGATATTTGCTCCATCTTTGGCGTAGCTGCCGAATAGCCCGACTTTGTAAATTCCAAAGCTTTCAAGCTCGGGCTTGGGCTCGCGCAAAAAATTTAAAATTTCATCTTTGGTTGGCATTTTTCCTCTTAAATTTAGCCGCAAAGCCTAAATCCCTAAGCAGTCGTCGATGCCGTAAAGCCCGCTATTTTGGGACGCAAGCCATACCGCTGCCTTTATTGCGCCTCTGGCAAAGGTCGCACGCGAAGTTGCCGTATGATTTAGCTCGATGAACTCGCCCTCGCCGTAAAACCCCACGGTGTGGCGTCCGATTATATCGCCACCGCGCAGCGACATCACGGCGATCTCGTCTTTGCCGCGCTCGCCGATGAGCCCGTCGCGACCGCTTACGCGCACGTCTTTTAAGTTTAGTTCGCGTGCGCTCGCGGCGCTTTCCGCAAGGCTCATCGCCGTGCCACTCGGGGCGTCTTTTTTGTGGCGGTGGTGCATCTCTAAAATTTCGCAGTCAAAATCGCGCAAACTCCTGCTAGCAAGCGCCACGAGCTTGTTTAGCACCGCGACGCCCAGACTCATATTCGTAGCGTGCAGCACGGGCATCTTCGCGCCGCATTCGCGCAGTAGCCGCTCGCCCTCCTTACCCAGAGCCGTCGTGCCGATGCAAAGCGGCTTTGGGTGCGAAAGCGCAAATTTCATTAAATTTATTGCGCCATCTCGGATCGTAAAGTCTATCACGACGTCGCAGCCGCTAAAAAGCTCGTCATAGCTGCGGCTTGCGGCGCAGCTCGGCGTATAATCAAGAGGCGCGACCGTATAGATTACGCTTGCTCGCGCCTGATCGAAATTTTTCAGGCACTCGTAGATCATCGTACCCATTCTGCCGCTTCCGCCGTGAATTCCTATATTTATCATCGCCGCTCCTTTAAATTTAGTCCGCTTAGTATAGCCAAATTTTGCTTACGCTATTTTTCAAGACCCAGGTTTAGCGGGATGAAGCTGTTTTGTTTAAGCTCCGCTTCGCTTGGCTTTTTGATCTCTATGCGAGAAGCACTTACGCCGCGCTGCACGAGTGCCGATTGCACGGCAGCCGCTCTGGCAAGGGCTAACTCATCAAGACGCGAACGAGTAAATTTCTGCGCGCTTATCAGCTCTTCCATCGCCTCATCGCCGCTGGCTTTGATGCCGTATTTGATCTTAAGCGCCGCTATGGCTTCATCGGTGGAGAGGCCTTGTTTATTGGACATCAGCGTGAGGGCATTTTGCAGCGAGCGCCTTTGAAACTCGTGAGTATCGAGCTTTTCGTTGTATGCAGAGTTTAGAATGATCTTAAGATCGGGCTTAGCTTTTGCGACCTTGGCTAAGTCATCTATTTTAGAGTTTTCGCTGATTAAAATTTCGCTGCTCGCCGCCTCAAAATCGATACTTTCCAGCTTTTTCGTATCCACGCCCGCGATCTTTCCCATAAATCTAAACGGGCTTAGCACGATGTCCGAGAGTAGCTTTTTGATCGCACCCCAAACGAGCGCGCCGTAGCTAAATTTCGGATCGCTCAGCGTACCGCTTAGAGGCAGGCTAATATCGATCTGATCGTCGCTGTCCTTTAGGATCGATACCACTAGACCGATCGGAAGGCTCAGCGCATCCTTGCTCTGCACCTCTTTGCCGAGCTCGAAGCGGTCTAAATTTAGATCGTTACTTGCGTTTAGCTTACCGTCATCGATTTTGTAGGTAAGTTTTAAATTTAGCTTACCGCCCGCGATTTCGTTGCCGATATATTTGGCGGTATAGGGCGATGCGGGCGCAAGCGGGATCTCCTTTAAAACGACGTTTATATCGCTTTTGCGTTTAAAATCCAGCGGATAAGCTCGCGCCGTGATGCTTGCCAGCCCGCTTCTGCTTACGAGCGAGCTAAACTTAATATCCGCCGCCCGCTTCGGACTGATCTCGCTGATACTTGCTTTCATATCGCTGATGCGCAGTTTAAAGGGCGCCGCTAGACTCTCGTCGGTAAAATTTAAACTTCCGCCGCTAAGCGAGATATTTTTTGCGCTCCACACAAAGCTTGTCTTGCTTTTTGCGGGTCTGCTAGGCACAGCTTCGGTGGGCTTTGCAGTCTGCTTTAGCTGCGCGGCGGGCTTTATCAGAGAAGTTAAATTTAAACGCCTGTCTTTATTTAGCGAGATATTTGCTGCGGGCGAACCAAGAATGATCTTATTTAGCGTGAGGGAGTTTGGGCTCAGCGCGATTTGCGCGACATTTAGCGACGCGAGGGAGAAAATTTTATCCCTGCCCGAGCTTAGCGCCAAGCCCTTGCCCGATAGCTTGCCTTCGAGCGAGAAGGCGTTTGAAAGCTTCAGCTGCCCTTGCATAGCGAGCTCGCCGGCGATGGAGCCCGTGATAAATTCCGCCATATATCTGTTAAAAACGCTCAAGTTCGGCGCCTTTAAGCTAAAGTTCGCGCCTACGTTAAGCGGCGCGATGCTGGCCTTGCCGTCCGCGCTAGCCGTAATTTCGCCTGTAATAAGGCTTGCTTTTATACCGAAAGGCTCGGCGAAATTCGAGCTTAGCCCGCTTAGCGTGGCGCTGAAATCCTTGATCTCGTGCATATTGTTTTTAACGATAAAGCTCTCGCCGATCTTAGCCTGTGCGCCCATTACGGAGGCTTCGCCGATCTTAAATTTTAAAGCGGGGCTTTTGGAGGGCTTTTTAGAATTTAAATTTGCGCCGCTTGCCGTAGAATTTGCATCCGCTTGGTTTGCGGCGCTAGAGCTTGCCATTTTTTGGGGGCTCGCAGGATTTTTAGAGATTGCGCTTAAAATCGCCAGATCGTTTATGCTTTTCGCGCCATTAGTGCCCACTTCCGAGTTGAAAAACGGCGCGTTTAGCAAAATTTTATCCACGCCGAGATTTAGATCCGCGACGTTAAATTTCACTCCCTGCACGCCGAAGCTTTCAAATCCGCTAAAAATTCCGTTTTTGTTTGCGATTTTGGAGTTTGAAATTTTAGCAAACTTCAGACTTGCGCCGTTTTGCACGCCCTCCTTGTCGTAGCTAAACGCGCCCAGCTCGGTTGTGGCGAGTGAAATTTTATCGCTGCGCGCTAGCGTAATCTGCGTATCCGCGATACTAAAGGCGCCAAAGCCCGTATGAAGGACCGTATCGTTACCTTCGGCGTTAAATTCTAAGAAATTTTCCGTGATTTTAGTATCGTTTGAGACGACCGAAATTTGCGGGTTTGCAAAGCTTGAGCGGTTTAGATCTACGCTTTTTACGGCGGAGTTTAGCCGCAAGTTTGCCCCCGTTTTATTAAAATCCAGCGCAAAATCCGCGACCCGCGCGCCCTCAAAGCCTGTGGAAATTTTGGTTTCGTTCATATCGTATTTTGCGCCCGAAACTAGCACTTGCGGAATCATCACTTTGCCTGAAATTTCATTCGAAACGTCCGTATTCAGCTCAAAGCTCGGGATTTTTATCGAGTCTAGCGAAATTAAATTTTGATCTTGCAAAATTTCTAGGCTTTGCAGCTCGAGCTTTGAGTTTTCAAGCGCAAATTTTATATTTTCATCGAGGCTCAATCGGTAATTTAGAGTAGCGGAAAGGAAGCCGTTCTTAAACCGCACGCCGCTAGGATCGAGGTATGATAGCCAAAACGGATCGATTTTCAGCCGCGAGATATCTACCTTGCCGTGTAGACGAAGAGGCGCCAGGTCGATGGCTCCATCGAAGCTTAGCGCGTCGTATGTACGCGAAACGGCGCTTAAATCGTGCTCGCCGATCGTTTCGTCCTTTAAGCTTAGCCCGTTGATCTCATAATTTAGCTCGGTCGAGATGAGCGAAAACGGCCTTTTTAGGGAGTTATCGACGTAGCCCAGAGAGCCACGCTCGATCTTAAAATTATTCAGCGTGACGTTGAAGCTGGAGTTTTCATCTTTACTTTCGCTCTTTTGCTCTGAAAGTAGCGGCTCGAAATTGAAGGTGCCGTTTTGCTCACGCTCGACGTGAAATTTAGGGGATTTAAGATGTAAAATTTCTACCGCGAGAGTCTTTTTAAAAAGCTTTGAAAAACCGATTTTTAGATTTATCTCATCCGCGCTAAACAGCGGCTTAAAGGTACTAAGCTCCGGCTTGGTAACGTTTAGCTCGTAGGTAAAGGGGTTAAATTTGGCGTCCTGCACGCTAAAGCTTGCTCTGCCCTCTAAAATTTTAGGCAGCGCTTTTTCGATAAAAAGCGGCACGCCGAAAAAGCCCGCGAGCACGTAAAATAGCGCAAATCCGCCCAAGCCGTAAGCAAACTTACGCCAGTGTTTTATAAAAAATTTTTTCATTTTTCCGCTCATTAATTTTGATAGCGTAAAATTATATCCAAAAATTTCGTGCAAAGGGTTAAATTTTGCTGGTTCACATCTGCTGCTCGGTCGATTGCGATTATTTTTTGCGCCGCTTAAAAGAGCTCACGCAAGAGCCGCTAATAGGCTATTTTTATGATCCCAACATCCACCCTTGCGGCGAATATGTTCTTAGAATGCACGACGCAAAGCGGGTTTGCGAGAATTTAGGGATTAAATTTATCCCGGGCGAGTATGATTTTCAGGGCTGGCTAGACGGCGCGCGCGGGCTTGAAAACGAGCCCGAAAAAGGCGCGCGCTGCGAGTTTTGCTTTGATTTTCGCATGCAAAAAACGGCCGAGCTCGCGCTAAGTTTGGGCGAGCGCAAAATCACTACGACGCTTCTAATGAGCCCCAAAAAATCGCACTCTCAGCTTTGCAGCTCGCTGCAGCGCATTTGCGAGCGCTACGGGCTGGAGTTTATCGCGCCCGATTTTCGCAAAAACGGCGGCACGAACGAGCAGTTTGCGCTCGCGAAAAAAGACGCGCTCTATCATCAAAACTACTGCGGCTGTATCTATGCGCTTGCGGCACAGCGGAACGATCAGCGAAGGGCTGAGCGGAATTCTGGCGGAAGTCTGACGGCGGATTTGAGACGAAATTTAGTCCAAGGCGCCGAAATTTACGAGCTAATGTCGTCTATCGATCGGCAAATCCTGCCCGCTTCGGTAGAGGAGAAGTTGAAATTTTATAAAAAACTTTGCTCGCTCGAAAAAAAAGGTGTGAAATTTAGCGTGCTGCGCGATCGGTTTTTAAACTACCGCCTGCTGCGCGCATGGATTAAATTTGACGGCAAGGTCGCGCCTTCGTTTGTACTATTTGGCTCGCATTTTACGCGCGAAAACGTAAAGCTTAGCGTGGAGCAGGATTGCGAAATTTTTTGCAGCGATAAGGGGGAGATTAAAATTTTAAGTCTGGCGAAATTTAACGAAATTTCAAGATCAAATTTCAAAAGTGTATCTGAGATGCTAAAAAATCCGCCGAGTCTTGCGTGCCAAAATAAAGCTCGTGCCGTCCTGTGCGCTGCGGGCTCGCTCTCGCCGATCATCGTCACGGACGAGATAAGAGCTGCCAAAGTTCAAATTTACGGGCTCTCGCGCATATTTTTAGACGTTAGGGAAATTTTAGTAAGAATTTGATAAAATTGCAAGATTTTTAAATAAAGGCAGATAATGATAGACATAAACGAAATTCTCTCCATCCTACCTCATCGCTTCCCGTTTTTGCTGATAGATCGCGTCGAAGAGCTCAGCATAGGAGAAAGCATCAAAGCCTATAAAAACGTAACCTACAACGAGCAGATCTTTCAGGGTCACTTCCCAGGCCACCCGATCTATCCGGGCGTAATGATCATAGAGGGCTTAGCGCAGGCGGGCGGCGTGCTGGCGTTTAAGAGCATGGAGAAAGAGGGCGTCGATCTAAGCGATAAAGTCGTGTATTTTATGAGTATCGACAACGCTAAATTTAGAAACCCGGTCCGCCCCGGCGACAAGCTTGAGTATCGCATCAGCGTAATCAAACACCGCGGACGCATCTGGGTGCTAAAGGGCGAAGCCTACATCAACGACGGCGCCACACTGGCCGCGCAGGCTGAACTTCAAGCGATGATAATGGATAAATGATGGCTAAAGTTCACCACACGGCGATCATCGAGGACGGCGCGCAGATCGGAGCCGAGGTTGTGATCGAGCCGTATGCTTTCATAAGCGCGCAGGCTAAAATCGCAGACGGCTGCACGATCAAGCAGGGGGCGCGCATCATCGGCGATACTCAAATCGGCGAGGGCTCTAAAATTTTTTCATACGCGATCGTGGGCGAAATTCCGCAGGATATGAGCTTTGAAGAGGGCGAGCGAACGGGGCTAATCATCGGCAAAAACGCTACGATTCACGAGTTTTGCACGATCAGCTCGGGCTCGCATAAGGGCGACGGATTTACGCGCATCGGTGATAATCTATTTATGATGGCATATTGCCACATCGCGCACGATTGCGTGCTGGGAAGCAACATAATCCTAGCCAACAACGCCACGCTCGCAGGCCACGTCGTAATGGGCGATTATGCCGTTATCGGCGGGCTTACCCCCGTGCATCAGTTCGTCCAAATCGGCGAGAGCTGCATGATCGCAGGGGCTAGCGCGCTTAGTCAGGACGTGGTGCCGTTTTGCCTAGCCGAGGGGAATCGCGCCTATATCCGCGGGCTAAATTTAACGGGCATCCGCCGCCGCTTCGATAAAGAGACGGTCGAGACGATAAATCGAGCGTATAAATTTTTATTCAACCAAGGCACGGGCTTAAAGGAGCAGGCGCAGATTCTTTTAGCCGAAACGAGCGATCAAAACGTGCGCAAGATGTGCGAGTTTATAATCAACACAAAACGCGGAATTCCGCTAGATAAGGGTAAAATTTAATGGCAAATAAGTGCAGTTTTTGCGGTGAGACGGGCGCGGACGGGCGTCGTATCTATCCTAATGACGACGGTACGGCGGCTATCTGCAGCTATTGTATCGATATGGCATACGCCGCTATCCACGGCAGCGAGGGTCAAAATGAGGCGATACAAAATCAAAATAAAGAGATCGATTTCGAGGCTATCAAGCCAAAGGCGCTGATGGAGGTTCTCAACCGCTACGTTATCGGCCAGGAGCGCGCTAAGAAAATTTTTAGCGTCGGCGTTTACAACCACTATAAAAGAATTTTCAGACAGACCGACGCGAAGGGTGACGATACAGAAATTTCAAAATCAAATATCTTGCTTATCGGTCCTACCGGCAGCGGTAAGACGCTTATGGCGCAGACCTTGGCGAAATTTTTGGACGTGCCGATCGCCATTAGCGACGCTACGAGCCTAACGGAAGCGGGCTACGTCGGCGAGGACGTAGAAAACATCCTCACCCGCCTTTTGCAGGCTGCGGACGGCGACGTAGAGAAGGCGCAGCGCGGTATCGTATTCGTAGACGAGATCGATAAGATCGCGCGAATGAGCGAAAACCGCAGCATCACGCGCGACGTAAGCGGCGAAGGTGTACAACAAGCGCTGCTTAAGATCATCGAAGGAAGCGTCGTAAATATCCCTCCAAAGGGCGGCCGCAAGCACCCAAATCAGGACTTCATCCAGATCGATACGACAAATATTTTGTTCGTCTGCGGCGGCGCATTCGATGGGCTAAACGAGATCATCAACCGCCGCATCGGGCAGAACGTGCTGGGATTTAATCAAACCAAGCGCAGTAAGAAAGAGAGCCTAAATTTGCTAAACATGGTCGAGGCCGACGATCTGGTGCATTACGGCATAATCCCCGAGCTCATCGGGCGATTGCACGTAGTGGCTACGCTAAATGAGATCGACGAAAAGGCGATGGTTAGAATTTTAACCGAGCCGAAAAACGCGATCTTAAAGCAATACCAAAAGCTCTTTGCGATAGACGGCGCAAATTTAAAATTTGACGACGACGCGCTACGAGAGGTCGCGAGCCTTGCGATCAAGCGCAAAACCGGTGCGCGCGGACTTCGCAGCATAATCGAGGAGATCATGATCGATATTATGTTTGATCTGCCTGAGCTTAAAGGCTATGATGTCATCATCTCGAAAGAGGTCGTAGACGGCGTCTCCAAGCCGATACTTGTAAAACAAAATTTAACTGCATAAAGGGGATAAATGTTACTTGATTCGATTCTAGGATTATTTTCTAGGGATATGGGTATTGATCTAGGCACGGCAAACACGCTGGTGCTGCTAAAAGATAAAGGCATCATCATCAACGAACCGAGCGTCGTCGCGGTACAAAACGAACGCTACGGCAAGCAAAGGATCATCGCCGTGGGCGCCGAAGCCAAAGAGATGCTCGGACGCACTCCCGGCGACATCGAAGCGGTGCGCCCGATGAAGGACGGCGTTATCGCGGATTTTGATATGACGGAGAAGATGATTAGGTATTTCATCGAAAAGACCCACAAACGCCGCTTTTTTGTAAGCCCGCGTATCATCATCTCGGTACCTTACGGGCTAACTCAGGTCGAGCGCAAAGCTGTGCGCGAAAGCGCGATGATAGCGGGTGCGCGAGAGGTTTATCTAATCGAAGAGCCGATGGCTGCGGCGATCGGTGCGGGTTTGCCGGTCAATGAAGCGCGCGGCTCGTTGGTCGTAGATATCGGCGGCGGTACCACCGAAATCGGCGTTATCTCTTTAGGCGGTATCATCAGTGCCAAATCCGTTCGCGTCGCGGGCGATAAGATCGACGCAAGCATCGTTAACTACGTCAAAGAAAAATATAGCCTGCTTATTTCGGAGCGTGCGGCCGAGGAGATTAAGATCAAGATCGGCACGGCGGTGCAACAGCAAAAAGATCTTACATACACGGTCAAAGGAAAAGACCAGATCAGCGGGCTTTTAAGCTCAGTCGATCTTACGAGCGAGGACGTTAGGGAAGCGATCAAGGATTCGATAAGAGAGATTGCCGATGCGTTAAAATTTGTTTTAGAGAGCATTCAGCCGGAAGTTGCCGCCGATATCGTCGAAAACGGCGTCGTGCTAACGGGTGGCGGTGCGCTCATTCGCGGATTAGATAAATATCTAAGCGACACCGTAAAGCTTCCGGTTTTCGTCGCGGACGAGCCGCTGCTTTGCGTCGCAAACGGCACGGGAAAAGCCCTAGAAGAGATCAAATCGCTAAAACAAGCGGCAAATGACTAATCTCAAACTCCTCCTCGTCGCGGTTTTGCTGGTAGCCATTTCGCTTACGTTCGGCTCGTATATCCACGGCAAATTTATCGGATTTGCAGGAGGAATTTTAGAGGTGTATTACGGCGTGAGCGATCGGGTAAAAGGCGCTGTGAACGAGCATTTTAACCAGGCAGAGACGATCAAAGCTCTACGAGAAGAAAACGCCGAGCTAAAAAAATCGGCAATGCTGCTTAGTACGTTCGCGGGCGAGCTCAATAAAATTTTGATCGACAAAAACAGCTCCGTCTACGAGCCCAAAGTTCAGCTCGTAAAGGCGCTGAGCTATGCAAATTTAAACGACTACAATAAATTCTTCGTAAATTTTGAAAATTTTGACCCAAACAAAATTTACGGCCTCATCAGCGAGGGCAAGACCGCAGGAATTTTAGTAAATAAAGACGGGCGCCCGCTTGCGATCTTGCAGCGCGACGAAAAGAGCAACTTCTCCGTTTTCATAGGCGATGCTCAAATTCCGGGCGTCGCGGGCGGCGAAAAAAATGAGCTCGTGGTTAGATACATCCCGCAGTGGCTTGATCCCAAGGTAGGCGATGAGGTGCTTACCAGCGGCAAGGACGGGATTTTTTTTGCTGGCGTGCCGGTAGGGAAGGTTAAAGAAATTCAAAGCGGGAAGCTATATAAAAGCGCCGTCGTAGAGCCCTACGTGAGCTCCGAGATGCCGGCATTTTTGTATGTCGTTACAAAGGAAAATTGATGCCCAAAAGAGATGATATTAATACGATTTTACTGATCGGCAGCGGTCCGATCGTAATCGGTCAGGCGTGTGAGTTCGATTACAGCGGCACGCAGGCTGCCAAGACGCTAAAGAGCCTCGGATACCGCGTAGTGCTAATAAACTCAAACCCCGCTACCATTATGACCGATCCCGATTTTGCCGACGCCACCTATATCGAGCCGATCACCAAAGAGAGCATTTTGCGTATCATAAAGCGCGAGGGCGTCGATGCGATCCTGCCTACGATGGGCGGACAGGTCGCGCTAAACGTCGCGATGCAGGCTTACGAAAGCGGCGAGCTAGCTGGAGTGAAATTTCTAGGCGCCAAGCCTGAAGCGATCAAAAAGGGCGAGGATAGGGTAAAATTTAAAGAAGCGATGATTAAGATCGGAATGGATCTGCCTAAATCCAAATACGCCTACAATATCGAAGAGGCGATGGCTGCTGCAAATGAGATCGGCTTTCCGCTCATTATCCGCGCTAGCTACACCCTAGGCGGCGCAGGCAGCGGCGTGGCGTATAATATCGACGAATTTAAAGAACTAGCCCAAACCGGCCTAG
>CAUSCW010000010.1:0-48126 GCA_963530195.1 uncultured Campylobacter sp.
CATCATCATATAGCGCGATACCCATTCATCCTTTTTTAGCTCGCTTGCGATATCCGCAAGCCGTATCTCGCCAAGATCCGAAATACGCGCATCCGATGAAAAATGCGCCAAGCTCTCCTGCTCCGCGCCGCGGGCGCGCAGATAAAAAATAGCGTCAAATCTATGAGAAGATTTTACGACATTGCGGATCAAATCCGCATAAAGCTCACTTTGCGCAGCTTCATGCCTTGCGTCCAAAGAAAGGATAGTTTCTTTTAGAATTTCAAGCTCGCTAAAAAGCGACTCGTCGGTATTTTTAAGTAAGGTAATCGCCGTGTGCGTCCGCAAATCAAGCTGCGTAGCGATCCTAGTGCGCAAAAAGCTAATCTCGCAAACTACTACAAGCGTAAGTAGCGCAGCGCCTAGAATCAAGGCGGCGTTAAATCTTTCGGTAACGAAGTCTTTTTTGTTTTTCATGCCAAATTCCAAATTTTGTGGGATTTTAGCAAATTTCGTTTTAAAGCCTATTTAAGCTTCGATTTTTGCACCGCGCGCTCCCAAAAAATGCATCATTAAAAGTACCGCGAAGCTAAAAATAAGCATCAGCGCCGAATACGCGTGAGCCTGCGCGAAATCGAGCGTTTCGGTCGCTTCATAAATCGCAATGGAAGCGACCTTGGTCTGCTCGCTTACGCTGCCGCCGATCATCAGCACGACGCCAAACTCGCCCATCGTGTGCGCAAAGCAGATCACCAAGGCGCTAAGCAGGGAATGTCGAATCGCGGGCAACGCGACGCGAAAAAGCTTGGAAAAATAGCTCTTATCCAGCGAATCGCACGCCCAAAAAAGTGAGCGTGGAAGCGAGCGAAAGCCCGAAACTAGCGGCGAAAACATAAACGGCAGCGAGTAGATACAGCTTGCGATCACGAGCCCGCTGAAATTAAATACGAGTCTAAGCCCGAAGTGTTTGTCGAAAAACTCCCCCAGCACTGAATACGGCGATAAAAAAACGAGCAGGTAAAACCCTAGCACCGATGGCGGCAGCACCAGCGGAAGCGAGATGATCGATTCGATCACACTTTTGCCGCAGAATTTTTTTCTCGCCATAAAAAACGCGAGCGGCACGCAGACGATAAACAACGCGAGCGTCGTTAAGCTCGCAAGCTTTAATGAAACGAGAAACGGCGTGTAATCGAGCCCCTTTAGAATTTCAAACATTTATCCTCCGAGCCGAGCCGCTGGGCCCAAACTACAAAATTTTAAAAGCCTAGCTCTGCTTTAAAATTTAGAGGCAAAGCTAGATAGAATTTGCACAAACCTCATAGTCATAAGGCTTTGCAAAATGAAATTTTGAAAATTCCGTGCAAGCTAAAGCGAGCGGAATTTATAAAAGTGCTTGGCTAATAAATTCCTTCAAGCGTGCAAATCCTACCGAATCTTTAAGCTCTCTACCAAGCTGGCAAATTTTTAAGGTCACGAATTTTGCTGAGCTAAATTCCAAAAAGCTTAGCTTAGCTTTAAAACTTGAGCGGGCAGGATTTATCTGAGCGCAAATTTCACGCAAGATATAGCCAAACGGCATTCTCTGAACAACTTAGTGGAATTACATTGAGCCTGACAAAAACAAAATTTTAAAATTTCGCATAAACCCAAAAGACCCGGTTAATGAAATTTTGCCGCAGCTCTTATTGAGCGAGTTTAGCACGCAAGCTTCAGGCCGTTAGAGCTTTTAAAATTTCAAAGCCACAAAATCCAGGTAAAATTCTAAATCTGAAAATTTTAAGTTTGCGCGAAGCTTCACATTAAATTTTTTACCAAAATCGCATGATAGAATTCGCGCAACTCCTGCCAAAAAAGTAAGCTAAAAACCGCCAAATTTAAAAATAAACCCACCACGCCAATTAATAAATTCAAAGAAGGAATTTAACGGCGCCTGTCTGCGCAAAATCTAAAATTTAAGCTTACTTTCCCCACGCTATCTAGTCTAGCGTTGCGGTTTTACTCTAGCCTGCGTTTAAATTTTGTGTTTCATGAAAATCTAAGCGCGATGCGAATGAAATTTTAAAATCTCACCGTATTTTGCGGGCAAATCTAGCTAAAATTTTGCAAAATTCCTCGTCTAAATTCCACGTAAAATTCCATAAAAGCCTGTATTAAATCTCTAATCTAGTTGAAGTTTCCCACTTATGCGCGCCCAAGCTTGCCTGCAAGTTTAAATTTTATGCAGAGTGATATTAAAGGCTTTGGCGCCTGTTTTGACCTCATCGCCTACTTGCAAGCCATCGGCTTCTGCATTGCTTAGCACCACTTCGCACAGCTGGCTGCCGATCGCTACGACAGCCACTTTGACCCCGTCGCGTGCTTGCAAATCGACAATCTTGCCCGCGAAAGAAAACTTCTGCGAGCCGTTTGTTTTAAGAAAAATTTCCTCCGGCGTACCGGTGCGGACGATCCTGCCGTCCTTCATCTCATAAACCCGCTTGCAAAGTCTATAAATCTCGCTTACGTCGTGGCTTACCAAAATTACGGTCTGATGAAACTGCTCGTGGATCTTTAACAAATACTCTTGGATTTTTTCGCGCATCGTAAAATCAAGCGCCGAAAGCGGCTCGTCAAGTAGCAAAATTTCAGGCTCTTGCATCAGTGCGCGAGCAAGTGCTACGCGCTGCTTCTGTCCGCCGCTAAGACCCTCGACACCAGATTTTGCAAACTCGCTAAGCTCTAAAATTTCAAGCAGCATCGCAGCTTTTTGCGGATCGTTTCTGGCAAAAAGCAGATTGCCTGTCACGCTCATATTCTCAAAAAGTGCGTAGTCTTGAAACAAAAAGCCGATCCTGCGCTTGCCCGCACTTAAGAATTCATTGCCTTCTTGTAGCACGCGATCGCCGTCTTTTATGCTACCACTATCTGCGCGCAAAAATCCAGCCAAAATGCGCAGCAGTGTAGTCTTACCGCTGCCGCTGCGCCCATATAAGCACACAAACGAGCCTTTGTTAATCTCTAAGCGAGCATCAATCGAGAAATCATCACTGATTTTTTTCTTACAATCAATCGTTATCATATTTTTCTATATATATCGCAGTGGCGCTAACGTATGCGAAAACCTCGTCACCCTCGCGTAAAGCAAGCTCCTGCGCAGAATGCGCGCTAATGAGCACATCAAAGCTTATCTTGCCTTCAAACCTGAGCGTGCATAGAATTTCACCTAAGCTTAGGCTCATAATCTTGCCGTGAATTTCATTTTCGCTAGATACACCACTTAGGGCTTCGCGAGATAAAAGCACATCGGTGCTTTTAAAGCCCACGTAAACTTCACTACCCACCTTAAGCTCGCTACTTAGCTGCAGAAATACGCCGCGCAGCTTGATGCCGCCTGCGATAAATCCTACAGAATGGATGTCGTCTTTTTGTAAAATTTCGTTGATTCTCGCTCTAATCATTAAAACTCGTATCCGTATTTAGCAAAGATTGCCCTGCCCTTATCGCTTAGGATAAAATCATAAAACGCCTTGGCTTCGGCATTGTCTTTGGCGCGGTTTAGCACGATCATGCCCTGGGCTATCGGCTCGTAGAGCTTGGTGTCGACCAAGACGAAATTTTCGCCCTGCTTGCAAGGCTTGCCGTTGCAGCCATCCTTTGCCATCTTAGGCGCATACATCGCGCTAGCCGCGATGAATCCGACGTCGGAAGCTTTAAGAGCTTGCGAAAGAGCCTCGCCGATCGATTTTGCTTCTACGATTTTACCTTTGATATCGTCGTAAACTCCCGCTTTTTGGAAGGCCTGTACGCTTGCGGTGCCGTAAGGAGCGGTCTTTGGATTTGCTATGGAAATCGTTTTAACGCTGGGGTCTTTTAAAGCTTCAAGCCCCTTGCTAAGATCTACGCCGCGCACGCTAAACATCGCCACCTTGCCCTTTGCGTAAGTTTTGGCAGGCGCCGTCGCAAAGCCCTCTTTATGCAGATCGTCTGCAAATTTCATATCCGCCGCCATAAAAATATCAAACGGCGCGCCGTTTTTGATCTGCGTGCTAAGCGCACCGCTGGCGCCCAAGCTCACGTTTAGCGTAGTTTGCGGATGCAGCTTGGCAAATTCCGCCTTGATCTCGTCAAACGCATACGTCGTGTTCGCAGCGGCTGCGACGCTGACCTCGCCTGCGCTAAGCGCGCCTGCGGTTAAAATTCCTAAAAGCACTGCTTTCAACTTCATTTTATGCCTTTCGTTTCGGCTCTCACCGAGAATTGAATTGTATCTAAAATTTTAAATTTACGCCTTAAATTTTAAAATTTTGCGCACCCAATTTCACCCTATTACGCGCCAATAATGATCTCGCTAGGCTCGATGATCGCCGTTACTTCATCCCCTACTCCTAGAGCCATCGCGGTGGCAGATTCTCGCGTGATGATCGCGGTGATGTTTTGGTGCGAGCTTGTGCCTAGACAGATCTCTGCGTTTACCGCGCCGATTTTGACCTCGCTAATCGTGCCTTTGATTTGATTCGTCGTGCTAAGTTTTAGCTTCTCCGAGCTTCCTTTGGCAATGATGACGCTTGGGGCTTTGAATAAAAACAGCACATCCTTGCCCGTCTTTAGCCCTAAATTTTTTTCGCTCTCTACGGTTACCGTCGCGCATAAAATTTCACCACCTGCGAGTTTAGCCGTGATTTGAGAATTTACAGCGCCTGTTTGAACATCCGTAATCTCAACGCTTAGCTGATTGCGTGCAGAAAGCTTCATACCGATCTTCTCTAAGCTTAAAAGACTCTCTTCAGTGATCTCATCAAGCTTTAAAATTTCACTCAAAAATGTCTCACCCGCGTGGCTGATAGCATCATAAGCGCGAATCAGCTTGTGAGCGTAAGGGGTAAGCTCGGAGCCGCTATTTTTCTTTGTGCCTTGAGTGCGGACGATGAGCGGCTTTTTGCTCGCGTTATTGATTAAATTTAGCGCGTCCCAGCCGTTTTTATACGACACTCCTACGATCTCTGCGGCCTTTGTAATGCTTTTAGTCTCATCTACGGCCTTAAGCAGCTTAATGTGTTTGGCTAAAAGCGATGCTTTGTTGCCAAGCAGGAATTCCAAAGCAAATTTTGCGTCCATTTTCATCCTTTCTTATTTACTTTCACGTGATTTTATAATATATCCTCTGATATATTTCTTAAAGAGCTGCAGGCTTTATTCTGCGATATAAAGAGGGAAATTCTATATGAAATTTTACCTTTATTGACAAAATTTCTTTAAATTTGTAAAATCGCCACTTTGATTTATAAAGAAGGGTCGCATTTGAAATTTATAAAAATTCTATTCTTAGCCGCGGCATTGGCACTCTGCGGTTGCTCGCAAAAGCAAGACGTAGTAGCGCCTAGCGACACAGATGGTTTTGATGAGGAGTTCGCCAAGCGCGAGGTTTTCGATCCACTTAGCGGCTATAACCGCGTTATGACGAGCTTTAACGACGTATTTTACTCATACATATTAACCCCCTTAGCCAGCGGCTACGATTACGTAATGCCCGATCCGATCCAGGGCGCGTTTTCAAATTTTTTCTATAATATTTTATATCCGATGAGGCTCGTAAATAACCTATTGCAGGGTAAATTTGAAAATTCTTGGGACGAGACGAAGCGATTTTTGATCAATTCGACCGTCGGCTTCGGCGGGCTTAATGATATGGCGGGCAAATACTACGGAATTCCACGCCACGACGAGGATTTCGGGCAGACACTCGGGTATTGGGGCGTGCCGGCAGGTCCTCACATCGTCTGGCCGATCTTAGGACAGAGCAATCTACGCGATACAGCTGGACTTGTAGGAGATTATTTTTCAAATCCGATAAATTATATTAAAGACAGCACGGTGCGAAACTCCGTCAACGGATTTAGAATATTTAACGACTACTCGCGCGATCCTAAATTTTATGAAAAAATGACCAAAGATGCAGTGGATCTATATCCATTTTTACGTGATGCTTACGAGCAAAATCGCGAGAAACTAATAAAGGAATAACAATGAAAATTTTAAAAGTTCTAGCGCTTTGCGGAGCGCTTTTGATTTCGGCGCACGCTATTAGCGATGCGGATATTGAGCCTGTGATGAGCCAAAAGGTTGCCGAAGCCGTAAGCATCATGCGAAGCAGCGCGCCCAAAGACGCAAAGCCCGCGAAAATTTTTGCGCTTTTCGACGGCTATTTTGATTATAAGATGATGGCGAAGCTCTCCCTTGCGAAGCATTACGCTAGCCTTAGCCCCGCGCAGATCGCGGAATTTAATAAGGCTTTTGAAGCGCATCTAAAGCGCTCGTTTATCGAAAAGCTTTCGCTTTATACCGATCAGGATATGAAGGTGCTAAGCAAACAAAGCCCGAGCGATAAGCGCCGCGTGCTAAAAACGCAGGTCATCGGCGAGCAGAAAAACTACGACATCGATTTTAAATTTTATCCTACCGGCGCCGATTGGCGTATCTACGACGTCGATATCGTGGGCGTTAGCCTCATTCAGACCTACCGCTCGCAGCTAGGCGACGTAACGCAAAGCTTGGGCTTTGACGAGCTTATAAAGCGGCTAAATTCGACCGTCATCAATAGCGGCGAATAGCGACGCACTCAAAAGAGCGGTATTTGAAAAAAATTTTTCGCTTAATCGTCGCGTTTCCGAAAATCACGCTTGCGCTGTTTACGGCGCTGGCGCTGTTTTTCGGATATTACTCCACAAAGCTCGAGATCGACGCTTCGAGCCAGACGCTTCTACTAGATAATGACAAAGACCTTCAAATTTGGCGCGAAGTATCCAAACGCTACGAAACGCCGAATTTCTTAGTCGTCGCCTACACTCCTGCAGGCGATCTTTTAGCACCCGAGACGATCCGCAAGATAGCGCAGATGGATGCCGCTTTTTCCAAGCTAGATTTCGTCGCTAGCGTCACGGACATCACGAATGTGCCGCTTTTGCTAAACAAAAGCGAGGGTATGAGCGAGCTGCTTAAGCACATACCCACTCTTACCGACGCAGACGTAAATTTAACCGCGGCTAGACGCGAGCTTTCTACGAGCCCCTTTTATGCGTCAAATTTAGTAAGCGCCGATCTTCGCACTACCGCAATTTTAATAAATTTAAAACCGCAGACCCGCTACGAGGAGCTTTTGCGCCTAAGAGACGGAGCCAAAAGCGCTCTAAAGCAAGCGGAGCATGAGGGCAACCGCTCCAATGCCCAAATTTCACAGCTCAAAGATGCGCTTAAAGCTTCGGAGCAAAATTTCAAATCCTACCGCGACGAGCTGCGCGAAAAGGATCACCGCGACATTGTGGCTTTGCGTGCGCTGATCGCGGGCTTTGAGAAGGAATTTGCGGGCGACCGATTGTTTTTGGGCGGACTGAATATGATCGCCGACGATATGGTGGGCTACGTCCGCTCTGATCTGGCGACCTACGGACTCGGCGCCTTGGTGCTGCTTTTGGCGTGCTTTTGGCTCTTTTTTAGACAGGCGAAATTTATCCTGCTGCCGCTTATCATCTGCGCGTATTCGGTCGTGCTCGCAGCCGGATTATTCGGCTTTTTGAGCTTTGAGGTCACGGTGATTAGCTCAAATTTCATAGCGCTTCAACTCATCATAACGGTTTCGGTCTGTATCCACCTAATCGTCGCCTACCGCGAGTTTAGCGCGCGCTTTCACGCCTTTTCGCAGCGTCAGCTCGTTTATGCGGTGCTGCGCGAGCGCGCAAGACCCTGCTTTTTCGCGATCTTTACGACCGTTATCGGCTTTATGTCGCTAATTTTTTGCGATATAAAACCCGTAATTTCTCTGGGAATTATGATGAGCGTAGGCATCAGTATCTCACTAGTTACGGCATTTGGAGTATTCGGCGCGGTTATGTCGCTTCTAAGGCGCACGCACAATAACCGCAGCTTCGAGCAGCACTTTAAATTTACGCTTTGGTGCGCCGAAACGGCGCTACGTAGCAGAGGCGCGGTCTACGGCGTGTGCGCTGCGGCGGTGATCTTTGGATTATACGGTATCTCGCAGCTGCGCGTCGAAAACAGCTTCATCGGCTACTTTAAAAAAAGCACCGACATCCGCGCGGGTATGGAGGTTATCGATACCAATCTGGGCGGAACAATCCCGCTTGATATCGTCGTTAAATTTAAAAGCGTAGGCGGCGCAGATACTGCTAGCGGGAGTGAAAATTCCGTAAACGGCAGCGCAAATTTTAAGAGCGGTGAAAATTCCAATCCCGCTGGGCGAAATTTTGCGGCAAATTCTACTCGGCAAAATTCTATCGTGCAAAATTCCGCTACTCAGAATTCTACCGCGGCGGCGCAAAATTCTATTGCAGAAAATTCCACGGCGCAAAGTTCCGTTGCCGCGGTGCAAAATTTAAATGATCAAAATTTTATCGCGCAAAGCTCCTTTGCGGCAGCACAGCCAAGCGGCGCCGTAAATTTAGATCAAACCCATGCCGCAAATTTAGAGCAAAATTCCTCTGCGAGCGACGATTTTGGCGATTTCGAAGCCGAATACGCCGCCAACGAGAACAAGCCGCAGTATTGGTTCACCTCCGAAAAGATGCGTATCATCGGCAAAATAGATGATTTTCTGAAGGACAAAAACGTCACGGGACACGAGTTTATTGGCAACGTAAGCTCGCTCGCATCGCTTTTAAAGCTCGGCAAGCAGATTAATCAGGGGCGCGATCTGGACGATCTGAGCCTTGCTCTAATCTACTCTGAAATGCCGGAAAACTACCGCGAGATGGTGCTTTCACCTTTTGTAAATATCAAGGCGAACGAAGCGCACTTTAGCGTCCGCACGATAGACAGCGATCCGCGCTTACGCAGAGCAAAATTCCTAAAAGATCTGCAAAGCGGGCTAAATTCTTTGCTCGAGGGCGAGCAGGCAAGCGCGCAGATCAGCGGTATAATGGTGCTTTACAACAATATGCTTCAAAGCCTGATGAGCTCGCAGATAGACACCCTGGGTATCACGGTGCTCGTGCTTTTCGTGCTTTTCGTGATCATCTTTCGCTCATTTTCATATGCTCTTATCGCGATCGTCGTAAATTTGATCCCTCTTTGCGCCTGCTTCGGCATCATGGGGGTTGCAGGCATTCCGCTGGATATCATGAGTATTACGATAGCGGCGATTAGCATCGGTATCGGCGTAGACGATGTCATCCACTACATCTACCGCTACAAACGGGAGTTTGCGCGCCTGGGCGACGAGGCCGCGGCGATCCGCGCGAGCCACGCAAGTATCGGATACGCGATGTATTATACGTCGTTTGCGATCATTTTGGGATTCAGCGTGATGATGATGAGTAATTTCTGGCCTACGATCTACTTCGGGATGTTAATATGTCTGGTGATGAGCCTGCTGCTTTTGGGCGCGCTCATAATCCTACCTTCGCTAATAATGAGCCGAAAGGGATTACAATTTAGCCTCTTTAAAGCTAAATAAATTTTATCTCGCTATAATTCCCGCATTTGGAGAGGATGGCGACCTGGTGGCGTCTGCGGACTTCAAATCCGATAGGAGGGCGGTTGACCGTTTTCCGGGGGGTTCGATTCCCTCCCTCTCTCGCCGAATTCTTTCATCAAATTTCACTTTTACGATTCTTGATCTCTAGTGCTTTGCGAATTTATTTCAAATTTCGACTTTAAATTTATACGTTGTTAAGTGGAGATCGGTAGTATTATTTTCAGAATTTATTTCAAAGGATCAAAGATGAAATATGTGCTAGGTGCTGCGCTTGCGGCGTTGATTTTTGCAGGATGCGGCGATGACGATGTGGGGCTAGTGAAAAACTACACCTTGCCAGATTTTAAATCTATGAGTATCGGCGCGGCGATTGAGGGCTCGAAAATCTGCAAAAATATCGCCTGGAGCAAAGAGGAAAACGGCGGATTAAAGACGGTTAAAATGGTTTGCGACGTGGATATGGAGAAAGTAAAGGTCGATGTAGATGCCTTTAACAAAAAATATAAAGAGGCTATGCTAAACACGTCTTTAAGAGGTGCCGTGCTTTTCTATAAAGATAAATCTGATGATAAACAACAGCGTTTACTTAAATTGGCAAATGAACATTGCAAAATAAATGAGACGAAATTTCAAGAGGAGCTCAAAGACAGAGGCAAAATAGATTACTCATTTCAAAAAAAGCCAGTTGATTGCGACGATAAATTAAAAGATGAAATACTAAAGGATGGTGAACCAAAAACTTCTGCGATTTATATGAGTAATATTATTGATTCATTAGAAGACGTCGCTTATTATTCGCAGCTAACGCCTAGCCAAATAAGGCTACAGCTTGGAAGGGCAGTAGAGCTGCCGCCACAGGCTGCGATCGAATTAAATTTTATCGTGAATGCCGATAAGAGCGTAAGTTTATCGGATAAATTTATAGTGACTAAAGATATAATTGATGATGTTATTAAGATAAGATCGGCATTTAATAATAGAAAAACGGCGGAAGACGCCCTTGCAACTTTCTACGAAAGACAATAAAATTTTATCTGAATTTTTAAAAGACGTTTCGGCTCGGAAGCGTTTCCGCAAAAGACGATAACATTATTTTGCGGCTCAATTTGACGAAATTTTAAATTTGAGCCGCCTTGCGTCAAAATTTCATTATTTCATTCAAATTTGACGCGGGCTTTTAAATTTAAAAAGCGCGACGGGAGTAGTTTCGCTCGCCGCGCCGTGAAATTTTACGCCGAAGATAGGCTTATTTATCGTGTCCTTGCAGATACGCGATCGCGCTAAGTGCGGCAACCGCGCCGTCGCCTGCCGCGCAAACGACCTGTTTAGGCGCATCCTGCCTCATATCGCCCGCCGCAAATAGCCCGTGCACGCTTGTTTGCATCTTTAAATTTACCGCGACCTGTCCGCCCGGTGTGACGTCGCAGATGAACTTGCCATCATCGCCCTTTAGTACCTCGTTTCGCACGTCAAGCCCCACGAATACGAAGATCCCCGGCAGCTGCAGCTCGCGCGTGGCGTCACTTGTTTTATCCTTGACTACGACGCCAGTTACCCCGCTTGCATCGCCCTTTATCTGCTCTACGAGCGTGTTTGTGATGAGCTCGATATTCTCACTTTCGCGCACCTTTTGCACGGTCGAAGGCGCAGCGCGAAACTCATCGCGACGGTGAATCAAATAGACTTTAGAGCAAATTTTAGCCAGATACAGCGCCTCCTCTAGCGCCGTATCGCCGCCGCCGAGGACGGCAACCTCTTTGCCCTTATAAAAAAATCCGTCGCAGGTCGCGCAGGTGCTAACGCCGCGACCGAAAAACTCATCCTCGCCCTCGATCCCCGCGCGGCGCGGAGTAGAGCCTGTAGCGACGATAACGGCACGCGCGCGTCGTGTTTGATCGCCCTCGAGATAGATAGTAAAATTTCCGTCGCTATCTTTTAAAACGCGCAGCACGCGCACCATCTCATGCTTTAAGCCAAAGCGGAAGCACTGCTCCTGCCAAGGCGCCATAAAGCTCATCCCATCGGTCACCGCGGCGACGCCCGGATAGTTTTCCATCTCGGAGCTTGAGGTGATCTGCCCGCCGGGCATCCCCATCTCAAACATCACGACGTCCTTTAAACCGCCTCTTGTAGCATAAAGCCCCGCCGCTAACCCCGCAGGGCCGCCGCCGATAATTGCTAAATCTAACATTTTTTCTCCTTAATTATTTTATTAAGTAAAGCCGCGGGCGCTAAATTTACGAATTTAATTAATAAAACGGAGGGTGAAGAGAGGAAGGGCGAAGCCGCCCTTTGAAATTTACAGAAGCGAGTTTAGTTTGTCCGCGATAGCCTGTTTCGACTGGGCACCGATCATTTGAGCCGCGATCTCGCCGTCTTTAAAAAACAAGATCGTAGGGATCGAGCGCACGCCGAACCGCACCGCCAAATCCTGCGCTTCGTCGGTATTTACTTTGCAAATTTTAGCCTTGCCCTCGTAATCGTTCGCAAGCTCCTCGATGATCGGGGCGATCATACGGCACGGCCCGCACCAAGGTGCCCAAAAATCGACTAATGCGACACCCTCTTTAATAACGTCGAAATTCTCCGAAGTAAGCTCTATATACTTTCCCATAATGTTCTCCTTGTGTTAAAATTCCGCGGATTATAGTTCATTATCTTAAATAAATAATAAAAATTCTAATTCAAAAAGATATGTTGGCGATAAATTTTATCTGCTTTGGATAAACTTCCACGACGTCGATCTGCCACGGCTCGTCCGTATCGCAGCTCATCAGATAAAATTCCGCCGCCTTTAAAATTTTAGCCATCTTGACGCCCGTCACGCGCTCTGCGGCGTCATAATCGCCGCTCGTGGCCTTTACTTCTACGAAATGCAAAATACCGCCTTTACGCGCGACGATGTCAATCTCGCCGAAGCGGCAGCGGAAATTTCGCTTTAAAATTTCAAATCCTTCGCTGCGTAAAAATTCCGCCGCACGGTCCTCGCAGGCAAAGCCGAAAAGATATTCTTTTAAGCTCAACTTAGCTTTCGATCCTTATCATAAAAGGCTTTTGCGTGATGAAATTTTCACCGCTAATTACACTTATTGCGCGCTTGATATCCTTCTCGCAGCACGTATGCGTCGTGAAAAACAGCGTCACCTCCTCATCCGTTTTGAGCTTAGGCTTTTGCAAAAAGCTGTCGATCGAAAGATCGTTTAAGCTCATAATGTTCGTAAGTTTTGCAAGCACGCCCTTCTCGTCGCGCACGCGCAGCCTGAAATAATACTTCGTGCGGATCTGCTCGCTAGGCAGAATTTGCATAAAATTTTCACTAGGCAAAATTTTATAGCCGAGCATCGGGTTTTTGTTATCGCGCGCGATGTCGATGAGATCGCTTATAACCGCGCTTGCCGTAGCGCTTCCGCCCGCGCCAGGGCCGTAATACATACTCTCGCCGACGCAGTCTCCGTAGATGCTCACGCCGTTCATTACGCCATCGACTTTTGAGAGCATTTGATCCTTTGAAATGAGCGCAGGATGGACGCGCAGCTCGACTTTGTTGTCGCACGCGCGCTTAGCCACCGCAAGCAGCTTGATTATGAAATCAAATTCGCGCGCGAAATAGATATCCTCCTGCGTGATCTCCTCGATCCCCTCGATTAGGATATCTTCCGGATCTCCGTGCACGCCGTATGCGATGCTAGCTAAAATCAAAAGCTTGTGCGCCGCGTCGAATCCGCCGATGTCGAAGCTAGGATCGGCTTCGGCGTATCCGAGCTCTTGAGCTCGCTTTAGCGCGTCCTCAAATTTCTCATTTTTTTGCATCATATTCGTAAGGATGAAGTTGCTCGTGCCATTTACGATGCCGATTATTTTTTCGATACGGTTGGCGCTTAGCCCCTCGCGCAGGGTTTTAATGATCGGAATTCCGCCCGCCACGCTCGCTTCAAAGCCAAAAGGCGTATCGCCCGCCAAAGCCTGGAGCTTGTAGCGATGATAAGCCAAAAGCGCCTTATTTGCGGTAACAACCGCCTTTTTGCGCTTTAAAATTTCACTTACGATCTCATAGGGCTTTTCTACCCCGCCCATGAGCTCTACAAAAACGTCGATATCGTCGCGCTCAATAACGCTTTTTGCGTCACTGCTAAGCGGAATTTGCACATCGCGCTTTTTGCTCGTATCGCGCACGAGTCCGATTACGGGCTCTATGCTAACGCCCGCGCGCGCAAGAATAATATCTTTGTTTTTGATCAAAATGTTTGCAACTTCGCTACCTACGGTGCCGACGCCTAAAATCGCTACCTTCATCAGATCTCTTTCAAATATTTTTTTATATTTCTAGCGGCCTGGCGGGTCCTGTTTTCGTTTTCGATAAAAGCGATCCGCACATAATCGTCTCCCGCCGCGCCAAAGCCAACGCCCGGGCTTACGGCGACGCGCGCCTTGGTAAGAAGCTGTTTGGAAAACTCCATACTCCTTAGATGAGCCGCAGCCGGCGGTAATTTCGCCCACGCAAACATCGACGCGCTAGGTTTAGAGATCTGCCAGCCCGCGTCCGCAAAAGCATCGATCAAAAAATTCCTACGCTTCTCATAGCTCGCGCGGATCTCCTCCGCGCACTCTTGCGGCCCGTCCAGCGCGATCGTGGCGGCCACTTGGATCGGCGTAAACATACCGTAATCAAACCACGATTTGATCTTTTTAAGCGCGGCGACTAGCTTTTTGTTGCCGCATACGAAACCTACGCGCCAACCCGCCATATTGTAGGTTTTAGAGAGAGTGTACGCCTCGACTGCGACGTCCTTTGCGCCCTGAACCTCAAAGATTGACGGCGTTTTGTAATCATCAAAAGCGATCTCTGCGTAAGCGATATCGCTGATGATATAAAACCGCTCCTGCCGCGCCATCGCCACGAGCCGCTCGTAGAAGCTCTTTTGCACGACGACGGTGGTGGGGTTGTGCGGGAAATTTACGACGACGTATTTTGGGCGCGGAATGCTCTCATCGAAGGTTTTTTGCAGATCGATGAAAAATTTATTCTCATTAAAATTTAAATTCTCATCATAGGCAAGCGGGATTTTAACGACGTTGCCGCCCGCGATGATGAAGGCTTGAGTGTGGATCGGATACGCAGGATCGGGCACTACCGCGACATCGCCAGGATTTACGATCGCGCTAGTTAAATGCACGAAGCCCTCTTTAGAGCCCATCACCGCGACGATCTCGCTTTCGGGATCCAAGATCACGCCGTATTTACGCTTATACCAATTCGCGCAGGCAAGTCGCAGCTTGTAGATGCCCTGACTTACGGAGTAGCCGTGCGTTTTGTCCTTTTGCGCGCTTTCGCAAAGCTTGTCGATTATATGCTGCGGCGTCCTGCCGTCGGGATTGCCCATCGAAAAATCGATTATATCCTCGCCAGCTCTGCGCGCCGCCATTTTTATGGCATTGACCTCGGCAAAAACGTAATTGGGCAAACGCTCGATTTTTGAAAAACGAATTTCGTCAAACATCTCAAACCTCTTATCTTAAAGTAATTTTCAAGCTTTATTTAAAATTTAGCGCCTTAACGCGCGATCTGCTCGTACCGCACGGAGGCAAAATTTCAATCCTTAGCGTCGATGCGGCGGCGCTTTTATATCACTAAGACGTTTAAAACCCTTGCCTCGCTAAAATTTTAAAACCGCGGAGGCACAGAGGCGTTGATCGTTTAAATTTAACGCGTCGCGGTCCTTTGCGGCGCTGTTTAAATTTACGTCCGATCAAAACGATAACGATCAAAGCTTCCGTTTTGCACGGCGCCATGGACGACGCTTCTTAAATTTAGCGCTCTACCGCGAGCACCCGCACCGCTTAAAATTTTATATACACCACTTGAAATTTTATCCAAGGCAGCGCATTTTAAAACTCTTTAAATTTACGCTCCTAGGTTTAATTTAGGTCGCACTCGCCGCAGAAAGCCAAAATTTTACTCTCGGTGGCGGCAAAAGCCCTACGAGCGAGAGCTTTACCACTTTTTGCCCTTGTTTAGGCGCAGAAACTCATCGGCTGAAATTTTAGTGATATTGCCATCTTTAACGTGAAATTTTTGAGTGTTTCTTTCGCTGAAAGTTACGTTGCCATCGGCTTTGCCGAGCTCAAACATCCCGTGACCGGTAGAGATTAGCAGCTCCTCATCCCCTTGCGAAGCGACTACGTAAGGGGCATTTATGACCATCTCACGCTTCTTGCCGCTTTTTAGATCAATGATCCCGATCCACATCTTGCCGCGTGGATTAAGCACGATATCTTTGCTGGGCGCAGGTGCGCTTTGCGTGGCGTTTTCGTCGGTGGAATTTTCCTCCGTTTTGGCACTCGCGCGCTCGATCCTGATAGAGCGGTCCAGCGCGTTTAGCGAGCTTAAATTTTCATCCACAGCAGCGGCTGCATTGGCATCTGACTTTAGTGCGAATTTTTCATCTGTAGCGTTGCGCGAAATTACGTCGATACCGATGTTTTCAAGCTTTTTTTGAGTATTATTTACAATCGGAGCGTCAGAATAGGTGGTTTTGTTTTGCTCCCATAAAAGCGAGCCCAAAAATTCGCCAAAACTTTTATAAAGTCCAAAATAAAAGATCGCACCTATAATTAACACCATCGCAAGCAGCCACATAAGCCAGCCGCTGCCGCTTTTGTTAGGGCTAACTCTTTGACCATAGACCTGCTCGACTTTAGCTTTTTTAACGGGCGCAAAGCTCGCTTTGGCGCTCTCAAACTCGCTAAGCCAGTCCGATAGATCCAGCCCGAACTCGCGCTCTAAAATTTTAATGTAGCCCTTCACGTTAAAATTTGCTAGCTTCTCGAAATCTTTATTGATGATGTATTCTAAATTTTGCGCGTCGATGCGCGTCGTGCGCGCTATCTCTATCAGATCCATAGATTTTAATTTATCTAGATCGCTATTTTTTGGTTGCTGTGTTTGCTCGGGCTTCTCGGTTTGTTCCGCCTGCTCGTCCGTATTATTTAGCTTCTCTTTTATTTCTTCCATTTAAAATTCCATCGCATAATATCGCAAATGCCGCGCTTACGTTAAGCGAATCCCAGCCTTCGCGCATCTTGATCGATACCGCGCAGTCGCATTTTTTAAGCGCCCTAGAGGGTATCCCCTCTTCTTCGTTTCCCATTACGAGTGCATTTTTCGCGCCGAGCTCTAACTCCTTAAAGTTCGTCCCGTCCGCACTCGCGGCGTAAATTTCAAAGCCGCTTTGTTTAAGCTCGTTTAGCATGCTAAGCCCGTCTGCGACCTTAACGACGTTTAGCTCATACGCCGCGCCCGAGCTTGCGCGCACTACGCCCGCCATATTTAGATTATTTGCGACGACGATCACGCTGTTCGCGCCCAAAGCATAGGCGCTACGCATTATCGCGCCGATGTTTCCGACATCGGTAAGCCCGTAAAGAATCGGCACAAATTTATCGTCTTTGACGCTGGCCAGATCGCCGAAGCTAAACTCCTCCACCTCGGCCAAGAAGCCTTGATGGTTGCCGCCGCGAGCGAGGGCTTGAGCTTTTTTCGCATCGGCGCGCTCAATCTTTACACCGGTCGCGGCGATCTTTTTAAAAATTTCTTTCTCGCACTCCTTTGCAAGGATAATGCGGATAAATTTCTGCGGATGCCGGTTTAAAAGGTGCAAAAACAGCTGCTTGCCGTAAATAATCATTTTGGGATTTTAGCGAAAAACGGTTAAAATATGACTTAGCGTATCAAATTTTTATATATTTCTTTGGCGGGTTCGCCGTTTATTTTTGAGAGTAGTTTTGCTTTTATTTTCGGCGCGATCTCAAGCGATAAAATATCTTCTTGCGTGATTTTTTCAAAGCTTTTCTCGCCCGCGCCGTCAATCACGATGCACCATTCGCCGTTTAAATTTGCACTTTTTAGCTCCAGCAAGAGCTCCGCGGCGCTACCGAAAAATTTGGTTTCAAATTTTTTCGTAGCTTCCTTAATCGCAAAAATTTTGCGCTGCGCGTCTATCCCTGCGATCTGCTCTATTAGCTTTATCACGCGCTTTGGGGATTCGTAAAGTACGCATGGATAGGGGCTTTGCATTAAATTTAGGATCTGAGCTTTTCGCTGTGCACCGTCATTATTCAAAAAACCTAAAAAGCTAAATTCTTTCTCCACCAGCCCGCTTGCGGCGGCTGCAAGCAGCAGAGCGTTTGCGCCGCTAAGTACCTCGTAAGGCACGCCGTTTCGCTGCGCAAATTTTACGAGCGCAATTCCCGGATCGCTGATGCAGGGCATGCCCGCGTCGCTTACGTATGCGCAAGCTTTTTCGCGCAGAAGCGCTGGATTAAAGCTCGCAAAAAATTCCGCTTCGTTGTGCGTGTGCAGCGAGTAAAACTGTGAAATTTTAAATGAAATTTGAAATTTATCGGATAATAAGTTTAGAAGTTTTTTTGAAACCCTCGTATCCTCGCAGATTAGGATTTCGCAGCTTTGCAATACCTCAAGCGCGCGGCTCGAGATATCGCTTAGATTTCCTATCGGCGTAGGAATGAGATATAGCAACTATTTCATTCCGTATTTTTGCTTAAATTTCTCGACGCGGCCCGCGCTATCTACGATCTTCTCGCTGCCGGTGAAAAACGGATGGCAGTTAGAGCAGATGTCGACGCGGATTTCAGGCTTGTTCGAGCGCGTTTTAAAAGTGTTTCCGCAAGCGCAGGTAACGGTCGTTTCGACAAAGTTTGGATGGATATCTTTTTTCATTTTTGATCCTTTTTGATGATTTTAAAAGGTTGCGATTATACAACTTTTTTATCTAAAAAGCAAATTTAAAGGGTTTTTAAAAATCTCTCGGCGAAGCGCGGATTTTATTTCGAGTATGCTTTTTAGACGCAAAATTTTAAATTTAGCCCGCTTCGTCAGTAAAATTTTATTTTACTGCGGCCTACTGCGGCGTGCAAAATACGGCGCGCGAAGATATGCCGCAGCAAATACGCGCAGTGCGTTAAGCCGCTGATAAACATAACAGGTCGCGCAGGTAAAATTTTAAATTCCAAAATTTAAAGCGCGCGACTTTTTAAATTTTAAAATTTATCGAGCGCTTAAAACATCAACTTCGCGCAAGTTGCGATTAGCGCGGTGTTTGAGCGCAAAATATAAGGGCTATTAAGCGCATAGGCGTTTTTAAATTTCTCCCTTTCGCGCGGCGAAAACCCGCCCTCCGGGCCTACGAACGCGATCTCATCGCCGCCGAAAATGTCGATGTTCTTGCCGCCAAAATCGATCAGGCTTACGTTTTCATACCTTTGCGCGAGCTCGTCCGAGCTGCTCAAAACCTCGATCTGCATGATGGAATTTCGCCCGCATTGCTGCGACGAGTTGATCAAAATCCGCTCCATCCTTTGCGGATCGAGCCGCACGTTTTTCTGCGACAGATCGGAATAGACCAAAGCAAGCCGCCCGACGCCCATCTCGTTTAGCGCAGGCAGGCTTTTTTCGATCACGGCGCTCTCGACGACCGCCCAAGCGACGCAAAAATCGTGCGGCGGCGTAAAAACCGAGCTTTTAAAAACTAAATTCAGAGCCGCGCCTTTGCGCGAAATTTCGGCGATCTCATATAGATAACTCGCCCCGTCCTCAAGATTTCGCACGTCTATGCGCTCGCCCGCCCTTGCTCGCCTGGCCTTTAGATGCAAAAACTGATCATTCTGCAAAACTAGGCTCTGTTCGCCTGCAAGCTTATCGTAAAAATATACCATCAAATAACACTCGCTATCAAAGTTATCACTAAGCTTAGCCCCAAAATCACTCGCATTTTGCGCTGATACGGCGCGAAATTTTGGCTTAGATACGCGATTTTTAGCCGCTTGTAAGACGCCGCGCTAAGTATGATCATCGCTAGCGCTGCGGCCGCCATGAGGCAAATTTTAAAGCTCAGATCAAAGCGTAGCACCGCTAGCATCACGCTTCCGCTGATTATCAGCGCCGCGATGCACGAATAATAGATCGGCAAAAACAGCCTGATGCGCCTAAGAAATCTAAGCCCCGATCTGCTCTTTTGCTTTAAATTCCCAGCTTGCGGCGCGGAGGCGGCGGGATTTAGAGCCTCGCTGCGCGGGCGAAATTCCGCCACCGCGTCGATCTTAAGCTGGGTAAAAATCAGATAAATTATCGTTAAAATCGCCGCAGCTAGCGCGAAAAATTTATGAAAACCCAGGGCGCTTTGATACAGATAATCCATCACTTCCACCAGTGGGTTAAATTTGCAGTATAAAATTTTGTGCGGCTAGAGCCGAAACGACCGAATTTCAGCGCAAATTTTTTCGGCGCGAGATAAAGCAGATCGGCTCCGCGCCTTTGAAATTTTAAAAACTCTTCAAAGCGGCTGCGGCTATTTGTTGCGTTAAAATTTAGCGCATATTTTAATTGCGGTTCCATGCCGTATTTCTCGTGCCGAGAATGAAATTTCGCAGTTAGGGCTTTATAAAATTTAAAATTTCTTTGCGCAGATCGCACTGGCAAAAATGGCGCCAAAATCGCGCTCGCGCGCCGCATACGAACCACGTAAATTTTAAAAATTTTCAAATTTAGACGCGGATTTTTCAACGCTCCGCCTTATTCGGTCACCGGAAGCGGCGGCATATCGGCGTTTATATCGACTTTTGGCTCGCTAGGCGCGATAGGCACGTCCTTCGGCACTTCGCTATCTACCGGCGGCTTTTGCAAGGTGTCCTTTTTCTCATCGTCGCAACCGCCCAAAGCAAGCGCGCAGACAAAGATCGCACACGCGGCAAAAACGCGCATAAGCCCCGCGCCAAATTTAAAGAAATTTCTCATCAGCAGTCCTTTGGATAGATGATTTTTTCGCCGCGTAGAAGCTTTTGCCAAAGCTCGGGCTGCCTCCACTCCTCGCGCACGGCGGGCGAGAATTCTATCTCATCCAGCGCGATCTCGCCCATCTGCGGATTGTAGGCGTCCTCGCGGAAGCACTGCGCGTAGCCGGTGGCAGTTTCGTGCACGATGACGCTGTGAAGCTTTACTTCGCGCTCGCTGTTTTGCATCTGAGTCAGGCTCAAAAGTCGGTCCACAAGGACGAAAAAAATTCTACAAAACTGCTCCGCGCTTGGATTTAGCGGTATCTGTACCCAGCGCGCGCTGTGTTTTTTAAGATCCGCGATATAGCCCGCATCATCGTGCGCGTAGATCGTCGTAGCGTGATCGAAACTATCGATAAGCTCGCGGATACCGAGCTTCATATAGCCGAAGTCATAAACCATACCCGCTTCATCTAAAAAATTTGAGCTAAGCAAAATTTCGCATCTGTAGGAGTGGCCGTGGATGCTAGTGCGGCACCGCTTCGAGCCGCACAGGCGCACGATGTGAGCGTTTTCGAATTCGTATAATTTCCTAATTATCATACCCCGTCCTTCTCGCCCCAAATTCTAATGTGCAGGCGATCGGAGTAATTATAGCCGTTTTTTAGGCAAAAATCCACGCAAAATTGCGCGCCGCTTTCCAGCTCGCGACGATCTGCACCGCGCGGCATGCAATAAACATCGCTCTCGCACGCCGCTAAAATTTCGCTGATCTCGGGCTGCGCGTCAAACTCGGGCGAGACGACGAACTTGTAAAAACTATCCTTCGCGTTTTGTTTTAAGCTTCGCAGCGCGGCGAAGTTTAACCTGCGTTCGCGCGGCTCGGCGGAGTTTGAAAGCTTGGGCGAGACCGCAAAGACGCAGCTTTTGTAGGTGGGAAATTTTTCAAAATCCACGAAAATCGTGCCGTTGGTTTCGAAGTGCACCGCGTGTCCGCACGCGAGCAGCTCGCAGACGAACTCGTAAAATAGCGCCTCTTTGTGATGCAACATCGGCTCGCCGCCTGTAATAACGATGATAGGCTTTTGATAAAGCTTAGCGCTCTGCGGCGAGGCGGAGCTTTGCGGCTTTAAATTTGAGGAATTTTTCGCCGCGAAATTTAGAGAATTTTCGCTCGCTAAATTTAAAGATTTTTCTGCGCTCTTGCCTGGGCGGAGAGGCGTTTGTGCGGCGGCGAAATTTAACGTATCGCTTTTAGAAAAAGACTCGGCGGCGCAAAAACCTGGCGCAGAGCAAGCAGGTGCGAAACAGGACGAACCTGATAAATTTGGAATTTTATTCAAAAGCTGCGTTAAATTTAAAATTTCTTCGTGCTCGAAGTGATTTGTAAAAACCGCGCGGATCGTATCGCAGCCGCGCAAGATCTCGCCGGTCTTTGGCGAAACGCACTCGCCGCCGAAGCCCGCACAGCGCAGATTACAGCCCGCAAAGCGAAAGAAAAACGCGAGCCTGCCTGCGTATTTGCCCTCGCCTTGGATACTTAAAAAGCTCTCAACAAGCCTCATCCGCCCGTCTCGTAAAATGCGCGGCTTGAAATTTCATTCGAAGCGTCCGCTTGCCAGCGATTTTTTTCGGGCTTATTCGCTAAAATTTTAGCCAAAATTTCGGCGGCTGCGGCAATGTCGCCTTCTTTAACTGCCTTTTTGATACTTAGCGCGTCCTCGAAGTAAAGACACGGGATTAAAAGCCCCTCGGCGCTTAGTCTGATGCGGTTGCAGCTCTCGCAAAAATCGTGCTTGTGCGGATCGATGATGCCGAAGGTGTAGCCGTCCCCAAGCGCGTAAAGCGACGCGGGCGAGCTTTGCGATTTAGGCAGAGCGGTAAAGATAAATTTACGCCTTAAAATATCTAAAATTTCGTTTGATTTTAAGCCTGTAAGATCGCCGGCATGGGTGTTTTCCATAAATTCTATGAAGCGAATCTGGCAATCCTTCCCGCGGGCAAATTCCAGCAAATAGATCAGCTCATCGTCGTTGATCCCCTTTAGCGCGACAGTGTTTAGCTTGACTTTTAGTCCCGCTTCAAGCGCGGCGTCAAGGCCTTCTAAGACGTTATAAAGCACGCCGCGCTGAGCTATAAATTTAGCCCGCTCCGGACGCAGTGAGTCAAGCGACATATTAATGCGTTTTAGCCCCGCGTTTTTCAAGGCGCGCGCGTAGTTTTTGAGATAATATCCGTTGGTAGTAAGCGCAAGATCGATACCTGGGGCGTAATCCGCGATCATCTTTATAAAATCTTCGATCCCCTTTCGCACCAGCGGTTCGCCGCCGGTGATACGGATCTTTTTTACGCCGCCGTCGATCGCAACTTTGACGAATAAAAACATCTCCTCAAAGCTTAAAATATTCTCTCGCGGCACCCAATTAAACGGCGTACTCGGCATGCAATATCTGCATCTGAAATTGCACCGCTGCGTAACCGAAATGCGCAAATAATCGATCGTTCGTCCAAATTTATCAATTAGCATATTTTGCCTTAATATCAATTTGCGGCGATTATATAAAAAACAAAGCGATTTTGCAAAATTTTATTTTTATATTGCTCCGGCTATTTTCTTACCGAGCCTATGAGCTCTTTAAGCTGATCCAGAAGCGGTCTGATCTGCTTTTCTACCCGCTCGTCGATCATCGTAGGCACTACGTCTAGTCTCTGCTCTATCGTCTCGTCGATTACGTCTGCAATCGCGTTTATATCGATATTGGGAGCGACTTTGCCGCCCGAATCGATCATCTCTTTTAGCTCCTCGACCTTCTTTTTAAGCAGATAGTTTTCCTGCATAGCGTCAGTCAGCACCTGATCGAAGCGTTCGAATTTTTTATCCGCTTGCTTATCCTTAAAATATATGACGAAAAACATCAAAAATATAACGACGCAAAGTCCTAAAATGATGATAGTGTTAAGATCCATAGGGGTTCCTTAAAATAAATTTACAAAAATAAAAGCGAAAAACGCAATGCCCAAGTAACCGTTGAGCGTGAAAAACGCACGATCGATCTTACTAAAATCACTACGTACGATCTTATGCTCGAAGTATAAGATCGCCGCGCACGCAGCCACGCCCAGATAGGCAAAAAAGCCTAAATTTGCCGCCGCGCAAAACAGCAGCCAAAAAAGCACTGCTACGGCGTGAAAAATTTTGGAGATAAACATCGAGGCCTCCTTGCCGTAAAGCGCAGGGATGCTGTAAAGCCCCGCCGTGCGGTCAAATTCCATATCTTGAAGCGAATACAGCACATCAAAGCCGCCTACCCAAAATACTACTCCAAAGCACAGCAGCACCGACCAGAGCGGAATTACGCCGCTAACGGCGATCGCTCCCGCAATCGGCGCAAGCCCTAAGCAAAAGCCGAGCATCAAATGCGCAGTCTCGCTAAAGCGCTTAAAATATGAATACCCGCCCAATGCCGCTAAAATCGGCACCGAAAGCTTAAGCGTCAAAGGATTTATAAGCGCCGAAACCGCTACGAAAACTACCGCGTTTGCGATGATGAAAAGCAGCAAATTCCCGCGTCCGATCCGTCCGTCCACGCTAGGGCGCGAAGCACAGCGCGGATTGGCGCGGTCGATGTCTTCGTCCAAGTAACGATTTAGCGCCATCGCGAAGCTTCTTGCGCTCACCGCGCATAAAATTCCCAAAAAAAGCAACTTCCAGCCGAACCATACCGAGCCGCTTTGCAGCTTGCTCGCGGTAATCATCGCCGTAAAGATAAACGGCAGCGCAAAAACTGAGTGTTTAAAAACTATTAATTCGTTGATGTCGGATAAAATTTCTTTAAATTTAGCCATTTTGCCCCTTATTTTGGGCACCATTGTATCAAAAAAAAGTAAGAATAGCTCTAAATTTGATATAATTTGAACGAAAAATTTACAAAAGGAAACGCCTTGAGCCAAAATCAAAACTCGCACGCAAGCCCGCAGATCGCGATCATCGGCACCACAGCAAGCGGCAAAAGCGATCTTGCGCTAAGTATCGCGCGCGAGACCGGCGCCGTGATTTTGAGCCTTGACTCGCTCTGCATTTATCGGCAGATCAACATCGCAAGCGCTAAGCCTAGCGAGGAGCAGCTGCGCGAGATCAGGCACTTCGGCGTAAATTTAATCTATCCAAACGAGTACTTCAGCGTCGGCGAGTTTATTAAAGAATACGTAGCCGCGCGGGCTTTCGCGGGGCGCAGCGGCGCGCCCTTGATAATCACAGGCGGCAGCGGGTTTTATCTAAAGGCGATGCTAAGCGGGCTGGCGCCGAAGGTTCCCGATTTTAAAAGCGAAATTTCAAACGATGAAATTTACGCTCTAGCGCAGCGGATCGATCCGGAATTTGCCGCGAAATTTAGCGCGTTGGACAGCTTTCGTTTAAAAAAATGGCTCAGTATCTATAAATTTTGCGGCGAAGCGCCGAGTAAATTTCTGCGCGAAAAAACCGCTCCGCCCGTGATTTCGGATATTAAAATTTTTGAGATCGACGCGCCTAAGCAGTGGCTTGCGCAGCGCATCGAAGCGCGCACGAAGGCGATGTTTGAGCGCGGGCTTTTAGAGGAGGCGGAGTTTTTATTCGCTCGCTACGGCGCGGAATGTAGGGCGTTAGGCTGCATTGGGCTAAAGGAGTGTGGGCAGCTTTTGCGCGGACAGATCTCGCGGGCGCAGTGCGAGCAGCTCGTAAGCCTGCATACGGTACAGCTTGCAAAGCGCCAACGCACCTTCAACCGCTCGCAGTTCGCGGATAAAATTTCAGCGCCGCCGCAAGAGCTGGAGCGTAAAATTTTAAAGCTCCTTCGCCGCGAGATTTAAAATCAAAATTTATCAAAATTTGTGCGCTTGCTAGAAAAAAGTGAGACAAGGAAGTAAAATTTAGATTTAAATTTACCGCGACGGATCGCATCTTTGGAATTTTGCAGGTCGCGCCAAGGTCTCGTGCGGCGCAGAATTTCGATCAAATTTAACTGCCTTCGCAAATATCAAAGTTAAATTTATCGTTGTCAAGCCTACTAAAATTTTGATTTTCCGCGCTTGCGTTGCGCTTGAAAATAAAGGCGTAGCCGTATTTCTCGGAGTGCTGCGAGCTGTTTTTTAGCCCCAGGGCGCAAAGCTCGTAAGTGCCGCTTTGTAAGCCGAGCTTGAGCGTGGAATTAAATTTTCGTATCTTGCCCGCAGCGCCGCTTTGGCACTCATAGCCTAGCTCGAGTTCGCCGCTTTTTAGCTTACCGGCGCGATACTGCAAAGCATCGAAGCTCGCTAGGATCGTGGAGCCGCTTTGCGGGGCGAAATACAGTTTATCGCGTTTGAAAGCTACTTTGTAGCCCGCAGGCGGCGTAAAATCCCCGCCTGTGCAAACGAAGATCTCATAGCTGCGCACCGTAAGCGGGTAGAAGGGTAAAGCTTTAGCGCCCTTTACGGCGTCATAAAACAGCTGCTTGTGCGCGTCCCAGTAGCTTAGAAGCTTTTTTGCTCTGCATTTTCGCTCCTTTAAAAACTCACTCAAATCGCGCACATCAAGCAGCGCAAAACCGTAGCCGTCAGCACTTAGCTCGCCCAAAAACATATCTATCCTTATTGACAAAGCGCGATGGATTCAATTCGCACTTAAAATTTTAGCTCAATACCCGCTTAAAAAGACGAAATTATTTACCGCGCCGGTTAGAAATTTCACTAAAAATGGCGCCAGCACGCATGCTACGCTAGCTAGCACGACGGCAAATTTTATCTGCACCGAGACCGCATCCAGCGAGCCGTCAAGCTCCGCGTCCCCCTGCGGCTCGTGCAAAAACATACGCACGATGAGGCGCAGGTAATAATACAGCGCGAGGGCGCTATTTACCGCCATGATGACGGCGAGGGCGAAGTAGCCCGAATTGACCGCAGCGCTTAGCAGATACATCTTGCCCCAAAACACGCTAAACGGCGGAATGCCCGCAAGCGATAGCATAAAGATCGCCGCGCATAGCGCAAAGAGCGGATGGGTGCGGATCAGCCCGTCAAATTTCTCAAACGGATGCTCGAAGCGAGCTGTAAATTTAGAGCTTTGCGCGCGAATTTCGGCGCCTGGCTCGCAAGTTTCAGTGCCGAAAAAGCTCGCTTCCGTGCCGGGCTCGCTCGCTTTAAAATTTTGCTCGTTTTCTTTGGAATTCTGCTCGCCTACTTTAAAATTCTGTTTGCTTGCTTTAAAGCTCCGCTCGCCGCAAGCTAAATTTTGTTCGTTCGCGCCTAAATTTAACTCATTGGCAAGGTCTGCTAACTCGTGATTTTGCGAAAAAGAAAGCTTTGTGTTTGAGATAAAATTCCCCTCATCCTCGCCATTGACATTTAAATTTAAAGCGGGGCCTTGGGTTTTAAATTTTAAATTTAATGAGCGCGCGCGCCTTTGCCGTACGCACCAGATGAAGGCAAACGCCCCGAGATTTGCCACGGCGTATAGGATCCAGTAGGTGAAAAGCGCCGCATTTGCCTGCGTAGAGCCGATCACGATCGCGCAGAGCACGAAGCCTGCGTGCGAAACGGAGCTAAAAGCTAGCATCCGCTTGACGTCGCGCTGCACGAGCGCCATAAGGTTTGCTAGGCTCATTGTAGCCACCGATACGGCGTATAGCACGATGTTTAGCCACTGCACGCCGATGCTTTGTAGCGCTTCAAACAGCCTGATCGCTACGACAAAGCCCGCGATTTTGGGCACTACGGACATAAAGCCCGCCATAGCCGAGCTCGCACCCTCGTAAACGTCGGGCGTCCAGGTGTGAAACGGGATCAGCGAGAGCTTAAATCCTATCGAGACGATCATAAATGAGCAGGCGGCGAAAAGCAGGACGCTGGTTTGTAAATTTGAACTCTTAGCGATCTGCGCGATATTTGAAATTTCCATAGAGCCGGTCGATAGAAAAAACATCGCCGCACCGAATGCGAAAAACCCGGATCCCAGCGCGCCCATTATGAAGTATTTTAGCGCCGATTCGATTGATCTGGCGCGATTATGCAGCGCGATTAGCGTATAAAGCGCCAGCGAACCCGTCTCAAGCCCCACGAGGATCATCATTAAGCTTTCGCTCGCGACCATAAACTCATACCCCACGAGCACGAATAAAAACAGCACGAAAAATTCCGCAGTGTGGTACTCGTGCGCGCTTCTTGCACCCAAAGACAGAAAGATGAAAAATATCGAGCCTGCAAGCATGATAAGCATCGATAGCGTCGCGATTCCGTCCACTAGCATCACGTCGAAAAGCCCGCGTATACCGCTGTTGTATCCAAAAACGAGCCCGAAGCCGAGCGCAAGAGCTAGTATCGTGATGACGGCGTAAAATTTATACGATAGCGTGCGTGCAAAAAGCGAAACCGCGAGCATCAGCAGGGCAAATCCTCCAAGTATCGCCATAGGCGCGATCGAGGCTAAATTTAAAAGATTATTTTGCATCGCTTCTTACCTTAAAATTTGCTTTTTCCATATAGGCGCGGGTTGCGGTTTGAGAGGCTTTATTAAACATCAGCTCAAGGCTTTGCGTAACGCTAGGCTCGATGCTTTTTAATATCAGATTCGGCGCGACGCCCAGCACTACCACCAGCACGCAGATAGGGATGATAGAGCAAAGCTCGGTTCTGTTTAGATCGCTTAGCTTTTTATTCTCCTCATGCACGAGCGCGCCGAAGAAGGTCTTTTTATAAAGATTCATCGAATAGATCGCGCCCATTATAATGCCGAGTCCGCCCAAAAGCGCATAGCTGAAGCTGATCTTAAAAATCCCCGCAAGGCTTAGGAATTCCCCCACGAAGCCGATCGTAAGCGGAAGGCCTATCGAGCCTAGCAGCACGACGCAAAAACAAAACGCATAAAGCGGCATCACCCGCGCAAGTCCGCCGAATTCGCTAAAAAGCTTCGTGTGTCTGCGGTCGTATAAAAAGCCCACGAGCATAAAGAGCCCGCCGCTTACTATGCCGTGGCTTATCATCAAAAATACCGCACCGCTCATTCCTTCGCGGCTCATTGAAAAAATTCCTAGCATTATGACGCCCATATGCGCGATCGAGCTATACGCGATAACCTGTTTGATATCCTTCTGTGCAAAGGCGATAAAGCTCGCGTAGATGATCATAACGATCGCTACGGCGCACATCATTCCGCTAAAATAGACGCTCGCGTCGGGAAATAGCGGCAGCGAAAATCGCACGAAGCCGTATGTGCCCATCTTAAGAAGCACCGCGGCAAGCAGAACCGAGCCTATCGTAGGAGCCTGCCCGTGCGCATACGGCAGCCAGGTATGAAAAGGAAAGCAAGGGGTCTTGATCGCAAAGGCGACCGAAAATGCCAAAAACAGAGGAATTTGCGTGCTAAGCGGCAGCGACAGGCTCTGCCAGTCTAGGATATTAAAGCTATATTCGCCCGTAGCCTCGTGATAGAAATAGCTCATCGCTACGAGTCCAACGAGTAGAAACATCGAACCGAAAAAGGTGTAGATGAAAAATTTCACGGCGGCGTAAATTCTCTTGCCGCTGCCCCACGCGCCGATAATGTAGAGCATCGGAATGAGTGAAAGCTCCCAAAAGATGTAAAACAAAATCGCATCCAGCGCCACGAAAACGCCCACCATCGTCATCTCTAAAAATAGAATGCAGATGATTAAATTTTTGGCGCGCTCTTTGATACTTAGGCTAAGTAGCGCTAAAAATGTAACCAGCGTGCTTAGGATCACTAAAAACAGCGAAATTCCATCCACGCCGATGAAGTAGTTGATGCCGTATTCGCTTATGAAAGGGTGTAGCACGCTAAACGCGATGCCGTCCACCGGCTCGTAGAGTATCCACAAAACGAGCGAAAGCACGAACTCTATAAAGCTCATCGTAACGGCGTAGGTCTTAATGCTCGCTTCGTCGATCAAAAAGCCCAAAACCGCAGCTACCGCCGGAAAAAATATAACCAAACTTAAAAAGTATTCCATGCCCACCTCACAGCGCAAACGCCAAAATCAGCAAAATGAAAGATCCCAAAACCATCCACCTTAAATTTGCGCTCAAATCTCCGCTATTGCTTACGCGATCCGCACCCTCGCCGCTTTTTACCGCCACGCGAGCGATCAGATCGACGCTGGCGTCTATGATCGCGCCGTCGCATTTAGCGCAGATCTCGCTAAGCTTAGCGTATCCGCGCACGATCACGCGCTCGTAAATTTGCGGGATAAAATACTGCGCGATCAAAATTTTATAAAATTTACAGTTCTTTAAATTAGGGCTAAATTTACCCTTGCCGTATGTCCAAATCGTGCCGATCGCTACCGCGCTTATCATCGCTAGCGTTAGAGCGATCAAAATTACCTCTACGCCGTGCGGGATCGAAGCTTTAAAGCCCGGCAGTATGCTAAGCACGAACTCCGCAAAATCGTGCTCGAAAAAGCCTGCGATCGCCGCAGGCACGGCTAATACGCCCATCGCGATGAGGGCAAAGCCTTTCGCCTCGTGCGGATGGTGGGTAAATTTTTGCTTGCCGAAAAACACGAGCATTATCAGACGCACGCTGTAAAACGTCGTCATCGCAGCGCCCGCAAACAGCAGCGCCCAGATAAAATACGCGTCCGCGCTCCACGCCGCTTCTAAAATTTTATCTTTTGAAAAAAAGCCCGCGAACGGATAAAATCCGCAAAGCGCAAGCGAGCCTATGCACATTAAAATCGCCGTCGGTCGCATAAACTTATATAATCCGCCCATATTTTGGATATTTAGATCATCCTTCATCGCGTGCATTACGTTACCCGCGCCCAAAAATAGAAGCGCTTTGAAAAACGCATGCGTCGCCAGATGAAATAGCGCGATCCAATACGCCCCGAGCCCCGCGGCTACGAACATATAGCCAAGCTGCGAAAGCGTGGAGTAGGCGATGATCTTTTTAAGATCGTTATGAACTAGCGCCATCGACGCCGCAAAGACCGCCACAAAAGCGCCTAGGCAGACGATAAAGCCGCTTACTTCGGGCGCGAGCACGAAAATTGCGTTTGCGCGGATCACCAGATAAACGCCCGCCGTAACCATCGTCGCTGCGTGAATAAGCGCAGATACGGGCGTCGGACCCGCCATCGCGTCGGCAAGCCAAGTATGAAACGGAAACTGCGCGCTCTTGCCCATCGCACCGATAAATAAAAGTGCGGCGATCAGGGTTAAAATTTCAGGCTCCAAGCTCGCTGCGTTCGCAAACACCACCTCGTACCGCAACGAGCCGAAATTTAAATATATTAGAAAAATTCCAAGCAACATCCCAAGGTCTGCGATGCGGTTCATTATGAAAGCTTCGTTGGCGCACCAGCTGTAATTGCTCCTGTCGTACCAAAAGCCTATTAGCAGCCACGAGCAGAGTCCGACCCCCTCCCAGCCGATGAAAAGTCCTAAAAAATTATCGCTCGTTACCAAAACCAGCATCGAAAAAACGAAAAGCCCCAGGAAGCTGAAAAATTTAGCGAAGTTTTCATCATCCCACATATAGTAGATCGAATACACGTGCACGACGCTGGAAACGATGCCTACGACCACCATCATCACCGCACTTACGCTATCTATGAGAAAGCTAAATTTTGCGTCCAAAAATCCCGTGCTTATGAAATCGGCTAAATTTACGCTGATTAGGCGGTTGTCAGAGACGAGCTCCATCAAAGCAAGCGACGCGATAGTACTTAAAATCACCAGCGCCGAGCAGATTACGCCGATAAACATCTTATCTTTGGCGCGAATGAAAACGCCTGCGAAGATCGCCGAGGCAAGCGGTGCGAAAAGGGCGATTAAGAGCCATACAAAAACGGTATCAAGCATCCGACCCGTCCTTAGAAGGATTTTTAAAATTTACGAAACTGTCAAGTTCGATGCTGCCCGTTTTCTTATACCACAAGATGAGCAGCCCAAGCCCCACGGCCATCTCGCTCGCGGCGATCGCCACGATGAAAAGCGCAAAAATTTCGCCGTTTATATTGTCGTAAAATTTCGCCACGGCGACAAGGGCTAAATTTGCGGCGTTTAATAAAATTTCGCTCGAAAAAAAGAGCATTATCAAATTTCTTCGCTTCATCATACCCGCAAGCCCGAGCCCAAACATCATCGCAGCGACGATCAGATAGTGATTTAGACCCATTTTACCCCTCGCTCTCTTCGTAACTCAGGCTTGCGTCCATCTGCTTATGCGCAAGCACGATAGCGCAGATCATCGCCACGAGCAGCATCACGGCGGCAAGCTCGAAAATCGCCAGATATTTCGTAAAGATAATCATCCCAAGCGCCTCGGTATCATCGGTGTTTAAAATTTTAAGCGTTTCTACGTTGTTTGCGACCACCGCACCGAGCACGATAATCACGAGCAAAAATGCGATCACGCCGCTAAGCGCGAAAAATAGCCTTGCCCCCTTTTTCGGCTCGCTTACGTTTTTATCCGCGCCCAAAAACATCAGCGCGAAGCCGTAAAGCACGATCGCGGCGCCAGTGTAGACTATGATCTGCACTACGCCCAAAAACTCCGCGTCCAGCAAGAAGAAAAATCCGCTCATAAAGACCATGCCGCCGGCCAGCGCGCTAAGGGCGTAAAGGACGTTTTTGCTAAAAATGCTAATGCCGAAAAGCGCCAGGCAAACCGCGCTGAAAAAATAAAATGCAAGCGTTTGTATCATTGCTCCTCCCCCTGCGCTGAGGAATCCGGCGCGGAGCTTTGCGTGGAATTCTCGGCGTCTGCAGCGGAATTCTTTTTAGAATTTGCCTTAGATTTTTTACCTCGTGCGGCGGAACTCCCCGCGTCTTGCGTGGCGGAATTTTCTTTGGAATTTTCCGCAGAATCGTCGTTCGTAGCAAGACCGCCTGTGGAATTCTCGACGTGCGGCGCAACCGAATTCTCTTTAAAATTTTTACTTTGAGCGGCGGAATCTTCGGCGCTCTGCGGAGCGAAATTTTCTTTAGAATTCTCCGCAAAATTTTTACTACCCATAGCGGAATTTTCGGTACTTTGAGAGGCGGGATTTTCTTTGGAATTTCGCTGCGAATCAGGCGCGGAATTTTGAGCGTCCGTAACGGAATTTTCTTTAGGCTTTTCGGCGTCCGCGGCGGAGCTTTCCTTTAAGCTTGCCCGCCCGACATCTTGCCGCTCGGCTAAAATTTCGCCGCTTAAGCCCGCGCCCTTTGAAAATAGAATTTTATCGCTAGCGGCGCCCTCTTTTTTAGAGCTTTCCGCGGCGCTATTTTTTAAATTTGAATCCGCACTCTTTAAGCTTAGCTCGTCGCTTGCGGCGTCGCTTTTTATATAAGCGTTCGGCGTCACCTTGATCCGCGCGCCTGCGTTTTCATCTAGGCTGCCGTAGCCCGCAAACTCCTGCGCCGCGCCGTTTAGACATAAATTTTCGCCGCGGATTAAAAAATCTTCTTTAAAGCCGTAGTAGGCTCGCTGTTCGCTAGCAAGCTCATATTCGCAGCCGTGCACGATAGCGATCTCGGGGCAGACGTCCGCGCAAAGCCCGCAATAGACGCAGCGCCCTAAATTTATCGAGTAGTTATCTACCTTTTTGCGGCCGTCGCTGCCGAGGCTGGTCTCCATCGCGATGCAGTTCGCCACGCAGATCTTCTCGCACAAGCCGCATCCGATGCAGCGCTCGCTACCGCTTTCGAGCAGGCGCATTAGCTTATGCACGCCGCGATATCTAGGCGGCATAACAAATTTTTCCATAGGATACCGAAGCGTGTGCGAGCCGCCGCGCTTAAACATATTTTTTAGCACCACCCACAGCCCCACGAAAAGCTCGCCGCTAAAGGTGCGGGTTAGGAATCTGCGAAGCTTATCACCACCGGATTTAATAGGGGTTCGTTTATCGATCTGGGCGTATCTTGCCATCGCACCCTCCTTAAACGATCGCTAGCGCGGTAATTAGCACGCAAGCAAGAGCTAGCGGCATGCAGACTTTCCAGCAAAGCCCCATCAGCTGATCGGGGCGTAGATGCGGCCACGCCGCGCGCGCCCATAGGAAGCAGAAAAACACGAGGCTTGATTTTAACACCATCATAACGCCGCCAGGGATAAACCAAAACGCGTTGAATCCGCCCAAAAACAGTAGCGTCGTAACGACGGAGTAGGTTATGATATTAGCGTATTCGCCGATAAAAAACATACCCCAGCGCATGCCAGAATACGCCGTACCGGCGCCCGCTACGATCTCGGTTTCGTTTTCGGTAAGGCACAGCGGCGTGCGGTTGCACTCGACGAAGGCTGCGATGAGAAAGAGCGCGAAGCAGACGGGCTCTTTCCAGATAAACCACTTGTCGATGCCGCCGCTTTGCGCGCTTACGATGTCGATAAGCGAGAGCGAGCCCGTGATCATCACGATAGGGATTAGGCTAAGGCCGTTTATCACCTCAAAGCAGGTGATCTGCAAAAACGCGCGAAACGCGCCTATCGTGCCCCATTTATTGTAGCTCGCAAGCCCTCCGATTAGCAATCCGTAAACGCAGGTGCCGCTAGCTCCGAGCAGGAATAAAATTCCCACATTTATATCGCTTAAAATCGGCTGGATGGTTCGCCCGCCGATCGTAAACTCCGGCAGTAGCGGCACTACCGAAAGCGCCACGAAAGCGCCCGTAGCCGATATTATCGGCGCGATTTTGAAAAGAAGCTTATTCGCCCGCGCAGGGATCGCGTCCTCTTTGGTAAAAAGCTTTATCATATCCGCGCCCACCTGCAAAAGCCCCGCAGGCCCGACCATAGAGGGCCCGATCCTACGCTGCATAAAGGCAAGCACCTTGCGCTCGGCATAGGTTGCAAGCCCCGAGAGCAGCGCGATGACGGCTAAAATCACGAGCGCCTTTAAGACGGTGGCTACGAAATAAAATGCACTATCGCTCATCTGCCCTCTCCTTTGGAATTTTATCGATTTTCACGCTTGCGTAGCGTGAGGTTTTGAAAAATATCTCGCCGCCTAGTTTCTCGTCAAAATACGGCAGATACACCCCGCTAAAGCCTGGATCGGTCTTTACGCTAGCGACGATTTCGCGGTTTAAGCTTACGAGCCCAGTTGCGCCGCTTTCGCTGTTTTCATCGCCGGCGCCGCCGGCTTTATGCGCGGCGCTTGCGCGATCCGTTTTTTTCGCATGAGCAGCACCGCTTTTATCATTAGCGGCACTCGTTTTGCCCGCGCCGCTAGTTTTTTCATTATGCCCCGCATCGTCTGCTTGGTAAATTTTAACGACGTCGCCCGCGCTTAAGCCCAGAGTTTCGGCGATGCCGGGGCTTAGATACAGTGCACCCGCTTCGCCCAGCCCGCTACTTGCTCCGCTAAATTTATTGAATTGATGCAGCGGATTTGCCTCATAGATTAAAATTTCGCCCTCGCCTGCTCTAAGCGGCGCGGAAGGCGAAATTTTAAACTCCTCCTCGCTAGCGGCAAACTCTTCATTTCGCAGCTCATATCCGCGGTGGTTTGCGCCGCCGTTGTCGTAGAAATTTTCTAAATCGTCAAATTTAATCGGCTCAAAATCCGCGCCCAAGCTTGACGTATAGCTGATCGCGTGTTCCGCGCAAACTCCCAGCGCACAGGCGATATCGTTTAGCTCGTAACCGCCATAATCAAGCGCCGCATTGGTAGGCACCACGCGCTTGTCGTAATTCGTAAATGTCCCTTCCTGCTGCACCAAGCTAGGCGCGTCCAGATCCGCTTCTAGTACGCCGAAACTAATATCGCCCGCTTCATTGTAGCCTAGCGTCTCGCCCGCATTTTCTTGCGCGCTAAGCTCACAGATGAGCGCGACGCCCAGACTGTTCGTGCGCGGCGGCACCACTAGTACTTTAAATGGCGTGTAGCGCTGCACCAAGCCCGCTAGACGCGCAAGCGTGGCGCTATTTGGCGTGCGGATAAAATCCTCGCCGATGATAAGCGAAAAACGCTCCTTTTTAGCCAAAATTTCATCTATTTTTTGCTCGTCCAGACCCAGCGCGCGGGCAAAATTTGAAATTTTACTTTCCGCGGGATTTTCGGAATTCTGCGCGGAATTTTTTGCGGAATTTTCAGCGCCGTCAGCACTTGCGGATTTTTCGGCACCGCTCGCACTCGCAACGTTCCCAGAGCCATTTGCCTCCGCAGAATTCTCAGAATTTTGCGAATCTGCGGATTTCTCGTCTAAATTTCCCTTCGCTGTGGCGCGCGAAATTTCAAATTCCGCCGCAAGTTTCGCATCCAGCCACTCAGGCAGATCGCGCCCAAACTTTTGCAAGATCCAAAGCAGGATCTGTGCCTCCAAGCCCGCAGCGTGCGGCTGATGGATGAAATTTTTGCCAAAGCCCTTAATGCCCTCGTCGCAAAACGGATGAAAATAGATCCCGCTTGCCTTATTTAGCTTGCAGGCGCTGTTTACCGCATAGCCCAGATTTGGCGCGTCGCTACGTAAAAACGTGCCGCAAACAACGATGAAATCGCTATTTTTAACCGTCTGCGAATCCGCATTATAAAATTTCGTGCCGCTAAGCTTAGAAAATTCGCGCAAAAATTTTTGATACGCAAGCGCTTCGTCGTTAATCAGAGCGAGCTTAAATTTTTGCCGCAAAAGCTCTAAAATCCGCGCTTCTTCGTTGGTAATGAAGCTATTAAATTTGATATTTTTGATCTCGCCGTCCTCGATGCCGCGCACGATGCGGTTAAAAACCGCTTCGTTTTTGCTCGCCCGCTCGTTTGAAAAATCCCAGCCGAAGCGCGCTCCTGCATGCAGGACGCTAAAATTTATGTCGCTGCTAACGCGATAAATTTTTTCACGTGCGTCGCCTATACCGCGGCGCTTGATCTCGTAATAAAGCAGTTCGCAATCGCTGCTGTGCGGGTTGGAAGCGGGGATTTGACGCAGCTCCCAGGCGTTTGAGACGTATTTAAACGCGCTCTCCACCAAAGCCCCAGTCGGGCAGACCGCCGCGCTCTCGCCGTAGTTTACGCAATCATCATTTTCATTTACCCGCGCGATTAGGCTTTTTTGAAGTTTGTTCCATACGGCGTAGGCGTCTTTGGGCATCGCGTCCTTTTGCTCCTTACTCGGCGCGTCTCCGCCGCGTGGAACGAGCTTAAACGCATCTACGCCCAAGCGGTCCTTCGCGGCGGTGATACAGCGCTCGCAAACGATGCAAAGGCTAGGATCGTAGCTCAAATATCCCCAATCCTGCACCTCGCGCGCCGTATCGCGGATAGCGTAACTTTGGGTATTCGTGCGCATCAGATGGGCTAAATTTTGAAGCTCGCACTCGCCACTTTGATCGCAAACCCCGCACGCCATCGGATGGTTAATACAATAAACCTGCGTGATCGCCTCGCGCTCGGCGTCGATCTCGGGGCTGCGGCTGTAAACGACCATGCCGTCCTTGGCCTTGGCGTTGCAGCTATATACGCGCTTGCCGTCCGCTTCGACCATACAAAGCCTGCATGCGAGCGTCGGCGTGCCGCCGCTTAGATAACAAAGCGCAGGGATAAAAACGCCGCAGCGACGCGCTACCTGCAAGATATACTCACCCTCGTCGCACTCGCAAACTTTACCGTCGATCGTGATCTTTGCCATTTTAAACCTTAGAAATTTCTGCGAGTTCGAAATTATAACCGCCAAAGCCCTGCCCGCCCGAGCCCAAAAGCGCGATCGTGCCCTTTAGCTCCTCATCCAAAATAAATTCTTTTTCTAAATTTAGGTGCGGCGTTTTGATACGGACGCGATCGCCGCCCTTGATCTTTGCGACCATGCAAAAATACCTTCCGCCGATGAGCCGCTCGTCCGCATCGTGTTTGAAAACCACGGCGCCGTCGAAATTCTCAGGCTCTTTAAGGGGGCTTAAATTTGCCCGCTCTTGCGCGCCCAAATCTACTTGCTCGCCGCGTAAGCTTAAAATTTTAACCCCGAACTTCGCCGCTATGAGAGATATAAAAGCTTTGATATTTTCGGCGTCGGGATGGGTTTTAATAAGCGCGTCGTCGATCAATAGCGCGTCGCAGCCTCCCCGTAAAAACTCCGCGATCTGCTCGATCTCCTCCTCGCCCACGCTGCTTTCGCCGCTTAGATACTCCAGATCAAGCTCCGCAAAATAGGGCTCGTCGCAAAAACTAGCGCAGATTAGCGCCAGCACGAAGCTTTGCGCGCCGATCTCGCATTTTATCAACTCGCCCGGAAGATACGGATCTTGCAGCGGCGATACGCTTAAAATTTCAGCGCTCTTAAAATCTTCTGCGAGCGCGGGATTTTGCAGGCTAAGCAGCGACGCGAAATTTAAAATTTTCATCCTCTCCCCTTTTTGGCGACGACCATCCAATCTACTTGGTTATAGCGGATCGAGCTTAAAAGCGTGGAATTTAGCCCCTCCACCAGATCGGCGCTCTTCTGAACCGCGCTGAAATCGCCCATCTCAAACATAAAGATCATCGTCTCGCCGCGAGCGGAATTTTTTAAAATTTCGCCCATGCGGTTTAAAAATTTATCGCCCAGATGCCTTAAATCGTAGCGCTTCATCGATCCACCTCGCCTAAGATAATATTAGTGCTGCCGATGATCGCCGCGGCGTCGGCAAGATACTGCCCCGGTAAAATTTCCTCATAGACCGCGCAATGCCAAAAGCTCGGCGTACGGATCTTAAGGCGGTACGGGCGGCTTTCGCCCATCGAGCGGATATAAAATCCAAGTTCGCCCTTAGGACTCTCGCTCGCGGCGTAAATTTCGCCCACGGGTGGGCGTAAGCCCTGAGTGACTAACACGAAATGCTGCATCAGCGAGTAGTTTTGCGTCATGATCTGCTCTTTGCTAGGATTTACGTAAGCGGGGTCGATCGCTAAAATTTGCGGATCGCTCAACGGATAGAGATTCGCACACTGGCGCAAAATTTTAAGGCTCTCTCGCATCTCCGCCATATAGCACTTATATCGCGCGTAGCAGTCGCCCTCGCTCGCATACGGCACGTCGAAATCAAGCTCGTCGTAGATGAGATAGGGCTCTTCTTTGCGGATATCCCACGCATGCCCGCTAGCGCGCAAGCTCACTCCGCTACAGCCGCAGCTAAGGGCATCTTCGTGCGAGATCACGCCCACGCCCTCGGTTCGCATCAGCCAAATTCTATTCGTATCGAGCATATCTTCAAATTCTTTAATATCGCTCGGGAATTCGTCGCAAAATTTCAACATCTCTTCTAGCCAACCGTTAGGCAGATCCAAAAAGACGCCGCCGATTTTGATATTATTGTGCGTAAGGCGCGCGCCGCAGTATTTCTCTATGAGATCAAGTATGTATTCGCGCGAGCGAAAGCAGTAGAGAAACACCGTCATCGCGCCGATGTCAAGCGCGTGCGTACCCAAAAACAGAAGGTGCGAGCTAATGCGATTAAGCTCCAGCAAGATCGTGCGAATGATCTGCGCGCGGCGCGGCACTTCAATGCCGCAGAGCTTCTCAACCGCGGCGCAAAAGCCGTAGTTGTTCGAGCCTGATGCGATGTAATCGACGCGGTCTGTTACGGGAACGAATTCCGCGTAGATCATATTTTCCGCCATCTTTTCGATGCCTCGGTGCATATAGCCTACGCTCGGGCGGGCGCGCACGATACGCTCGCCGTCAAGCTCCAGCACGAGCTTTAGCTGGCCGTGCGCGCTTGGATGCTGCGGACCGAAATTTAAGATCATATTCGCGCCCTCGCGCTCGTACTCGATGTTTTCGAAAAACGGTCTTAGCTTGCTTGGATTTTGCATTATTTTCTCTTTGTGATGATCTTGTAAATTCCGCGTTTAACGCGTTTTACGAAACGCACGCCGCCCTCTTCTTGATATTCTTGTAAATTTTTTTCTTGCGGCCGCAGCTCGCCGTAACCGCCCTCATGATAGAGCCGCGTAAAGTTAAAGGTATCTTTTTCATCCACGAATGCGGAATTTCGGTTTTCTTCGCCGATCCGCTCGCGCGCGCCAACCCCAAAAATTTTATCCACCTCGTACCACTTGGCAAACTCGTCTCCTTGCAACGGATAGGACTTTAAAAGCGGGTGTCCGAACCAATCATCGGGCATTATTAGGCGCGCTAAATTTGGATGATTTTCAATCCAAACGCCCATCATATCGTATAGTTCGCGCTCCGCCCAGTTCGCGCTTTTGTAGATGCCCGCAGCGCTTTGTAAAAAGCTCTCATTCGGCACGAAGCACTTTAGCCGCGCGCGGCGCGCCCTTTTGATATCCAAAAGCTGATAAAAAACCTCGATGCCGCCGCGAGCCTCGGTAAAATCCACGCCGCTTAGCTCACATAAAATTTCATATCCCGCGCCCTTAAGCGCACGCAGCGCCGCTAAATTTTGCGCGGGCTCCACGTAGAGTACGAGAGTGTTAAATTCTACGTATGAGTTTAAAATTTGAACGCCTTCAAGCGCGTCCAGATCGTCTTTGAAATCGCTCTCGTTTGCGCTGGATTTAGGCGTTTCCTCGGGGATAAAAAATCTGTCTTTGTAGTAATTTTTTTTACTCTGATCGCCTTTGGGATTAAATTTTCTCATCAGATCAGCCTTTTTGCCTTTTGTGCGCGGCGCGGAGTTTGGGTGCGGATCTTTTTTTGCAACACCATCAGCGCAAACTGCAGCGTCTCGGGGCGCGGCGCGCATCCGGGGATATAGATATCCACGGGCACTATGCGGTCGCAGCCCTGCACCGTAGCGTAGGTATTAAACATCCCTCCGGTATTGGCGCAGCTACCCATACTGATAACCCATTTGGGCTCGGGCATCGCGTCGTATAGACGGCGCGTAAACTCGGCGTGCTTTTTACTAAGCGTGCCTGCGATTATCATCACATCCGATTGCTTGGCGCTTGCGCGAAATATCGTGCCGAAGCGGTCAAAGTCAAATCTGCCCGCGCCCGCCGCCATCATCTCGATCGCACAGCAAGCAAGCCCGTACGTCATCGCCCACAAAGAGTTACTTCTGCCCCACGCAATGAGCTTATCGACGGTGGTAAGAACTACGGGAAGCCCGTTTTCGCGCGCGTAGTTTATCTTATGCTCTGCCAATTTAGCGCTCCTTTTTTCCAGGCGTAGATGAAACCGATGCCTAATAATACAATGAAAAACGCCATCTCTACAAGCCCGAACACGCCTAAAATTTTAAAATTTACCGCCCACGGAAACATAAAGATAATCTCGACGTCAAAAAGTATGAAAAGCACGGCTATTAAAAAAAAGTGGGAGTTCATTCGGTTGGGCTGCTTGACGGCTTCGGGGCCGCTTTCGTAAATTTCGCCCTTTAGCCGTTCGTCACGCCTGTCTGCCAAACGCGAGCCTACCAAAGAGGATAGTTTAACGATGAGCGAAAAGACGCAAAAAGCTAGGATTAGCATTACGAATATTCCGAAATACGGGCTTTGCAGCGGAATTCTAGACATTTTTCGCCTCGGTTTTAAAATTTAATGTGGATTGTAACGAAGTATTGATTTAATAAAGCTTAGCGCGCGCCACTAAATTCGCTTTTAAAATTAAAATTTATATACCTCGCCCGTGCGATTTAGTGGGGATTAAGGCGCGTGTGGTAAAATTTCGCGGATTTTAAGGGAGAGCTATGAAATCTAGCAAGATAAGTCTCATTTTCTACGGCATATTCTGCGGCGTAACAATCTATTTTCTTATCTGGGGATTCGGTTTTATAGGAAGCGGCGATAAAATGCTATTTTTAGTTTCGGTATTTTTGGGCATTTTTATGGCCTTTAATATCGGCGGAAACGACGTGGCAAATTCCTTCGGCACCAGCGTCGGAAGCGGCACTCTTAGCATCGCGCAAGCCCTTTGTATCGCGGCGGTATTTGAAGCAAGCGGCGCGGTAATCGCAGGCGGCGAAGTAACCTCGACGATCCGCAGCGGCATAATCGATCTTAGCAAAATGGACGTGCATCCTAGGGATTTTATCTATGTAATGATGAGCGCGCTTTTTGCGGCGGGCGCATGGCTACTTTTTGCCAGCAGAAAGGGTTTGCCCGTATCCACTACTCATGCGATCATCGGCGGTATCGTGGGCTCGGGGCTTACGCTAGGCGCCCTGCTTAATACCGCAGAATCTTCCGCATTGTGGCTCGTGCAGTGGGATAAGATCGGTAAAATAGCGATCTCTTGGGTGCTATCGCCGATTTTGGGCGGCGTGATCTCCTTTGGAATTTTCTGGCTCATCAAACATTATATTTTGGATTACAACCGCTACGCTCAAATAAAGATCGACCGCATAAAGCGCGAAAAAAAATCCCTTCGAAAGCTTCACAAAAAGACCTTCGAGACTCTGGACGACATTCAAAAGATCGCCTATGCAGAGGCGCTAAATCACGATATCTACGCGATGCGCGATCCCGATTTTGATCCAAGCGAGCTGGATAGCGAGTATTATAAAAAGGTGATCGAGCTTGACGCGAAAAAAGAGAAGCTAAAATCCCACAAAGCCCTAGAGTACGGAATTCCAGCCGTAGCCGGTATCGGAGCTTTCGTAATCTCGGCGATGCTGATATTTAAGGGGCTGCATAATCTAGATTTTAGGCTGACGAATTTTTATAACTACCTCGTCATCGGTATGTCGACGCTGATTACCTGGCTTTTGATGTTTATTTTCGCAAAAACCCTGCGCCGCTCGGATCTGAACAAATCGACCTTTTTGATGTTTAGCTGGCTACAGGTGCTCACCGCTAGCGGCTTTGCCTTTTCGCACGGCAGCAACGATATCGCAAACGCCGTGGGCCCGTTCGCCGCCATCATCGATACGATGGCTACAAATAGTATCAATCCTTCCACTCCCGTGCCGCAGCAGATTATGATAATGTTTGCAGTAGCCCTCATAGCGGGACTTTGGTTCATCGGCAAAGAGGTAATCGCCACCGTAGGCACCAATCTTACGAAAATTCACCCAGCCTCGGGCTTTAGTGCCGAGCTCGCAAGCGCCATCGTCGTCATGGCGGCATCGGTGCTGGGGCTGCCGATCTCCTCGACCCACGTGCTAATCGGCGCGATTTTGGGTATCGGCTTGGTAAATCACAGCACGAACTGGTCGCTGATGAAGCCGATCGGGCTAGCGTGGATCATCACCCTACCCGTCTCGGCGCTGCTTTCGGCGTTTGCATTTGTACTTTTGCGCCACGTATTTTAGGCTAAATTTAAAAATCCGCTCCCTTAAATTTTAAAATTTCACGAATTTCTACACAGGCTAAATTTTAAAATTTTACGGCGGCGAACCGAGTAAATTTTACAGCTCCTCTTGCGACGCGCTACAGCGCAAAACCGGCTCGCAGCGGCGCAGATCCCGCCTGCGCGCCCCGTAAAAATTTAATAAAATTTTAGCTACAATCGCGCTTTTAAATTTAGGAAAGCTATGAGTAAATTTGAAATTTTCAGATCGACCCTTGCCGTGATGATGGGCTACGTACCGCTGGGGCTGGCGTTTGGTATCTACGGCATCAGCCAAGACCTGCCCGTATGGGCACTGGCGCTAACCTCGCTGCTGATCTACGCAGGCAGCGTGGAGTTCGTGCTGATCGCATTCATCGCAACCCACGCCTCGCTCGTAGATACCTTCGTCGTGGCGTTTTTGCTAAATTTCCGCCATTTTTTCTACACGATGTCGCTGCTGGACGAGCTGCGCTTCGTGCGTCATAAAATTTACGCCGTATATGCCCTTACAGATGAAACCTTTGCGCTGCTGAAAGCGCGCGCATTTTTGCGTCCCGAGGAGCTTAGCGGCGAGCGACCCGTAACGCCGCAAAGGCTAAAAGAGCTTGATCTGCTCTATAATCTAACCGCGGTTTTAAATCAATCCTACTGGGTTGCGGGCGTCGTTGCAGGGGCTGTTTTGGGAGCAAACTTAAAGCTTGATTTTAGCGGGGTCGAGTTTAGCCTGACGGCGCTTTTTGCGATGCTAACCTATGAGGTTTTCAAAGCAAATCCGCAATATAAAGTGCTATTTCTGGGCTTTGCCTGCGCGTTTGCGGGGCTTTTTATCTTTCCTACAAAATACTTTTTATTCGGCACTCTGATTTTCGGCATTGCGGTACTGCTGCTCTTTCGTAAATACTTCGAGCGACCTTCGCACGCGGGACGCAGACTGCGAAAATTCCTAAAAAGGAGCAGGTAGTGGAAATTTTGCCCTATATCTTTCTAGCCTCGCTCGCTACGATTTTGACGCGATTTTTGCCGCTGTTTCTTTTTAAGAAAAAGACCGCGAGTCCAAATCTGGCGTATCTGCAGAAAAACTCCGGACTTTTGATAATGGTCGTTTTGACGATCTACGCGCTTAAGACGATGCTGCCTAGCTTTTCTGGCGAGCGGGCTTTTAGCGCGGACGCGCTGCAAACGACGATGCTGCTATTTTGCCTGATTATGGCGTTTGTCGTGCATGCTAAATTTCGCAATTCGCTCGCGACGATAGCGCTTCCTACGCTAATATATATGGCGGCGCTACGCTTTTTATTGAATTATTGATAAATTTATAAGTTAGTTTTCGATAAACTTCAAAAATTAGTTTTTAAGTTTAAAAAAGGTTAAAGTTTTATGAATTTTATCAGTCAAATGGTGCATAGCTTCGCCAAAAAATATGCCGCCGACACTATGCAAAAATCACTATACAACTCCCTTAGAATCGACATCACGCAGGAAAATATCGCTAAAATTCCAAACCCAGATAAAAAATATATGCTCTACATGCACGTGCCCTTTTGCCACACGTTTTGTCCGTACTGCTCCTTTCATAAATACGCCTACGAGCGCGGTGCGTGCAAGGCGTATTTCAGCGCACTACGCACCGAAATGCAGCGCACGAAAGACGCAGGCTACGACTTTGAGACGCTTTATGTAGGCGGCGGCACGACGCTCATCGACGAAGATGAGCTAGCGCGCACGCTGGAGCTTGCCAAGTCGCTTTTTAGCATTAAAGAGGTTTCGTGTGAGAGCGATCCCAACCACATCGAGCCTGAGAGCTTGCTGCGATTTCGCGGGCTAATAGACCGCCTAAGCGTGGGGGTTCAGAGCTTTGATGACGATATTTTACGCAAAGCTTCGCGCTATGACAAATTCGGCTCGGGCGAAATTTTGCAAGAAAAGCTATCCCGAGCAGTCGGAATTCTACCGATTTTAAGTCTGGATCTGATTTTTAACTTTCCGTTTCAAACTCGCGAAATTTTACTTCGCGACATTGAAGCGGCAAAAGCGGTAAAACCGGAGCAGATTACGCTGTATCCGCTGATGAAATCGCCTTTAATGCGCGATCAAATAGCGCGAAGCCTCGGCGTTAGCAATGTAGATCACGAGGAGGAGTTTTACTCCATCATCTGCAAGGAATTTTCTAGCTGGCACCGCAGCAACGCATGGGCTTTCGCTCGCGAAAAATCAAACATCAACGACGAGTATGTAGGCACAAACCACGAATACGTAGGCATCGGAAGCGGCGCGTTTAGTTTCCTAGGCGGCAGGCTGCTCGTAAATGCGTTCAACCTCGAAGACTACGCAAGCAGGGTGCGCAAAAACGAAAGTACCGTCATCGCCACCTGCGATTTTAGCAGATCCGAGCGCGCGAAATACCTCTTTTTGACCGAGCTTTTTAACGGCGAGATCGATATCGCTAAATTTAACGCCGCAAACGATCTAAATTTGCGCCGCGAACTGGGTAGAGAACTTAGCCTGCTAAGGCTAGCAGGAGCCGTGCGAATCGAGGGCGAGATCATCCGTACGACGGAATTCGGCGCGTATTTGTGCCTTGTTTTGATGAAGGAATTTTACACTGGTATGGACAAGGTGCGCGCGGCGTTTCGCGACGATGCCAAGATCAAGCGCGCAAAACAGCTCATCATTATGGACGAAAGCGAGTCTGCCGCAACCGGCGCGGCAAAAAGCGAGATAGCGTCGTAAATTTTGCGCCCGACCGCTATGACTAGCGCTTGGGCACACCCGCGACTTGAGCGCAAATATCGTTTATGTATTTAAAACACAAACGAATTTTTGATTTCAAAATTTAGGAAACGCCGCAATGAAACGCAGAATGATCAAGCTATTCATTTTATTTCTGTTTTTTGTCCTTGTATTTGAGCTCGTCGGCAATCTTTTTAATTTCGGTCGCTTTCCGTTTCATAAAAGCTGCGAGGCGTTTATGATGATAAACCGCTATGATAGTGGGTATCCAAACGATAAGTGCATAATGCAGCTTATGGATCAGGGCAATAAAAGAGATCTTTCGCTATATTACTATAAAACTAAATTTAATCTTGAGGAGCCATTGTCCGAACTGGATGAAAAAGCTATAAAATTTTTAAATATTCCGAACTCGAAGATAATCACCGTAAATAAAGATGGCTTGAAAAAGAAATTTTTAATAAGCGATTAAATTTAAATAGCAAAGAAGCCCTGCTTCAATTGCAATATCAAAGCCTAATAAATCGAGAATTTTAAAATTTATAAAATTAAAGGAGGAGCAATGAATAATCTAAAACTCATACAAAACTGGTATGCTTCCAAATGCGACGGAGAATGGGAGCATGAATATGGCCTTACGCTAAAAACGGTCGATAATCCCGGTTGGTTGATTAAAATCGATGGCGAGAGCGGGAAAAAGCCGATCAAAATAAATATCGATAGAGATGACGAGGATTGGTTTTTCATCAATGCCATGGAAAACGAACTCAAAGGAAGTTGTGGAGCCGAGAATTTAGAGGAATTACTCGAATACGTGGTAAAATGGCTAACGGATTAAAATTTAGCGAAAGCATTATGAAAGAGCTATATAAAATTTATCTGAAAGATAGTAAAAAGAGCTTCGTAGCCACTGGAAATACTACTCATTACGACGGCAATAAAATTTTACCGCAGCCGTTTGCTTTAAGCATCGTTCAATACGATGGCGACAGCGGATTTTATCTGTTCTATCTCGACAAATCGGAGAAGGAGCAAACCGATACCTATCATGAAAGCATAGAGGGTGCGTTTAAGCAGGCGGAATTTGAATTCGGCGTAAAGAAAGAAGATTGGAAAAATTTAAATTAAACAAGGCAGATAAAGGAACTTAAATGATCGAAGTCGAGATAAAAAACGAATCTTGCAAAAAGACCGAAGTTACGCTTGCAAATATCGAAATTGTTAAGGACGCTGTAAAGGAATTCGCCTATAAAAGCTTTAAGGGCAGCTATCTATTTTTTGATATTTACGGCGAGATAGATAGGGATTTTCGCATGCTTGGAGTAATCGGCGAAGGAGATGAGGACGATATCGGAAAAATAGATCTTAAAAAATATGAAAAAAGCCCCGTAGGCGCCGCTGACATATCGCAAGATATAGAGGGCGTGAAATTCTGCACCTATTTCAAGCTGGATCAAAGTGAAATTTTAAAGCAAATATTATATTATATAGCCTATGAAAGATTTGAAGGCGGCTATTACGCAAAGGGTAAATTTATAGGCAAAAACAGCGGCGATCTTGTTTTTATCGGCATCTGCGGCGATCTAAAAAATTGCGCCGAAATAAAGAGCGTCGATTTAGATGAAATAATAAAAAGTATGCCTAAACTCTCGGAATCAAATAATTTTTATATTAGCGAGTTTATATGAGATCAATTAAACAGATCGATGAGGTAAATTTATATCGCCAACCGATTAAATTTAAAAAGGAGATACTATGAAATTTAAAATTTTAAAACCGAATGAACTATACGGCTGGGTTTTTAACAAAGATGAAGAACTTTATAAGGCTTTAGGATTTGATTGCTGGATGGATTCGTTTATTCGCATATTAGCTCAAATTCCCGGTACCAGAAAAAAAGATATTTTGGATTACATTGAATATGAAATCTTTGATTGGTACGAATGGTTTGAACTACATTGGATTATCCAAAGCGACTATAAGCTAGCGGACGAAGATAATCCTGAAATTTCAGCCTATCCGACATACGCGGGAGAGTATTTCGGAGTAATGGGTCAGCTGTTTTTAGGGGGTATGATAGACTTCGGCATAGAGCGCGGAAATTTAAGAAAGAAATGGGCTGACTTCGATACGAATTTATCCAAGATCGATCTAGGTATGTCGCTTTATGAGAAGTGGGTCTATTTTAGAGATAATTTCTTTTTTGGATATAAATTTTTAGAGGAGGACAAAATAACTCCCCAAGCAGAGATAACTTGGAAAGACCCTAACACTTGGAGCAGATTTAGCCATTGGATATGTATGACTAATGCGGGCAAAGAGTATCGTGATAAAATTTTAAAGCCGAGGCTTTATGAAAAGTATAAAGATGTGGTTATAGAGGTGTAATTTAGCGATTACAAATAACGAAAATTTATTATGAACATGTTTAATCTAGCAAGCAAAAAGGACTTTAAATGACCATCTTACCAATATCAACCTTCGACAATGATTTACAAAGAGGCGATATTATAAAATTTAACGACGATGAGCTTATGGTCTGCGATGAGCGCTGTTTCTGGACAGAAAATCCTTGCCTTTTAAATTTAAAAGATAACAGATACTTTGAGCTTCCTAGCGAGATGTTATCAAGCAAAGCGGGGTTTGTCGTGGACAAGGAGCAATTGATTCGTAATTTAGCAAATTTTGGCATCAATGCGAGCCCCCAGGAGGTATTTATATGCTCCGATAATTATCTTAGTAGCGATGAATTAAAAGATTACGACGAAACAATTCCAGGCTTTATATTGATAAAGCCGAGAGATAAATTCGGACGCAATAGACGCATAAAGAGGAATCTAATGAAAAAATTTAGCATTCCTCTCTTAAAATTTCGCGGAAAGATCGAGGTCGGAGATATTATCGAATGTAGAAAATTCTGCTATCCATACGAGAAAAATGTAAGCTTTATCGTAGTAAAAGTAAAAGACGATGATGGAGTAAATTTTATAAAATTG
>CAUSCW010000011.1:0-44878 GCA_963530195.1 uncultured Campylobacter sp.
TTTTTATCGGTGAAATAGCCGCTGTTTTGAGCCTGCGGTATAAAGTCGGTCCGATCTTCTATTTTTACGTTTAGCGCCTTGAAATATTGCAGCAGCTCATGATACTCTTTTGCAGATACGGCATTTATTAAAAAGTAATTTCTGTTGTTAAATTTAACGACAAAATTTCTTTTTAACAGCCAAGGTAAAATTTTGAAATTTACTGCTTTAAATCTGCACTGAATTTCAAAATTTTAAGCCATAAAATAAGATAAAATTTTAAAATTCTACGCCTTTTTTGGTGTGAAAGTTTTTTGGGGACAAATACTACCGCTTTGATATTGATGCTTTTGTGTGTATTTTACTTATCTCCATAGTGAGTTTTACACTGAGCTATTTCTATGGCGCCATTAGATATTCTAAATACGAGCCGATTTTTTCCATCTATTCTAACACTATAAAGCCCCGATAAATTGCCCTTTAGCGCTTCGGGTTTGCCTATACAATCGTAGCCGTTACGCTCTATATCTAGGATTAACTTATTTATGCGCTTTAGGATATTTTTATCATTTTCCTGCCAATACAAATAATCCTTCCAAGCTTCTTGCGACCAGATTTTTTTCATCGATCCGCTTCTAACAAATCGTGCTCAATCCCGCTATTTTCCTTTAATTCGTCAAAAGAGCGCTTAAGATGAGATAAATTTTCGTGGCTGTAAAAGGGATCTGCTGTCAGCTCGAAAGGAATTTTGCGTTCTTGCAATACTTTTTTAGCAAATATTGTAAAAGCAGTAGTTAAATTTAGCCCCATTTCAGAGCATACTTCCTCCAACCCTTTTTTAAGCTCGGCATCCATTCTAAAATTTACGTTTATAGATCGCGTCATATTGTCTCCTTTTTGATTGTATTATACATTATTTATATGGATAATGCAATGATTTATAAATGTGCTTTACTAAAATTCCATTACGAGAGAACACTATTAATTCTAAATCTAGCAAGATTTTAATTCAAAACGAAATATGCATACTAAGCGCGATTATGCATAAAAGCAGCGCCAGCGGGACATAGACAAAGCGTCCGATGTCATACCAGAGCTTGCCGCGGGCCCTACCTGCGCCCAGATTGATCTCATCTAAAATTTCATTCCGCTTAATCACCCAAAACCACGATATCGCGCCGATTACCGCTCCGATCGGAATGATATAAATCGATACGAAATCCATCCACGGCCCCCATGAGCTTATCGCTTCCATACCAAGGCCTGCACCAAGGCAGATCGCGCACAATAGCGCAAGCGTGAAGGCGCGGCTTAGCCTTGGAAACTTATGCATTAGCGATTCGGCGACTACTTCGAACATATTTTGAAGCGATGAAATTCCACCAAAAATCACGGCGGTAAATAAAATCACCGCAAAAATTCTACCGCCTGCCATATCTTGTAAAATTTTAGGCAGAGTTACGAAAAGTAGCTTAGGCCCCGCCGCCGGATCCATTCCGTAAGCAAATACTGCAGGGATCATCACTAGCGCAGCTACCATCGCGGCTAGCGTGTCAAATAGCGCGGTATTTTTCGCCGCAGATACGACGTCTTCGTCCTTGGATAGATACGCGCCATAGACGATCATGCCTGAGCCCGTAATCGATAGCGAGAAAAATGCCTGTCCCATCGCAGAAATCCAAACCATCGGATCTGCTAGCTTAGTAAAATCAGCGCCGAAAAGAAAGGCATATCCGCCCGCAGCACCTTGCAACGTCGCAACCCTAACCGCCAAAATCGCAAATAGCACGAAAAATAGCGGCATCATAATTTTATTCGTTTTTTCGATGCTTTTGGCGCCGAAAAACAGCGTCAGCAACGTGCCTGCGACGATTATACAGTGATAAGGCACCACGGAGTAGGGCGTCAGGGCAAAAGAGTTGAACCACGTATCGGTATTTTCGCTCATTAGCGAGCCGTCTATGGCTTGGACTAGTGCTTTTAGAACGTAGGCGATGATGACGGCATAGCCCACTGCTATACACATCGAACCGGCAAGCGGTAGCCAGCCGATAACCTTACCGATAGCGCCCAGTCCGCGGCTTTTCCACGCGTATTCGTATGAGCCCAGCGTGCCTGTTTTGGCGCGGCGACCGATCGCGTATTCGGCGCTTAGGCCTACGTATGAAAACAGCGCTACGAAAAAAACGTAAATTAGCAAAAATGCGCCGCCGCCGTTCGTGCCGAGTTTATAAGGGAAGCCCCAGACATTTGCCATACCTACAGCAGAGCCCACGCAAGCGATGATAAAAGCCCAACGCGATGAGAATTTGTGTTTTGTCATAAAGCCATCCGTGCGAAAAATTTTCGTTATGGTAGCAAAAAGGAATTTAAGATTTATTTATGCGGAATTTTAAGGCGTGCCGACTTGATTACTTAGGAATTTTTAGAATTTAAAATCGCAGATATTTAAAGCAAGATTGGCGGAATTTTACGATTAAAATCGATAGAGTTAATTCTGCGATACTGTGCGGCAAAATTTTATCTTTAATAATTTTAGAATTTTACGCTTAGGCTTTGGATTTAAAATTTGCTTAGCTCGGGCTTACAGAGGGCTTACTATTTAAGTTAGGCGAGAAATTTAGATCAATTGAAATTTTAAAATTCCGCGAAATTTTAAAATTTTAAAATTTGCGATCTCGCAAAATTTAAAAATAGGCTCATCAAGAAATTCTATCTAGCGCCGCTCTGGCAGAATTTTCGTGGTAGATTTCGCCTTTCGTTTGTAATATGAAGAGGACTTATAAATAGCACTTTTATGGTGCTCTACAAGGCGAGTGGCATTCCTGTGCCTGCTATTAGGGCATCTATACGGGAGCGGTGAATAAATTTTCACCCTAGATGGGGATTGAGAGCGTCGCAAGTGGCAGCGCGCTTAAAATTTACGGCGCGCAGCATCGCAGGGCGGAATGTTATTAGCCTACACTTTGGCTTAGTTATTTTTCTCAGCTTCTTCATTTTCTTGGGGCTGCGCGACTGCTTTTTTGATCGCTTTTACGAGCGAAACTCTTGTGCCATCCATTCGCAGCACTTCATAGTCGCAGTTTTCATCGCTTATTTTATCGCCGATTTCAGGTAGGCTGCCGAAGAGATTAAAGACGTAGCCGCCGATCGTTAGCTGCTCGGTCTCTTCGTCGAAGTCAATGCCCATCACCTCCTCGACGCCTTCGATCTCGAAACGCCCTCTAAACTCAAAGGTATTCTCGTTGATACGTTTGAAATTTTGCGCATTCGCGTCGTGTTCATCGTTGATGTCGCCAAAAATTTCTTCTATTATATCTTCCATCGTCAAAAATCCCGCCGTACCGCCGTATTCGTCGATGACGAGCGCGGCAAAAATGCGCTGCTTATTCATCATAGGTAAAATTTTAGAGATCGGGCTGTTTTCAGGCACGATGATGAGCTTGCGCACGATCTTATCGAAGCTTTTATCTCCCTTTTGCTGGATGATGTCGCGGATGTGGATGAGGCCTAGGACGTTATCCTTGCTGCCGTCGATATATGGGAAGCGCGTAAATTTCGACTGCAATACGGTTGCGTAGTTTTCATCGTAGCTTTTTTGCTTATTTAGGCATATGAGATCGCGCCTCGGCGTCATTATCTCTTTGGCGACCGTGTCACTGAAATCGACGGCGTTTTTGATGATCTCGGTCTCTAGGCTATCGAGCACGCCGCCTTTTAGGCTCTCGCTTGCGATGATTTTGATCTCTTCGTCAGAAAGCGCGAGCTCGCTCTCTTTAGCGGGCTTTACGCCGATGATTTTAAGCGAGACGGCGGCGATGAAGTCAAACGCCTTGATGATCGGAAAAAACATAATCCAAAAAATATGAAGTGGTCTGGAGATAAAAAGCACGATCTTCTCGGTTTTGGCAATAGCGATGGATTTTGGCACTAGCTCGCCGAGCACGACGTGAAATAGCGTAACGAGCGTAAAAGATATGACGAAAGCGATCGTATGTGCCGCCGCTCCGCCGCCTATGCCGATGGATCTTAGCGGCAGCTCGATCAGTCTTGATACCGCGGGCTCACCGATCCAGCCGAGGGCTAGCGAGCTAATGGTTATGCCTAGCTGAGTGGCGCTGAGGTAGGTATCAAGGGAGTTTGAAATTTTAAAAGCGAGCTTTGCGTTTGGAATTTTATCCTTGATAAGCTCTTCGAGGCGAGACTTTCTTACTTTGACGATTGAGAATTCCGAAAGAACAAAAAAAGCATTCATAAAGATGAATACAAAAGCTAAAACTAACATTAAAACCGAACTGTCCGTGTCCAAATTTCTTATCCTTTGAAATTTAAAAATAAATATTTATGATTATATCTAAAAACGCTTTAAAATCCAAAAGATATGGAAAATGCCTCGCGCCCGTGCGTAGAATTTTGCGGTAATTTAAAATTTCGCGCTGCGGCAGGCCTTTGTCGCGGCGAGATTTTATCGCGATAGAGCTTATGCGCTGCGGCGGATAATCCTAGCGCCGCGCGCAAGCCCATTAAGGAATTTAAATGCGACGATAAAACCTGCTACTTAAAAAACCTTAGCGCGCAAGCTCTTGCGAAATTTTAAATCGCAAGACTATCTATTTCTTGTGGCGGCCTCGTAAAGCGGCAAGACTTTCGGCATCACCTCTTTTAGATCGGCGATGCGATCGTCGTTTGAAGGGTGCGTGGACATAAATTTAAGTGGATGGCTCTCGTTTAGCTTATTCATCTTCTCCCAGACGTTTATCGCCGCTCGCGGATCGTATCCTGCGCGCGCCATCAGCTCGACACCCATCAGATCGGCCTCCGTCTCATGCGTGCGCGAAAACGGCAGCGTGAATGTGTACTGCGCCGCCATGTTCAAAGCCGCTGAGCCTAGATCTCCAAGCCCCGCTGCAGAGCTTGCTACAGCGATACCGACATCTTTCATCTGTTCAGTCGAGGCTCGCTCGCGGCTGTGTTCGCGCAGTGCGTGCGACATCTCGTGCCCCAGAATAGCAGCCAGCTCGGCATCGGTAAGCTTAAGCTTTTCGATGATGCCCGTATATACGACGATGCGACCGCCAGGCATACACCAAGCATTGATCGTAGGGTCGTTGATTACGTTTACCTGCCAGTTCCATTTCAGTGCGTCTTTGCGAAATGCGCCGACTTGAGCGATTAGGCGCTTCGAGATGCCTCTAACGCGATCAGTTAGCTTTTTATCGGTATTTAGGACATGTTTGGCGTTTGCTTGGGCGGTAATCTGCCTGTAGGCAAGCGCGGCACTTTGATCCATTTCAGCTTCGCTTACGGTGATGAATTGCGAGCGGTCGATGCCTACGGCGCCGCCTTGCGTGGTACTCGCGCAGCCGGTAAAAATCATCATCGCAGCAAAGGATATTAAAAGAGCTAATTTTTTCATCTTTTCTCCTTGGAATTTTGCGGCGATTTTAGCGAAATTTGATTAAATTTTTAGAATTTTATTTTGGATTGCCGGATTTTGCAGGCGCGATCTATTTGGAATTTGCCGTAAAATTTAAGGACGCCCGTCGCCTTTAAAATAGAATTGGGCTTTGTAATTTAGCGATAAAATTTAGCGGTGATTTCGCAGAATTTTATCGCGGCGTAAACGAGGCATTGCTATGTGAAAGTAGTGGATTTATCCAAATCCAAGTGCGACGTTGTATAAATAAGGTGCCTCTGCGCCCAAATAGAGCGGGGGCGCGGTTTTAAATTTACGCAACGATAAATCCGGTAGAATTTTATTTACACCAGGCGCTAGACCCGGGCGCAGCAAGATCGGTTTAAAATTTATGCGATCAAATCGTGCGATAAAATGGGCTCGGATGTCACTATGATTTGAGGTGAGTCGTGCTAATCTTTTGCGGTACATAAATTTTTAATTACTAATTTGGTAAAAGCCAATGCGCCGCATCTTACGCTGCAGTGAAAATGATCGTAGAAATGCCAAACGCCAAGATGCCTTTTCATAGAATTTATCTCGCGAAATTTCATTTGCGCGCGTCGGGATAAAATTTCAAACTGCAAGCCGTACCGTATCATTTTGGATGGAATTTTAAAATTTTACGCGTTTAGAATTTTAAAATTCGGCTACGCAAATCTACGCGATGAAATTTCAAGCTTAAAAATCCGCGCCGTTTTTGGAATTTTATATGTGCCGCGTCAGCTATAAAATTTTGCACTTAGAATTTTATCACTGCGGCAAGATTTGGTTGGACTAGGGTCTCGCATCGCCGTAGGATTTTTGGCGGCACGGAATTTTGCAGCGCACATCTAAATTTAGTTATGCAAAATTCGTAAAATTCTTTATCAGCACGGAATTTTACAGCGCCGTTAAAGCGCATAAAGAATTCTGCGCAGACCTTGCAAACTCTAACGAAAGCTCCATTATTTGGAGGGTGCGGACTTTAAGGCAAGCGAGTAAATTATGCAACGTAAAGCAGCGAGCGCCGAGTGTTTGTCGCTAGGGATTTTACCTCTGCAGCGCCCATTTAGTCCTTTTTGGACTTTAGCTTGGCGATCGTTTCTTTTGCGGCCTCGTAAGCCTTAGCGCTCATCTCGCGCGCCCTTTCGCTTACGTTTTTAGCGACGTCGGAGCTTTTTAGCTCGGCAAATTTTTGGCTCATCTTCTTTTCAAATTCGCTAAGCTCCTTTTTTATCGCGTCGAGCTTCTCGTCCAGATCGAGGTTTTCGATGATTTTGGCGCTTTTTTGGCTTAGCTCTTGAGTGATTTCGCGCGCCTTGGCGCTTGCCTTTTTCGCGCGCTCGCCAAGCTCGATCTCACCGATTTTGGCGCTTAGCTGCTCGGCAAGATCGGTTGAAATTTTTCTAAATTTAGCCAAATAGCCGCCGAATTCTTCATCGGCGATCTTGGCGATCTCGCTTTTAGCGGGCTCCTCCGAGCTTGCGACCGCATCGCTTAAAACCGCGCTAAATAGCTCGCTCATCTGCGAAATTTGAAGCTTTTTCTCCCCTAGGCTCTGCGCATCGTCCGCGGGCGAGAAACTTAGCTCGTCGCGGTACCTCTCGGCGGCTTTGTTTATGCCGTCGTAGCAGCCTAAAATCGCTCCTCTAATCAGCGCGGCAGCGGTATTTTTACTCTCGTTCGCGACGAAAATCGCGCGATTTATGATGATTTTTGAAATTTCTTTAGTGCGGAATTTCGTAAATTCCCCGTCGCCGATAGCCGAAAATGCGATGTTTTTAGCCGTCTCGTGCGCGGTGTCCTCGATGTCGGTGCCGCTTTCTAGCACGCTTATGAAGGCCAGTTCACTCGCTTCTTTCAGCACGTCCGCAAGCGGAAGTTTACTCGCAATCGCTCGCTGTAGCGCCGCGCCTATGCGCTCTTTTGCTTCTGTTTCGCTTGCGTTTTGCAGCGCGGTATCTAGATCGTCGTAGCTGCGTAGAACTAGGGTTTTAATCGCCTTTTGCTTACAAGCGATCTTTTTGCGCAGATCGTCGTAATCGTAGATGAGTTTGTAAAGAGCCTGCTCGTCCTCGTCGCACAGCGCCTTTTTAACGCCGTTAAGTAGGGCTTCTGCCGTCTCATCGCTAAGCGCGCCCGCGTCTTTTAACTCGTCTGCGAAGTCTAGGATTAATTGCGTGCTTTTGGCGCTTTTACTCTCGTCGTCAAGCTCACACAAAGCCTTCGCGGCTTCTTGCAAGGCGAGCTCTTGCACATATGAGGCTAGCTCGGCTTGTGAAATTTGCGCGAGATCGGCGCCGAATTTTTCTATCAGTTTTTCCTTCATATCCTCTCCTACAGTATGTATTTAAAATGAGCCTTTAAGCGCTCGAAAATTTCGTTTCGATGCAAGTCGTCTTTAACGAAAACGCTTACGTTGAAGCTCATATATTTGCCGCCGTTTGAAAAGCGCGAAAAGTCTATTTTGTAATTTTCGCCTTTTAAAATTTCATCGATCTGTTCGCGCTTTTGGGTGCTTGCGTCCAGGATGATTTTATATTCCCAAAAGAGCGGATAGTCGATTTTGGGCTTTTCAGCTCCTAGTATACACGCCACTCTTGCCCCCCTCTTTGCGCTGCAGCACGACATCGGTGATCTGCATCGATTTATCTATCGCTTTTAGCATATCGTAAATCGTCAGTAGCCCCACACTCACGCCCGTTAGCGCCTCCATCTCGACGCCCGTTTTACCCGTGATTTTTACAGTTACGAAAAGTTTAAACGCGCACTCGCTCGCAAGCTCCTCAATATCGGTTTTAATCGAAGTAATCGTAAGCGGATGGGTCATGGGTATTAGCTCGCTCGTCTTTTTGGCGCCCATTATCGCGGCAACGACGGCGGTTTGAAGTACGGGGCCTTTTTTGGCCGTGTTTTGCTTAACGGCGGCAAAAGCCTCCGCACTCATTCGTATGATACCGCTAGCGGTGGCTACGCGCTCGCTCTCGTCCTTGGCGCCGACATCTACCATGCGCGGCATATTGTTTTCGTCTATATGTGTAAGCATAAAATTCCTTGCGGTTTTTGGCGGGATTATAGCAGAATTTCGGGTATAAAAAAAGCCCGAGCTTTTACGCTCGGGCTTCATACAAAAAGGAGGTTTTATCTTGTCGGACGAGAACGATTATACTACCTAAACAGTAAATAGAAATAAAATATATCCTTTTTAGGCGAACTCTTTCGCGCTTAATTTATAGCTGTTTTTAAAATTTTGATGAAATTTGACTATATGCTTTGACGCGCTGCGCGGGAATTTGAATGAGTAGCGAAATGAAACCGAGCCAAAGAGTGATTAAATTTGAAGCGGACGCTAAATGGCAAAGATAAAATTTAAAGCAGTTTTTGGTTATTTTGGCTCAATATAGACGCTCAAAAGAGCGGAGCAGAGCGCTATGTCGCGGCAGTATAAACAAAACGCTACAAAGAAGCGGCTTAAATTCAATGCCTTTTTTGCTTTAAATTTAAGCCCATCTCGCTTGAATGCGAGGTTTTGCGCACAACGTAGCATAAATTTAAACCCTTCACGCGAGCGCCGTAGTACGCAGGCACGGATTAAAATAGCGCGCCGTAAATTTAAACATCGTCGCGCAAAATCTGGCCTGCGTTTGAAATTTAGACTCGTTTAAATTTTAAACGTCTTTAGCAGACTGCCTAAATTTAGCCCCTTATCTTCGCCGTTTGCACCGCCTCCTAAAAGATCGCCCAAAAAGCTACTTGCGTCGTTGATATCGATTTTACCGTCGCCGTTAAGGTCGAGCTTAGCGCTTGCGATTTTGCCGATCAGCGCGCTAAAATCTACGCCTTTGCTATCGACAGCGTTTGCTTGCACGTCTTCGCCGCCGCCCAAAAGTCCACCCAGCATCGAGCCTAGCGAGCCAGACCCGCCGCTTTCGTTTTTGCTTAAAAAATTTGAGCTGATGCCCGCAATTATCGCATTTATCTGATCGTCGGGCAGATCCACGCCTAGAAATTTTTCGATAAAAGCGACCGGACCGCTTTGAAATTCTCTTAAATTTTTATCGTCGCTTTTGAGCGCAGAGACCATATTTACAAGTCCGTTTATGTCCATTATTTACGCCTCCTTGATCTTGGCTTTCGGAGCCTGTTTTACGATAAGCTCTATTACTTTTAGAGCGTCCGCTTTGGCTTCAAAATCTTTGCTAAAGGCGATGATCTGTCCGTTGCTGGCCGTTAGGCGGAAGCGAACCTTACCTACTTTATCGGTGTAAAGCTCAAATTTTGGATTGTTTAGCTTTTCGCCGCCCGCGATTTGATCCTCGATCTTATTTAGTGCGGCGTTTTTTGCGACGCTTTCGATGCCGTTTTTGCAAGCGGCCTTGCTCGTGTAAACCTCGGAGGTGCACAGTACGTGCCCGTCATAAAGTAGATCGAATTTGCAGCCGTCCTTAGCATCTTTGATTAAAAACTCAGCCATTTTTCATCCTTTCGTAAAAGATATCGTTATTTTAGCTAAAATTTTAATAAATATTTTTAATAGGCGTGGAATTTTCTGCTAAAATTGCGCACAAATTTCATTTACAAAGGATCATAATGATAAAGGCTCTACGTTTTAGCTTGATTTTCGCCGCTACTTTAGGATTTGGCGCGGATGAGAGCGATGCATTATTTAAGGATATAAGGACGCGTCTGGGCTGCAATCTAGCCGCACAGGACTGCGAGACTAACGCTGGCGGGCAGAAGGCGCTCTTTAGCGTGGCGCGCCATCCGATCGAAGCGGGAGTAAACGAGCTAAAAATAAGCGGAATTTCGCGTGAGCTGAAAAATCCGAGCGTTAAAATTTCGGGTGTGAGTATGAATATGGGCAATGCGGAATTCCCGCTAAAGCGCAGCGCAGACGGCTATGAAGCGACGCTTGATGTTGCAGTGTGCACGCACGCCGTAATGCGCTACAAACTTGAAATTTACGAGGATGGCGAGCCTAGCGGGCTTTTTGTGTATTTTGATCTACGAAAGCGTGCTACAGATCGAGACCGCGGCGAAGATATCCACTTGCATCACCACGAGCATTAGACGCGCCCTGTTTGTGCGCGGGGTAAAATTTTACGCTTCTTTGCGACGTCTGCTAAAATTTACACGTTGCTCGGAGAAAATTTTATAAATTTTATAAAGCGCCGCTCGCGATAAATTTTATGCGTCTTTCGAGCGGCGTACGTCGCGAGCGGATAGAGTGCTTGCGCGGCTCGTCGTAGCGACCTGGGCGCGCTTCATGGGCGCTTGCAAACGCGTCATTATAAGCGTGCGGTGATTTTCGCGCATTCGTCGCACGCGCCCTGTATCTGTCCGCTCGCCTAATTTTCCTGCCTCGAAATTTTAAAATTTTTAAAATTCGCTCGCATTTTATCTGCTCAATCTATGCGGAATTTTGAAATTCCTTGTATAATCTGAAGCAAATTTTAAATTTAAGGAAAGTCATGCAAATATTAAGACAAAAGCACTTTAGCGGCGAGCGCGCGCTGTTTTGCGCAAAGGATCTGCGGATCGAAAATTCCGTCTTCGGTGAGGGCGAGTCTCCGCTAAAACACAGCGCAAATATCGTCGCTCAAAACTGTAAATTTGAGTGGAAATATCCGTTTTGGTACGCCGAAAATATCCGCGTGCAGGACTGCTTCTTCGACGAGATCGCGCGCGCAGGGATCTGGTATAGCCGCGGCGTGGTGCTAAAAGACTGCCTCTACGGTGCGCCTAAGGGACTTCGCCGCGTAAAAGACGTCGCGGTGCAAAACGTGGAATTTCACGATGCACAGGAGACCTTGTGGCACTGCAGCGACGTGTCGCTTAAAAACGTCACCGCAAAGGGCGCTTATTTTGGGCTTGATTGCGAAGGCTTAAGTATCGAAAATCTATCGCTCTTCGGGGATTACTGCTTCGACGGCTGCAAAAACGTAACGATTAAAAACTCCAAACTCCTCTCCAAGGACGCGTTTTGGAACTGCGAAAATATCGTGGTCGAGGACTGCTTCATCGCGGGCGAGTATTTCGGGTGGAATTCCAAAAACGTAACGCTGCGAAACTGCAAGATCGAGAGCTTGCAGGGCTTTTGTTATATGCAAAACCTGCGCTTGCAAGACTGCGAGCTTATAAATACGACGCTAGCGTTTGAATACAGCGACGTGCATGCCGAAGTAAAAGGTGCGATCGACAGCGTCAAAAATCCGAGTAGCGGGCTGATCCGCGCAGAAAGCATCGGCGAGCTGATCCTAGACGGCTCGACCGACGCGTCTAAAACTGAAATCATTACTGAATTAAGGGCGTAAGATGGGACTTTTTGATTTTATAAGTGGCAAGGAGAAATACGACTTCGACACGTTGCCGAACCGCCGCGGCACGAAGTCGCTTAAATGGGATGTGGGCGAGAACGAGCTTCCGATGTGGGTTGCGGATATGGACTTTGCCGTCGCGCCCGAGATCATCGAGGCTCTGCAAAAGCGGCTGAACGAGCGGGTTTTGGGCTATTCGCTTGTGGATGATGAGTGGCGCAGCGCGTATCAAGGCTGGTGGCTTGCGCGACACGATTATGAAATCCAAAAGGAGTGGCTGATCTATGCCGGCGGCACGCTGCCTGCGATTGATTCGATCATTCGCAAGCTCACCTCGCCCGCCGAAAACGTGCTGCTGATGAGCCCCGTTTATAACTGCTTTTACTACTGCATCAAAAACGCCGCCCGCGTGCCGATAGAAAACGAGCTTACCTACGCTAACGGCGATTATAGCATCGATTGGGAGGATCTACAGGCCAAGCTCGCCGATCCGCAGACGACGCTTTTTATCCTTTGCAATCCGCACAATCCGGTCGGCCGCACCTTTAGCAGGGATGACCTTGCTCGTATCGGTGAGCTGTGTGAGAAGCACGGCGTGACGGTGCTTAGCGACGAGGTGCATTGCGATCTGACCGAGCCGGGCGTACGTTACACGCCATTTGCTGCCGCGAGCGAGACGTGCGAGAAAATTTCAGCCTCCATAATCGCTCCTACGAAGGCGTTTAACATCGCGGGGCTGCAAAGCGCGGCGGTCTTTGCCGCGGATAAACGCTTGCGTCATAAAATTTCAAAGGCGCTAAATTCCGACGACATCGCCGAGCCGAATTTTTTCGGAGTGCAGGGCGCGATCGCCGCATTTACGAAGGGTGCGGCGTGGCTGGACGCGCTGCGCGAATACCTCAGCGAAAATCGCAAATTCGCGGCGGAATTTATCGCGCGTGAGCTTCCGCAGGTGCATGTCGTGCCGCAAGACGCGACCTATCTGATGTGGCTCGATGCGGGCGCTTACACGCAGGATAGCGCGGAGCTTGCGCGCTTCATCCGCGAAAAAACGGGGCTGTATCTCTCCTGCGGCGCGCAATACGGCAAAGGCGGCGAGAAATTTTTGCGCCTAAATATCGCGACCTCTAGGGCGCTGCTAAAAGACGGGCTAGAGCGGCTGAAAGAGGCGCTAAAGATTTGTCCGCATTAAACGAACTGCGGCGCAGCAAGGACGAAATTTAAAATTTTATGGCGGCCAAATTTAAAGCGGCGGAGTAAATTTTAAAATTTTGCAGTAGGGCGCGAACTTTGCGCTAAATTTAGCGGCGATCAAACTTGCGGCGCGCGGTTAAATTTAAATATTCGCGCGGCAAAAACCGGCGCTTAAATGCGCTACAAAAGGCGGATTATGGATAGAAACGGCGATTTAGAGGAGCTTTACCTGCTTGAAAAACGGCGCGAAAAGCTCGCGCGCATTAGCAAGCTCGTCTCATTTTTGATAACCCTGCTGCTGCTCGGGCTTTACGTGTTTTTGAATACCAGAGCAGAGCCCGTCTCGTTTGATACGAATTGGCTCATAGTCGCGCTTTTCATCATCTTCCCGGTTTTAAACGGACTGCTCTACCGCTTATTTTACAGCTTAAGCTTTGGCAAAAACGGCGGCACGCAGCGCGCAAATTTCGATAAATTTAGCGGCTCCGATACGGCGCAAGATACGGACGCATTAGGGCAGGGCACGGCGCAAACTGGGCAAATTTTAAGTACCGATACAAACGAGGGGCAGGTATTAAAAGCCGAAGCGGGCGAGGGTAGCGGCTCTAAAGACAGCGATAGCCGCATGAGCGCTACTTACGTAAGGTTTGAGCCTAAAGCCGCCAAAGGTGAGGGCAGGAGAGAGAAAGATGGTGCAGCCGGATCAAAATTTAACTTTTTGGCCGATCTGCATAGCCTAGAGGATGAGCGCGCGGCGCTGCAAGAAGCGGTGAAAAAGGCTAATCTAATCGCCGCTGTCGTAGGGACCGGCGTGGGCGCACTTGCAGCGCGCTTTTGGGGCGAAGCGGCGGCCGGCGTATTTTTGGGTATCTCCGTTTACGGCGCCGTGAGCGCTTTTTTGACGGCGAGCAAAAGACGGAATTTCAGATCAAATTTTAAAAACAGGGTCGTCGCGAGCATCGCAAAAAGCTTCGGGCTTAGCTACGATGAAAGCGGCGGGCTGGGGACGGATGAGTTTTTTGAAATTTACGACTGCTACATAAACGAGCAATCGAGCGAAGATATGATGAGCGGGGAGGTGCAGGGCGTGCGCGTTAGATTTAGCGACTTTTATGCCGCTGAAAAGGTGCGCACCAAAAACGGCACTCGCACCGACGTAAAATTCCAAGGAGTGCTTTTCGTTGCGGACTTTCATAAAAGGCTTAACTGCGAGGTGTGGGTATGTCACAAAAACTCACGGAATCTGCGCAGATGCGGGCAGCGAGCGAATATGGACGACGTGAAATTTGAGGAATTTTTTGACGTCTATACGACCGATCAGGTGGGCGCCAGATACGCTCTGACGCCGCTTTTGATGCAGCGACTGACGGAGGTTTATCTAAGGCTGGGCTCGCAGATAAACGCGGTGCTAAGGGAAGATAAAATTTACGTGGCGATCGAGACCTGGCGCGATAATTTCGAGCCTAGAATCGACTGCTCGCTAAAGCAGGATGCCACGATAGAGCTTTACGTAGATGAGATCGGCGCGCTTGTTGATATCGTGAGCGAGCTAAATTTGAACCGTAAAATTTGGAGCGAATGAGGTGAGCGGCGGCGTGGTGGAGTATGGCTGAGGCGACTGCATACGGCTGTGGCAGCGTACAGATAGGACATAGTGCGCGCGGGATCATAGGCTTAGCGGCACAGATGCGCTGTGTAGCTGGGCGTGGAAATGAATGCGTTGCCATGCTTATGCGTTTGGCTCTTAAATCGGTACGGAAAATTTAGCCCGCGCAGAATTTACGAGCCGCCTTGAGCCGATAAATTTTATAAATCCCCGCTCCGTTTAACGAGCGAGCACTTGCGATTTATCATTGCTCGCACGGCAAAATTTTTATCGCACGAGCAGTTTACATTAGAATTTTACTATCGCTTGAAATTTTACGCCGCCGCGCGCGACTTAAATTTTACCGCGACGACCCGCGCTAGGCTGCATTCCATCTCGGCTAAAATTTACCCGACGACTAAATTTGTCGTGCGGAAGCAAAACTTTGCCGCTAGATCGATAAATTTAGCTAGCCTATAAAAGCGCTCGCTGCCTATGGGCGTTTATGGACGCCGTTTCGGTAAAGCTACGGCGCTAGCCTCGCTGCAAGGTTGCGGGGCTTAGTAAGATTGCCCCGCTAAACTAGACGGCGAATCTAAATTTATAGCTTTCCACCTTCGATTACGACGTCGTCAGCCTTGATATCGTCGCCGTATACCGGTGCTAGCGTCGCATCGTAGTCGGCGTGGAAAAATTTCTCGTCCGCGAGCTTTACGATTAGATCGTCAAGCCATTTGCGAAGCTCGTCGTTACCCTTTTTGACCGCAGGCGCGATGACGTCCTGATCGCCCAGCGAGCGGATACCCACCTTAAAGCCAGGGTTTGACTTAGTCCATGCGAACAAAAGCGTATTATCATGCGCGATCGCATCGCCCCTGCCATCCAGCATCGCACCGAAAGTCTCGGTATTTTGGTCAAATTTTAAAAGCTTAATCTCGGGATGGTTTTTCGTAAAATACAGATCCGCGGTCGTGCCTTTGTTGATTAAAAGCGTTTTGTCTTTAAGCTGCGAAACGTCGGTAATATCGCCGTCCTTGCTTGCGACGCCGAGGGCTACCTTCATATACGGCAGCGCGAAATCCACGACCTCCTTGCGCTCCGGCGTGACGGTGAAATTTGCAAGCGTGATATCGACCTTATCCGACGCCAAAAATTCCGCGCGATTGGCGGCCTCTACGAGCACGAACTGCACCTTGCTCTCATCGCCCAAAAGCTCCTTTGCGATACGTTTTGCAAAATACACGTCATATCCCGCGTTTTTGCCCGTCTCGTCGATATAGCCAAACGGCGGCTTGTCGCCGAAAACCGCGATCCTTACTACACCGCGCTTTTTAATCCCGTCGATATAACTTTGCGGCGCGGCGGAACCTTGCGCGGAATTTGAGGAGCCTTTGTCCTCGTCGTTGCAGCCTGCGAAAAATAACGCACCTAAGATAAAAAGCGTACTTAGCGTTTTTTTCATCTTTTCTCCTTTATTAAAATTTATTTTTTAAATTCGAACATATTTAGAAATTTCTTCGCGCGCTCGCTCTTCGGCGCAGTAAAGAACGCCTCCGGCTCATTGATCTCGACGATGCTTCCCTCATCCATAAAAACTATGCGATCGGCTACGGCGCGCGCAAAGCCCATCTCGTGCGTTACGATTAGCATCGTCTGTCCCTCTTTGGCGAGATTTAGCATTACGTCGAGCACCTCGCGCACGATCTCGGGATCAAGCGCCGCGGTAACCTCGTCAAAAAGCATGATCTTGGGCTTCATCACAAGGCTTCGTACGATCGCGATGCGCTGCTTCTGCCCGCCGCTAAGCTCCTTGGGGTAGGCTCGCTCTTTATTTTCTAGTCCTACGATTTTGAGCCAATGCCTGGCTAGCTCTACAGCTTGCTCGCGCGGTACGCCTTGGACTTTCACGGGACCTAGGATTATATTATGTAGCACATTTAAGTGGTCGAAGAGCTCGTAGCTTTGAAAGACCATGCCGATCTTTTGTCTGATCCTGCGCCACTCTGTGAAATTTTGATCGATCCGCTCGCCCTCGATTATAAAATTTCCGCTTTGTACCGGCTCCAGCCCATTGATCGTGCGAAGTAGGGTGCTTTTGCCACAGCCGCTAGGGCCTAGGATCACCACGACCTCGCCCTGCGCGACGCTAAGGCTGATGTCCTTTAGTGCGTGCAGCTCGCCGTAAAATTTATTGACTTTATCGATTTTTAAAATTTCCATCAGCTCCACCTGTTTTCTAATTTTTTCGAAAGCGCCGAGATCGGATAGCAGATCAAAAAATATACGAAAAATATCGCTCCGTAGATGATTAGCGGCGCGTAATTATCTCGGAAGACATTTACTTCGATGATCTGCTGTCCGACCTTGACGAGCTCAATAACGCCGATTAGCACGGCGATCGAGGTTGTTTTTATCATCCTGCTGAATAAATTTATCGTTGCGGGCACTAGGCGCCTCATCGCAAGCGGCAGGATCACGTAGAGATAAATTTGCGATCTGCTAAATGCGAGCGCTTCTGCGCTTTCGAACTGATGCTTGGGGATGCTAAGTATGGCGCCGCGCACCAGATCCATCATCTCAAAAACACCCCAGATACTAAAGACGATGATCGAAGCCGCGATATTTGAGATGTGGATGCCAAATGCCTTGCTCGCGCCGAAATATACGATAAATAGCCAGACGATGGGCGGCATGATGCGCACGATCTCCAGGCAAATTTTAAGCGGGATGTATAAGGCTCTGCGCCCGGAGGCCATTAAAATTCCAAGTACCAAGCCTAGGCCGAGCGAAACCGCGATCGAGATGAGCGCGATTTGCAGGGTGACCCCGAGCCCGCCAAGAAGCCTGATTAAATTTTCGCCGCTTAAGAGTTCCATCGCTAGCCTCTCATATATGCAAGGCGCTTTTCAAGCAGCGTAAGCGCTAGCGAAAGCGGCAGGATTATGATCAGATACGAAACGCTTAACATAAACAGCGCCTCGTTCGTCTTGTAATACAGCCCGATCACGTCCTTTGCGGCATAAACGAGATCGGCAAGCGCTACGATGCTAACGATCGAGGTTTCTTTAAGCAGAAAGATTATGTTTGCGCTGATGGAGGGCAGGGCGATCGCAAAGGCGCGCGGCAGCACGACGTAAAACACTATCTGTGCTTCGCTAAGGCCTAGGCTCATCGCGCTTTCGATCTGGGATTTTTTTATCGCCTCAAAACCGAGCCTAAAGCTCTCGCTCATATAGCTTCCGCCCAAAAACGCAAGACCTACAATCGCGCAGGTAAAGCCTGAAATTTGAATGCCCAGCTTCGGCAAGCCGTAGTATAGAAAAAATAGCTGAATTAAAAGCGGAGTATTGCGAGATAGCTCGATATATGCGCTCACGAGCGGGCTTAATAGAGGCAATCTTTTATATTTTATTAGCGTGCAGATAAAACCGATGATTATGGATAGTAAAATCCCGTAAAATGCGAGCTTCAGCGTTAAAATTCCCGCCTTTACGAACATCGGGCTAAATTTAGCTATAAAATCAAAATCCATAAATTCTTCTTTCCATAAAATATGCATATTATACAGATAACTGATTAAAATAGTATTAAATTAAAATTTTTTTATAAAAATTCCGAAAATTTAGGAGTTTAAAAATATATCTTATAAATATATTTAGTCCGAGCAGATACCCGGACTATAAAATTTCGACGGAATTTTACGAGTAAAAAATATACGCGTATCCCGAAACCAAAAACGCGGAGAATATCGCTAGAATTCCACCACTTCGTACCATTTCCGCCTGGCGAATGCGTCCCGTTCCAAAAACTAAAGCATTCGGCGGCGTTGCTACCGGCATTATGAAAGCGCAGCTTGCGCCCACACCGATTACTATAGTAAGAGTTTCTTTTGGCAGCCCCATCTGAGCCGCTACTCCCGCAAATACGGGTACCAAAAGCGCAGCGGAGGCGGTATTGCTCGTAAATTCCGTAAGGCAGATGATGAAAACTGCCGTTACCAAAAGTACGATGTAAGTAGGCGCTCCGCCGAAAGTGTGCGCGACCAGGTCGCCAAGCACCTTAGAAGCTCCGGAATCGCCTAAAACCGCACTTAGCGTAAGTCCGCCGCCAAAAAGCAGCAGCACGCCCCACTCGGTATTTTCTGCGATATCGTGCCATTTGGCAAGCCCTAGTATGACGATTACGACTGCCGAGCAGATGGCGACGTAAGCATCGTCCACTTTAAAGCCCACAAGGGCTGAAATTTGCTTTGAAAATATCCAGCCAAGCGCTGTTAGAGCAAATACGACGATAGTAATAATGCGCTCGCGCGTCCAAGGGATATGCTCCAGATCCATCTCTATTTTATGGCTTAAATTCGGCTTGAAAATTATATAAAGCACCACAAGCATTATCGGTAGCATCACGCACATTAGCGGCAAACCTACCTTCATCCAGTCCGCGAAGCTGTAGTGCAAGGCTTGAGCCACGATTAAATTTGGCGGAGATCCCACGAGCGTGCCCAAACCTCCGATGCTCGCAGAATACGCGATGCCTAAAAGCAAAAACACGAGCGTGCCGCGATCTTTGCTCTCGTCCATGTTGGCGCAAATTCCAAGCGCGATCGGAAGCATCATAGCAGCAGTTGCGGTATTTGAAACCCACATCGAAAGGATCGCCGTAGCAAGGCAGATTAAAATCGCAGCCACGCCCAAGCGACCGCCTGCGCGGGCGATTAGCCACATCGCGATCTTTTTATCGAGCTTTTGCATATGCAGAGCTGTTGCCAGAGCAAAACCGCCGAAAAAGGTAAAGATCGTAGGGTTTGCAAAATTTACAAGCGTGCTTTTGATGGTGGCAGCCGTGAAAGTACCATCTTTAGCGAATTTGCCAAGTCCGATAGCTACCGCAAGCACCGGCACCATAAGCGCGGTTACCGTGATATGCACGGCCTCTGTAAGCCACATAATCGCGATAAAAGCAAGTAACGCAAGGCCTTTTTTGACATTAGGCTCAAATGGTAGCGCGGCATATAGCGCAAAGCCCACAGCAGCGGCAATCGCCATAATGATGACACCACGCTTAGGAAACGGCACGGTGTCGGTGAGCCTGTCTAAACCCAGCTCGTCTACGTCTGAGTCCAGTGGTCCTTGCAAGCGGGAGTTGCGTAACTCCACTTTGTGTTCTTCCATAGATACTCCTTTTTTGGATTTGGCTTATGATACAAAAATGAGACGGGAATTTTATAAATTCCAAATCAAATCGTCTTAAATTTTTAAAAGTGCAGTTACTATCGGTAACACGGCACTTATCTCGTGTGTAAATTTTAAATTATACATAAAAACGAACAACTAAGTAAGCGCTTTAAATTTCATCACAGATTATTTTTTAATGACACCCGACATTTAAATTTGCTAACTGCTCAAGGGAGGCGGCGTAGAATTTCGTCGAATTCCGTGCTGGCAATCGAGATAGAATTCTGTCCTTAGCAAACGAGATAAAATTTTATGAAAGGCGAGTGAGATAAAATTCCAAGTCTTGTCGCGAAATTCATCGAAATTTCAAAAAAAGGATATTATAATCAGCAAATTTTAAACGTGCTTATGAGCGAGCTTGGCGGAAGACGCTTAAAGATAGCAAGCGGTAAAATGGCAAAGCGGCGGCGGCGGAAAGCCCGAAATTATAAATTGTAAGGAGAAAATGTGAAAAACAAAATTTTAATCGCGGCGTTTGCCGCTGCGGTATGCGTGAGTTCAAGCTTTGGCGAGGGGATATTTTTAGGTATCGAGGGAGATTATTCTTTTAAATCCAGCATCACTACTAAATGGTCTGACGAGGACGATTCTGGCACGAATAAAGATAATAAGGGGCAGGCTGCGCTCGGCTTTAAAGGCGGTTACGATTTCGGTATAGCTAGGGCGTACGGCGAGTACTTGTATGATTTCAAAGCTTCGAAAACTGGCACTGACGAGGACATCATATTTAAACACGAGTGGAATAAGCATAGCTTGCTCGTAGGCGGGGATTTTACGCCTGAGATTACGAATGGCTTTAAACTCGTAGCGGGCGCATATACAGGAGTTTCATTTTTGAAATATAAAATTTATTCATATGACGAATCTGACGGAAGCAGCGATTCGCTTTCAAAGACTCTGCCTGGCTGGGTCATCGGTGCAAGGCTGGGTGGGCTATATAGCTTTGATGAGCATAACGAGATCGAGTTTGGCTACAAAGCGGACTATACGAGGTACAAGGCCAGTAAGCTCGGAGAGGGCGTAGACAAGGTGTATGAGACTAACCATGGAATTTATCTGGGGTATAACTTTAAATTCTAAAAATTATAATGTGCTAGCGCAGGATGGAGCGAACGAACTCCCGTTCCATCCGCTTTTAAATTCCAAATAATTATTAGATGTCAAATTGCAGGCAGGATTGTTTAATCCGAAATTTGCGAGCAATTCAGATGCAATTATATGATAATCAAAGGGTTGCTGTTGGTACTAGATGTCAAATTTTACCTGCTCGTGCATACAAAATTCAAATATATTCACACATGCTTGGCTCGTATTTTTAGTGCTATCTGCTAAGCGCTTAAATTGATGGAATTTATGAAATTTTACTCAATCCGCTTTTTTCTAAGAATCGTTATAATTTCAAGTTGAAAAAGCGGAATTTTATCAATGTCTCCATTTGCCACTTTAAATTTGTTTCATAATTGCTTCGGATATCTCACGACTCCTAGCTTGAGCCAACGTAGAAGCACCATAAAATCATTAAAATTTGGTTGGTTGCCATAGGCAAAATTCTAAGCGAGCACGTAAAAGAATTGCATCTTAATGTTAACCTATCTAGAGACGGATTCGCCTGTTTGCTTTATGGAAATCTCGCATTTACATCTTCGGGATTAGCACTTAAATTTTGCGGTAAAATTCTAAAACTACTGCGTCTAAGAATTTTGACGTTTTAAAGCATTAAATTTTTACGATTTTAAGGTTAGTTGCAACCGTAGAAAAATTCGCGGTAAAAGTGGTGGATGCCTGTCGTGCGGATTTAGATGCTAGATTAATCCGCAAGCGCTACGCTTTTACTAAAATTTTGTCTTTGTAAAAATTTTAAAATTTCAATCGCTGTTTTTAAAATACTTCGGCGCAAACATAAATTTCTAGCTACTTCGCTATATTTTGTAGGCCCGTTCGGAGCTTTAAAATAGCAAGTCGTCGTGCCTGCTATTTGCCAAAAACCCTAGCGAAAATCGCGTCTACGTTTTTAGTGTAATATCTGTAGTCAAAGCACTCTTTGATCTCGCTTTCGCTTAGCTTTTCTCGTAGCTTTGTATCTGCTAGCAGATTTTGTAAAAATAGGCTATGTCCTTGCTCATCTATAGCTTTTTTGCCCTCTTGCAGATCCGCCCAGACCTTCATCGCATTACGCTGCACGATTTTATAAGCATCCTCTCTGCTAACTCCTCGTTTAGGCAGCTCTAGCAGCACGCGCTGCGAAAACACGAGCCCACCGGTTAAATTTAGATTTCTCATCATATTTTCGGGATATACGAGCAGTTTTTCGATCAAGCTCGTCAAGCGATTTAGCATAAAATCGGCGGTTATAAAGCCATCAGGGAGGATAAATCGCTCGACCGAGCTATGGCTGATGTCGCGTTCGTGCCATAGCGCTACATCCTCCATCGCGGGTATCGCGAAGTTGCGGATCATACGACATAGTCCCGTTACGTTTTCGCTAAGCACAGGATTTCGTTTGTGCGGCATCGCAGAGCTGCCCTTTTGACCTGGGCTAAAAAATTCCTCCGCCTCATAAACCTCTGTGCGTTGATAGTGACGGATTGCGATGGCGATCTTTTCGCAGCTGGAAGCTAGGATCGCAAGTGCGCTCATTACCTGTGCGTAGCGATCGCGCTGGATGACTTGATTGGACGCGGGAGCGGGCTTTAGCCCCAGATATTCGCACACCAGCTCTTCCAGCTCTAGTGGGGCGTGGGCGAAATTCCCCATCGCACCGCTTATTTTGCCGTAGCTGATGACGCTTTTTGCGTGTTGCAAAAGCTCTAGCGCGCGATTTATCTCATCATACCAGACCGCAAGCACGAGTCCGAAAGTGATTGGCTCGCCGTGGATACCGTGGCTGCGCCCGACCATCAGCGTCATTTTATGCTTCATAGCTTGAGATTTTATCGCGGCTTTTAAATTTTGCACATCCTCAATGATGAGCTCCATGCTTTCTTTGATTTGTAGCGCGACGGCGGTATCGATGCAGTCACTACTAGTCATGCCGTAATGCACGAAGCGGCTCTCCTGTCCCAGGCTCTCACTCACGCTCGTTAGAAATGCAATCACGTCGTGCTTGGTCGTCTTTTCGATCTCATCTATCCGCTCGATCCTAAAGCTTGCGTTTTGTAGAATTTTGTCTTTATCGCAGTCGCTTATTAGACCTAGTTTATTCCACGCCTTAACCGCTGCGAGCTCGACTTTTAGCCACGCGTCGTATTTGGCTTGTAAGCTCCATTTTTCAGACATCTCTTTTCTTGCGTATCTTTCGACCATTTTAGTAGCCTTTCGGTTAGAATTTCTTGTATAATGATGGCAAAAATTATATAAAAATGGGGCTGAAAGTTTAATATGGGTTATGAGAAAAGAAGCTTGGGAAGCTTTGAGGGGCGCAAAATTTACGAAATTCTGCTTAGCCTCGGATACGATATGAAATCCGCGCAGCGCATTTGTGACAAGCATCGCGTAACCGATGCAGAGGATCGAAATTTACATAAAAGTTCCGTCGCGCACGGAAAAATTTTTTTGATCGATTACAAATGCAAGCCGCGCGGACTGAAGCCGATCTTTGAGTGCGATGCGTTTGCGGCATTTGACAAACCGAGTGGAATTTTAAGCCATCCGAGCGGGCGCAACTCGCCTTATAATATGTATGACGAGATCTGGTCGCTATACGGACAGGACGCGTGCGTGGCGCACAGGCTCGATCTTGAAACCAGCGGAATTCTTATCGTCGCCAAGGATAAAGACGCGGCGCGCGAGCTTAAAGAGTGCTTCGAACAGCGTAGAGTGATGAAAAGCTATCTAGCGCTCGTGCAAGGGGATTTGAGAGAAGGCTTGCGAGGGGATTTGCAAGGTGCCGCTTGCAATGGCGAGATAGAGGATTGCTATGCGCTAGGCTCGGATGAAATTTGCGGATCAAAATTTGCGGGCGATGCTGTGAGCTTACCAGATAACGTATCGGATCTGCGCGATATGCGAGCTTTAAAAGGAGCGGGCGATAAATTTGGATTTAATACCTTGTCCAATGGTGCGAGTAGGGGATTATGGCGCAGCGCTCTATCTGACGACGCGCAGGTTAAATTTAAATCTGGCGCTCCTACTGGCGATGTTGGCAGCAGATTTGAATTTGATGACTTATCCTGCGGCGTGAGTGATAAGCTTAAACCCGCTATCGCGATGAGTAGCGCGGATAGCGGACATAAACCTTGCGCCTTACCTGCGGCTAAATCTTTGCCGGCTACTTCTACGGGCTACGTAAATTTGAAAAAATTCGAGCCTACAAAATACGCAAAATTTAGCGAAAAACTGAAATTTTTAAAGGATTTTGAGGGGTTTGTGATTGATGCTCCGATCGCTCCTAGCGACGAGTTTGCCGATCTTAAAATTCGTATGAAAATATCGCGCGACGGTAAGGAGGCGATCACGCTGATACGCCCGCTGCGATATTTCTCGGACATAGACGCTAGCCTGATCGAGTGCTATCCGCTGACGGGTAGGCAGCATCAGATCAGGCTGCATCTATTTGCCGTGGGTGCGCCGATATTGGGAGAGCCGCTGTACGGGCTTTCGCGAGAGCAAGCGGAGCGGATATTGGATAAAAAGATGGATGAGACGGAGCGGATCAGAACGACAGGGGCGCCGAGATTGTTGCTACACGCGAATACAATTTGCTTCGAACTAGGCGGCGAACGATACGAGATAAAAAGCGAATTTGACGCCGCAAGAGAGTTTTATAATCTCGTGAAAATCGGTAAAATTTAAGCAACTCAATAAAATATGGATGCTTTGGCGGATCAGATAAATTTTTAAGATACGAATTTATTTTGTGTGCGTATTTAGAAGTTTGGCGTGTATAAAATTTCTTGGAATTTTCGCGTAGCTTTTAATGAGATTTACTAAAAGGTTGAATATAGCGTACGTCATAAATCAAATAAGTCAAATCTAATTATATTCGCTAAAGCGGAGGTGAGGTGACAAATTCTACTACGATGATAAGGCGCGCCTAGACGTACATTTATTGTAAGCACGTTTTGTTTTTAAATTTTATTAGTTTTTTACGCCTTACGATATGCCATAAAATTTTAAAATTTTAGCAGTTACTTGCTTTGCCGTAATCTATAGCGCTAGGACAAATTTCTTTCATGCAGCGCGTTAACCTATCATTCTGATAAGTCTTTTATTTTGGTTTAAATTCTTGATTTTATTGAGTGGCCTTTTAGAACTTTGAAAAATTCTGCTTTAAAATCTCTTCTAATAAAATTAGAATTTAGGAAAATAATTTTTAGCTGCTATCGCACGCGGCTAAATTTATATAAACGCGGATCCGATTGCCATAAAGCATGTAGCTAAATGCATATTTATGCTCTATAATCGTCATAATTTGAAGTTTCAAATAAACAATTTTAAACTAAATTCAAATAGCCATAAACGCTACTTCCGCTTCGCCGATATTTATGACCTTGCCTTTGCGCGTCATAATGTCCAAATCGTGCTCCATATTCCACGAGTAGCTAAACTCAAAGCCGATTTTGCGTCGTCTAGGATATAGATATTTTACAGCTCCAATAGTTCGCCAAGCTCCTGCGGCGTGCAGATGCCTGGCATGAAATCGCTTTTCGTCTCGCTCAGATAGTCGTAAATTTTCTGCCATTTCGGGTAGTTTTTTAAAATTTCAGCTAAGATGCCCGTTAAAATTTCTTCCTGATTTTGCTTTAGAAACTCTAGCGTGTCCGATTGTGCCTGGCTAGGCTCATCCGTCTCCTCGCCGTTTTCATCTAAAAACGCGCAGCGAAACTCGCCCTCTTGCTCTAAAGCTTTACCGAAATACTCCAGTCGTAGCGGGAAACTAAAGTCCTCGTATTCTTCATCTTCAAATTTAGGTAAAATTTTAGGCTCCGCAAGATGTGCATTAAAAAACTCCGCGACCTTTGGGCTGCGGGTGAAAAGATACTCCTCATTCGCTTCGTAGCTTTTGCGCAAAAATTTAAGCGCCTCCTGCTCTGCGCCGCACTCGAGGCAGCATTCGCCCTTGTAATAATCGCTCACACAGGGCGGATTTTCATTACTTCTGGCGCGCTTGTCCATCTCGCTTAGCCAGCACAGCATATTTGAGGCGTCGCCCGCCCATTTGTACCCATTTGCCATGCGCGCCGCGTAGATGTATGAGGCATAGACGCGGTTTTTCTCATCGTCCGTCTCCACCCATTTTGCCTCGATAAAGCGGATAATCTCCGCCTTTGTAATCTTGGATTTTTTAAGCAGCGATCTGTCTAAGAAGATGCCGATCTCATCCACTATTTTTTGCGCGTCCATTGCTACTCCTTTATAAATTTTTTGCCGATCTGCCTTGTGATCTGAAAATAATCGCCGAATTTTTCCTCTACTTGTTCGAAATTTTATCGGTACCGATACTGTTCTGAGCCGGAATTTTATTTTTCTCATTTCTTTGCTTGAGCTGTCCGCACGCCGCACTGATATCTAGCCCCTTGCTCTGGCGGATCGTACAGGTAATACCGTGCGCGCATAGATAGTCTTGAAATTTTATCATATTTTCAGGGCTTGGTCTGCCAAAGCTCGAGCCTTCGTGCGGATTAAAATAGATCAGATTTACTTTTGCGCGGATGCCGTGCAGAAGCTTCACTAGCGTTTTAGCATCGCTTGAGCGGTCATTTACCCCATCGATCATGAGGTATTCAAACATCACGCGCTTTCGCAGATCGATTGGGAACTCGCGCACCGCCTGCATGATCGATGCGATATTGTAGGCGCGATTTATCGGCATTAGTTTTTCACGCAGTTTGTCGTCCACTGCGTGCAGCGAGATCGCGAGTAGCACGCCAAGATCCATTTCGCCAAGCTTTTTTATCTGCGTAGAAAGTCCGCTTGTACTTATCGTTTGGCGACGCGGCGCTATTGCGAGTCCGTCGTTTTCTTTTAAAATTTGCACGGCTTTGGCAACATTGTCTAGGTTATTAAGCGGTTCGCCCATCCCCATATATACGACATTGACGCGGCGCTCGTACGGGATCGCGTTCATTTTCTTGATGAGCCAAATTTGAGCCACGATTTCGCCTGGAGTTAAATTTCGTACGAAGCCACCTTTTGCTGTCAAGCAGAAGCTGCAGCCAATTTTGCAACCTACTTGCGAACTTACGCAGATTGAGTAGCGCGCGTGTCTTATAATTTTTTCGTTTTCATCTCTCAGCTCATCCTTCATCGGCAGCAGGACACTTTCGATCGTCTTGCCGTCTTTGAGAGCGAAAAGGTATTTGATACTGCCATCGCTACTTGTTTCGGATCTGACGCATTCAAGCGGGTCTAAATAAAAATTTTCGGCTAAACTTTGACGGATCTCTTTTGGTAGATTTAGCATTTGTGTGAAGTCATCTACATTCTTTTTGTAAATCCATTCGTAAATTTGTTTGGCTCTAAATTTTGGTTCGACGAAATTTTCAAGCTCTTTCATCGTAAAATCAAAGATATTTTTCAAATTAATGCCTTGGTTTTTATATATTTAGTTAAATTTTCTTTTGCGGTGGCGTGGTTTTTTAAAAAATCCGTGTGAGCATTTGAATCGCAAAAATTTGTCGCACAAAAAATTCCGTAAGCGGGAATTTGAAATTTTTGTGCTACCTTGAGAACCGCAAAAAATTCCATATTTTCTAAAAAATAACCTCGCTCAAAGAATTTTAACGCGGATTTTTTATCGGTCGTGATAAAAGTTGAGCTATTAGTTATTGTTTCATATGAAACATTGGTAGAATTCCTAGCTAGAATTTCATAGTTAATTGGAGAGTATGAAAGTTCATAAAGCGCCGATATCTCGCAGTTTGCAGCCGATCTGCTTTCATAAATTTTTAGAATTTCACCCTCTTTGTATAGCCCTGCAGAACCCACGAAAATGATTTCACTCGGCAAGCTTTGCCTATTTTCGCATAAAAATTTAGTCAAATTTATACTCATATCCACTAGCCCTACACCCATAGGCAGGGCAAAATCAAAAATTTCATTTCGTCCGGCAGAGATTATCATTTACGCATTCACGCTTTCATTATTTTTCACTAATCATAGCAAAATGACGATAAATTTAAGGCTAAATTTTGAAATTTTTTCGTCGTAAAGTATCGGATGAAATTAAAATAAATCGAGTAAATATCTATGAGAGCTGTACCTTTATCTTCCATAATGGTAGTAGTGCAGGTGGCGGGTAGAAGATGGAAAAGTATCATAAAAAAAGCTTATAATTTAGCTAAAACGAAGAAATTTTATCTAAGCAAAAACGATGCTTGCAAAAAACTTGCAAGATAATAAAGGCTGAAATAAAATTAATTGTTTAGTTGCTTTGACAGCTAAGTTTCAACCCCACGGTATAAACCTGACTAAATTTACAGTCTCACTTCAATATTTTGTTCTCGCAAATACGCTTTTAGTGCCTTGATTTCGATTTCTCTGAAGTGAAAAATTGACGCTGCCAAGCATGCGTCCGCGCCCGCTAAAAATGCGTCTTTGAAGTGCTCCATTTTGCCCGCACCGCCGCTTGCGATGACGGGGATATCAAGCGTGCTAAAAATACGCGCCAAATTTAACTCAAAGCCGTTTTTAACGCCGTCGCAGTCCATCGACGTGAGCAAAATTTCGCCCGCACCGCGCTCCTGCGCCTCTTTCGCCCAAGCAAGCGCATCCCTGCCGGTATCCAGCCTACCGCCGTTTATAAACACACTATAGCCGCAAGGCTCGCCGTTCCCAGTTAAAATTTCATCCTGCGGAGCGCGTAAAATTTTGCCAAAATTTCGAGTCTCACTGCCTAAATTTGTGTCTGGATTTCGCATGTCGCCGTGTAAATTTCCGTTTAAATTCCTCGCCGCGCCATATAAATTACCGCGCGAAATTTCACTAGAATTTCGTTTTGCGTCGATCGCGATCACGACGCACTGCGAGCCGAATTTATTTGCCGCTTCGTCTATCAAATTTGGATTTTTTATCGCGGCCGAGTTGAGGCTTATTTTGTCGCAGCCGACATTTAGCAGGCGAGAGATGTCATCAATCGTGCGTATGCCGCCGCCCACGGTTAGCGGAATAAAAAGCTCGCGCGCGACACGCTCTACGACATCCACGATCGTATCGCGCTCAAGGTGCGACGCCGTGATATCAAGGAAACACAGCTCGTCCGCGCCCTCCTCGTTGTAGCGCTTGGCGACCTGCACCGGATCGCCAGCGTCCACGAGACCTACGAAATTTACGCCCTTTACCACCCGTCCGTCTTTGACGTCTAGGCACGGGATTATGCGTTTTGCAAATCTATTCAAAGCAGCTCTTTAAAATAAAATTTTTTATGATTTTAGCCAAATTTTACTTAACATAATGACTTTATAAGTAAAATTTGGCTAGACTCTCGCGATGATTAGGGCGAAAAAAGAGTTCGGGCAAAATTTTTTAAAAGACGAAGCCGTTTTAAACAAGATCATCCAAGCGATTCCCGAGAACATGCAAAATGTCGTTGAAATCGGGGCTGGCTTAGGTGATTTAACTCGCAAGCTTTTGGAATTTTACAAATTAAAAAGTTTCGAGATAGATGAAGATTTATATCAAATTTTAAGCGCTAAATTTGCGCAGCAGATCGCTAGCGGCGAGCTTGAGCTCGTTTTGGGCGATGCTTTGCGGATTTGGCAGCAGCGGGGTCTTGGCTGCGGCGAATATTTTTTAGTCGCAAATTTGCCCTACTACGTCGCTACAAAGATGATTTTGCGGGCGATCGACGATGAGTTGTGCAGCGGATTTTTGGTGATGATCCAAAAGGAGGTCGCTTTAAAATTCTGCGCTAGAGCCGGGCAGAGCGATTTTAGCGCTCTTTCGATCCTGGCGGATCTTGCGGGCGGTTGCGAGCTTCTATTCGACGTTGAGCCTGGCTGCTTCGAGCCTGCGCCGAAGGTAACTTCGTCGGTGATCAGGCTCGTAAAGGGCAAAAATTTCAAGCCCGGTGCCGAGGAAAGCGCGGAGAGTCTCGGCGTAAAAAGTTGCGCTCAGCTCCAAAGTCTCGATGAATACGAGAAATTTAAAAGCTTTTTGCGCGTATCTTTCAGTGCGCCGCGAAAGACGCTTATTAAAAATTTAAGTGTAAAATTTGATAGAGGCTTAGCCGAAGAGATCTTTTTAAATTTGAAAATTCCGCCCACGGTTCGGGCGCACGAGTTAAATTCCACCCTTTTTTTAGAAATTTTTAAAAATTTAAAGGCAAAAGATGGAAGAAAACAGAAATGAAAACGGCGTCGAACGACTCAAAAAAAGCAATCGCTACAAAAAACGCAAGGAAAATCTAAAAAAATCTATCGCAAGCGAAAGCTCTGCGGGCGGCGCGGAATTCGGCGGCGAGCATGAAAGCGGCTCTCACAAAAACAAAGGCGCAAAAAACGGGCAAAATTCCGCTCGTTCAAAGGGTTCAAAAAACGGCTCTCATAAGGGATCAAATTCCGCGGGCGGTTCGTCAAACGGCGGTTCAAACGCCGTGCATTCAAACGGCGCGAATGGTGCGCATTTCGGCGGCGCATACCCAAAAAACAACGAAAACGGCGCGGGCGGTTCAAATTTAAACCGCGACGGTCGTGCAAAATCAAATAGCAGCAGCGCAAAAGGCGCAAATCCTAGCGCCGCAGACGATGCAAGCTCCGCAGACGCTCAGAAAAAGAAAAAGCATAAAAAGCGCTCAAATATGCCAAAAAGTCTTACTGGCAACGAGCCGTGGCAAAAGGCGATGGACGATGCGATCGCGCAAAACAAGCTGATCCACGAGGAGCGCCTGCACCCGCTTAAAGACGCTAATCGCAGCGATGAGACGGTGCGTATCACGCCGCTTGGCGGACTGGGCGAGATCGGCGCGAATATGACCGTTTTTGAGACCAATACGAGTGCGATCATCGTCGATGTGGGCATGAGCTTTCCAGAGGAGAGTATGCTTGGCGTGGACATTTTAATCCCCGACTTCGATTATGTTCGCAAGATAAAAAACAAGATCAAAGGCATTCTCATCACCCACGCGCATGAGGATCATATCGGCGCGATGCCATATTTTTTCAAAGAATTTCAATTCCCGATCTACGCTACACCGCTTCCTTTAGGGATGATAAGCAATAAATTTGAAGAGCATGGCCTAAAAGCCGAGCGTAGCTACTTCCGCCCCGTGCAGAAGCGCCAGCTCTATCAGATCGGCGATTTTGAGGTCGAGTTTATCCACATAACGCACTCGATTATCGATGCAAGCGCGCTTGCGATCACGACGAAGGCGGGCACGATCATCCACACGGGCGATTTTAAGATCGATCACACGCCGATCGACGGCTATCCGACCGATCTGAACCGCCTAGCTTATTACGGCGATCGCGGAGTTATGCTTTTGATGAGCGATAGCACGAACTCTCACAAAGAGGGGATCACAAAGTCCGAAAGCTCGGTAGGAAAGACCTTTGATACAATATTTTCGAGCTGTAAGGGGCGCGTGATAATGAGCACCTTCAGCTCAAACATCCACCGCGTCTATCAGGCTATTGAGCGCGGCGTAAAATACGGCCGCAAGGTCTGCGTCATCGGACGAAGCATGGAACGAAATTTATTTACCGCGATGGAGCTCGGCTATGTAAATTTAGACAAAAAAATCTTCGTCGATGCCGATCAGGTCTCCAAATACCCCGATAATGAGGTTTTAATCGTTACTACCGGCTCGCAGGGCGAGACGATGAGTGCGCTGTACCGCATGGCGACGGACGAGCACAAATACATTAAAATCAAATCCACCGATCAGGTAATCATCAGCGCCAAAGCGATCCCCGGCAACGAAAGCAGCGTCTCGACCGTACTTAACTACCTACTAAAAAGCGGCGCAAAGGTCGCGTATCAGGACTTCAGCGAGATACACGTAAGCGGGCATGCCTCGATCGAGGAGCAAAAACTCATGCTGCGCCTGATAAAGCCGAAATTTTTCCTACCCGTGCACGGCGAGTACAACCACATCGTAAAGCACAAAGAAACCGCGATGGAGTGTGGCATCGAGGAGAAAAATATCTATCTGATGAACGACGGCGATCAGATGGAGGTTTGCGAAAAATATCTAAAGCGCGTCAAGACCGTCAAGACGGGCAAAGTCTTTATCGATAATCAGATCAACAAGCAGATATCCGACGAGATAGTCAAGCACCGTCAAAATTTAGCCGATGCGGGCGTCGCGGTCATCATCGCGCAGATCGACAAAAACGAAAAGAGGCTCATCCAGACGCGCGTCATCACCTACGGGCTCGTTGCCGATAACCAAACGGCGCACTTTACCAAGGAGATGCAGGGCATCATCGAGCAGTTTTTAGCGAATTTAAAAGATGAAATTTTGCTCGATCACTGGGCGCTGGAGGGCAAGATTCGCCAGGCCGTGCGAAAGCACATATTTAGAAAGATCAAAAAATATCCGACTATCGTGCCGGTGATTTATTTGATGTAAGCGCGGCTAAATTTTATGGATTTAAGGCTTGCTTTGCGGTGTCGTGGGTGCATGAAATTTTATGTTGCGGGCGTAGAGTACCGAATTTTATGACGTAAGCGGGCTTTGCAGCGTTGGAATTTAAAAGCGGCATTAGCAGGTCTTGTAGCGCGAAATTTTAAAGCAGCGAGTAAAATTGCGAGCGTAAAATTTCGGCGTAAAGCGAAATTTAAAGAGCGTCTAACAAGCCTGCGGCGAGCAGGCAGGGGAGCGCGGCGATTTTGTAGATTAGAATTTTGCGGCTTAAATTTCAAAGGCGTGAAATTTTAGCTAGCGCAAATTTAGACGCGGCGCAAAGAGGCACAAAATGAAGGCAAATTTTAAAAAGAAGGTTGAATGAGTGAAATTTTAGATACGGCACGAGAGGTGCTGAGGCTCGAAGGAGCGGAGCTTTTGCGGCATGCGGATCTTATCGGCGACGAAATTGAGCGAGCCGTAAGCTTGATCCTAGCTTGCAAGGGCAAGGTAATCGTCACCGGCGTGGGTAAGAGCGGCCACATAGGCGTTAAGATCGCCGCGACGTTTGCCAGCACCGGCACGCCGTCGTTTTTCGTCCATCCTACCGAGGCGCTGCACGGCGATCTGGGTATGATTGGCAAGGACGACATGGTGCTCGCGATCAGCTTTAGCGGCGAGAGCGAGGAGCTGGTTAGAATTCTGCCTCACCTCAAACGTTTCGGCGTGAAGATTATCGCGATGGCGCGCGATAAAAACAGCTCGCTCGGCAAGGTTTGCGACGAGTTCATAAGCCTTAGCATCGTTAAAGAGGCCTGCCCGCTAGGTGCCGCGCCTACGGTTTCTACGACGCTAACGCTCGGCTTAGGCGATGCGTTAGCGATATGTTTGATGAGGCAGCGCAGATTCGGCAAAGAAGATTTTGCAAATTTTCACCCCGGCGGTAGCCTCGGCAAGCGACTTTTCGTCAAAGTAAAAGATGTGATGCAAAGTAAAAATTTACCGGTCGCAAGCCGTAACGCCAGCCTAAAACAAGCTATCGACGTTATGACTCACGGAAAGCTCGGCACCGTTTTGTTAGTGAACGAAAAGGGCGCGCTTGAGGCGATCTTAAGCGACGGCGATCTGCGCCGCGCGCTGATGCGAGAGGACTTCGATATCAACGGCGATGCGCTGAAATATGCCACCAAAAATCCTAAAATGCTAGACGATAAAAATATGCTCGCAATAGATGCGCTAAATTTGATCGAGCAATTCAAAATTCAAGTCCTGCCTGTCGTCGAAAATGGCGTGCCCGTGGGGATCTTGCATATCCATGATCTAACGAGTCTGGGGCTAAAATAATGCAAAAGATGCGTCTGAATAAATTTATCTCTCATAACACCGCCTACTCGCGCCGTGAGGCGGATGAGCTGATCAAGCAGGGCAAGGTTAGCATTAACGGTCGTGTCGTTAGTGATTTCATCGAGGTTAGCGGCGAAGAGAAGATCCGCATCGGCTCGCGCCTCATCAAGCCTAAGACGGAATTTACGATGATCGTTTATAACAAACGCAAAGGCGAGTTAGTTACTAAAAAGGACGATCGCGGCAGGCGGACGATTTACGATAGCTTGCCGGAGGGATTTAGTAGATTTGTTAGCGTAGGGCGTTTGGATTTTGCAAGCGAGGGGCTTTTGCTGCTGACCGATGCGCCGGCGATCGCTACGGCGCTGATGAACAGCGACATCGAGCGAGAGTACTATCTAAAGGTAAAGGGCGAGGTGGGGGATGAGGTGGTAACGGCGATCCGCGAGGGTTTTTTCGCCGCAGATGCGAGCAAAGGCGCGCACGCTAAAAGCAAGATCAAATCGATGGAATTTAAGCCCTTCTTGGGCTACCGCATAATGCCTAGCAGCGGCGGTTATACGAAAATAAAAGCGATCATTAACGAGGGTCAAAACCGCGAGCTGCGTAGATTTTTCGGCTATTTCGATCTGGATGTCGTGGAGCTTAAGCGCACGGCATTCGGCAGAATGACGCTTGGAACGCTAAAGCCTGGCAAATGGCGCTATTTTGATCAGGGCGAATACGAAGACCTGCGTGATTTTTTGAAAGAAAACAAAATCCGCTATTAAATTTAAGAAAAGAGGCGAAATGAGCTCAAAAACAAACGCTGCACGCGTACTGGACGGTCTGAAAATCCCTTATGAGATTAAAGAATACGCGGTTGATCCTTTAAATTTAGATGCGGTACACGTGGCAAACAGCGTGAGCGAGCCGATCGAGCGGGTCTATAAAACGATAGTTTGTACGGCGGATCACGAATATGTCGTAGCCTGCCTGCAAGGCGATCTAAATCTCGATCTCAAGGCGCTCGCGCACATCTGCGGTGCGAAGCGGTGCGAGCTGATGGATTTGAAGGATTTGCAAAAAATCACCGGCTACGTCAGGGGCGGCTGCTCGCCGCTTGGGATGAAAAAACACTTCCGCACCTTCATCGACGAGCGAGCGCTAACGCAGGAGAAAATTTACATTAGCGCAGGCGTGCGCGGAAAACAGATCGCTCTTACGCCTAAGGACCTCGTAACTGCCACTGAAGCGCAAATTTGCAAAATAACGCATGACTAACGCAGCGTTACTTTTGCTGCCGCTTGCGTAAGTAGCGGCGGCGGCAAGCTGGCTAAAATTTCGGGCTCAAGATAAGTTAAAAACTTTCAAAGGAGTTTTTAACTATGATCCTGCCGATGAAAAACAAGTATATAATTCGTTCCCGAATTTCGCAGAAGAAATTTAGAGAAATTTTAAAGTATTTTGCAGAGGATATAGAGGCTACTAAAATAGCAAATTTAACCGGGATTTCTAGAATTTCCATCAACAAAATTCTAAAAAATATCAGAATTCTTATGTCTCAAGAATGTGAAAATATAAGCAAATTTAGCGGTGAAATAGAGATTGACGAAAGTTACTTCGGAGCTAAGAGAGTAAGAGGTAAGAGAGGTAGAGGTGCAAGCGGAAAGCAACCGGTATTCGGTATGTTTAAAAGAGACGGTATGGTATATACCCAGATAGTAAAGAACTGCTCTGCTAGTGAGTTGATACCAATACTATCGCAATATAGCGAGCTTGATAGCTCTACTATCTATTCAGATTGCTGGAAGGCTTATGATGGATTAGTAGATTACAGAGCTAAAGCTCACTATAGAGTAAAACATTCAAAGAATGAATTTGCTAATGGTAAAAACCATATAAACGGTATAGAAAACTTCTGGGGATACGTCAAACATAGATTATCTAAATTTAAAGGCATTAAGAAAGAGAATTTTTTGCTTCATCTTAAAGAATGTGAATTTAGATATAATAACAGCAAAGATACGAAGGAATTCTATCATATTTTATTAAAGATGATAAGAGAGAATCCGCTTAGCTTATCTTGAGCCAAAATTTATACCGCGAAATTTTGGCTTTTAAAATTTGGCGTTGCACCGTTTGTTAAAACGAGCTCCTGCGCAGCAAGAAAATACAAATCAAATTAATTTCGTAAAATTTTATTGTTGAAATTCTAAGTACCGCGCGCCGCAAATATCTCAAACGAGATGACGAGTACGCAGGGCGCGGCAAGTCTCTTTTAAGAACGCGCTCTTTGCGCGTGATCCGTTTTATTCACTATAAATTTAGACTCACGGCATTTGGAGCCATTTGCAATGAAATTTTAAAATTTCATTGCAAATTTTCTACGTCTCGCGCCTATTTTTTGAAAAGCTCAGAGACGTTCGGGGCTTGCTTTTCTTGCTCGCTAGCGGCGAAAAATTCCGCTTTGGCGAAGTTGAAAACACTGGCGATGATGTTAGTAGGAAACATCTCGCAAGCGTTATTATAGACCGTAACGGCGCCGTTATAAGCGCGGCGTGCGGCGCTGATCTGCTCCTCGCACTCGCCTAACGCATTTTGTAGCTTGGCAAAGGATTCGTTAGCCTTGAGGTTCGGATACGCCTCTACCGCAATGCGGATCTGCCCCAAAAGAGCCGAAATTTCGCTATTTAATTTAAATTTATCCGCGTTAGAAGACGCGTTGATTGCTTGCGAGCGAAGTTCGCTAACGCGCGTTAGCACGGCGTTTTCGTGGCTCATGTATTCGCGCGTGGCGCTAACTAGATTGGGGATTAGGTCGTAGCGTTTTTTAAGCTGCGTATCGACGGTGGAAGCGATGTTTCGCACCTGGTTGCGCTTGGCGATGAACGAGTTATAAACGCCTACTAACGCCAAAACTAACAAAACTATGACGACTAATAAAATCAAAGCCGCATTCATTTTCTCTCCTTTTAAAGTGTTTCAATTAAAAATAAGAATATTTAGCTATACTTGCCATTTCTTTTCACGTGTCAAGGTAGCTCAGCTGGTTAGAGCGCTGGTCTCATAAGCCGGAGGTCGAGAGTTCAAGTCTCTCTCTTGACACCATCTTCAAATTACCTTTAAGAGTGCAACGGTGCCTCAAAAAAGTTCGAGATTATATCTTACTTATACTTGAAAAATAATGAAAATTGGCAAAAGTATAAAATTTACCTTCGGGCAAATGTGAGTTTTTTTGAATTTGTTGCTCCGTCTCTAAAAGATAAATTTACGCAAAGTATCTTTATCTACGAGCCTTTAAGATATTTTGGCAAAAGTTTTTTATTCGAGTCTCTTTCGCGTTTTCACATCGGTAATCCGTATCAGCATAACCTATCACATTCCGCACAAATTCACACTATTTAGATAAAATTTTGATATAATCTCCCGCTTTAAAAGCTAAAATTCAAAGGAAACATATGAAATTTATTTCTCACAAAATTTTAAAAAGCGCGGTTTTGCTGGCGGCATTGGGATCTTTTGCGACTTGCGGCGCCGAGACGCAGCAACCTAACGGCTACGCCATAAGCGGCGCGGCGCTATCGGCGATAGAGGAGGACAATAGGGCGAAAGAAAATTATCTGGTCATTGATGTCAGAAGCGCGGATGAGTACGCTGCAGGACACATAAAACACGCGATCAACATCCCGCTTGGAGAGCTTGAAAGCAGGCTGGATGAGATAAACGCCTACAAGGATAAAAACGTCGTGCTTTATTGCAATACGGGCAACCGCAGCGGCAAGGCGCTTGATCTGCTTAAACAAAAGGGCTTCAATGTGCTTATGAACGCGCCTGGCGTGAAGCAATACGACTACGAGCTGTATAAGGTCGGCAGCATAAACGCGGAGGGGTTTTTAAAAATAGCGAATGAGCCGAACGTGCTGATCATCGACGCTAGGCAGAAGCAAGACTACGACGCGGGGCATATGAAGGGCGCGATAAATATCCCATACGGCGAGCCTTTAGAAAACTACAAGGACGTGCTTGAGGCCAATAAAGACAAAAAGATAATCACGCACTGCTACAGCGGTAACCGTAGCGCCAAGCTCGCCAAAGCCCTAAACGAGCGAGGCTACAACGTCACAAATCTACTCGACGGCACGAAAGAGTATAATTACGAGCTGGTAAAATAGATCGGGTCGGGCTTTTGGAGTAAATTTTAAAAGCCCGAATTTTATAAATTTGCAAATTTCTTATAATTTGATGGTTGTTTATTTTGCAGCGCGAGATGCAAAATTTAACTTCGTGTGCGGCGCGTAAATTTAGACGCCGCAAATACGCGAGATTTTAGATAGATATTCTATGCCGTATTTGGTGAAGCCCTCTCGCGAGCAAAATTCTGCGCGTATGGGTTTGGCGTAAAATTTTACTTTGGAATTCCGCTCTCGGAATTCTGCGGTGCGAAGTTCCAAGCGGTGAAATCTTTTAAAAATTTTAAATTTCAGTAAATTTAACTATTCGGTATGCATAAATTTCACTCAAAACATAACTAGAAGCTTTTTGCGAGTTTTGACCCCCGTAAATTCTTGATTAAATTTATTCGGATTAATAAAAATAAATCCCGCAAAATGATAAAATGCTGTTTTGAGTAAATTTGAGGCGAAATTTTACGGGAGGGATCATGAAATTTAAAGATTTTAAAGCTGCAAACTGCGCCAACTACGACTTTTTCACGGCCGAGGAGCTAAGCTATAAAGAATTTATCAGGCTTAGTTTCGGCGAGTTCGCCCGCAAAAATCCAAACTCTAACTGGGCGCTTAGCATCGACGACAGGAGCTTTGATTCGTTTCCGAATTTTACTCAAAAACATCCAATCTGCTTATCCGATCTAAATTTTAAAGATAGCATCTTTCAGTTTAGGATCTGCTCCGAAAACAGCGTCCAAAGCCTAGGACACCGCATTTTCACCTGCCTAGACGGCATCCATAAAGACTTCGTCGCAAGCGAGATCAAGCAAACCGATGAAGTGATGATGAAGTTAAAAACGGGCGTTTTGAAGGACTTTACCTGCGTCTCGAAGTGCGGCTGGTGGATAACCGACATCTGGCGCGATATGTATCCGGTGGCGGATGAGAGCGAGAGCGAAAATTTCGTCGCAGATATGCTTGGTAGCGAATTTTCGGCTCAAATGCGGCTTATAAACGAGCGGCTTTTGAGCGCGCAAAATAGCGGCGAGCTTGATGGGCTCATCGCCGAGCTAAGGACGCAGGAGTAAATTTTTAAAATTTTGCCCGCGAATTGTCCTAGGTGCGGCGGGCGCGCTCACGCGTTTTGCGGCTAAATTTTAAATTTGCCCTCTTAAATTTATCCCAGTTTGCCGTTTGTCGCACAGCTATTTGCAGGGTACGGCGTGAGTCCATAGTCTGCGGCTTCGACGTTCCAAAAGTCCAAATTTGCGCTACGCGATACGATATACTCAAAACCCTTTTGATTCAACTCGATCAAAATTTCAAATTCATTGCCGTTTTTACAGACGATACTTTCAAAAAAGTGCGAAAAACAGGCGATCTTCGCGTTTTCTTTCTGCATCGATTGATTTAGCATGAGCTCCATGTTGCTTAGAATTTTAAACACAGTCTGGCTCGCCTCAAACCTACCGAAGCGCGCGTAATACTTCGCTAAATTTTGCTCATTTAGCGTAACGGATTTGGTGCAGTTTTGCGTTATCTGCTCGTATATCGCGCCGAAAAGCTCAATCGACGCGTTTTGATTATCTATCGCCTTGTTTTCGTGGTTTTCGATGACGACGAAGCCGTCTTTTATGCAAAATTTTTCGTTTTTATAGTAAAAGCCCACCCTTGCGATCTCTTGCTCGAAGCGCTTTTTATAGGTGAAGGGCAGATACGTCGTAACGCCCATTTTATCGATGATCGCAGAGCTTTTGACGCCTCCGTCCAGCTCGTGCTGCATAAAGTAGCGGATGAAGCTGCCCTGCTCAATATCGAAGCTATTTAAATACTCGATCTTGTCCAGATATGCGCAGCGGTAGAGTCGCACGAACTCGGAATTTAGCGAGATATTGATCTCGTCGGGGATGTCGCCATATTTTTCGCTTTGCGGCGCGTCGATGCGCTCTATAATATTCATCTGTTTTTCGACTTTGTCTTTTACGAAAATAGTGATTTTGACCTCCTGCATCTCATAAAAGCGCTTTATCGTCTCGGTCGCGCTTTTGGTGATGTCAGTCTTAAATTTTTTCGCGAGCTCCGATTTTTTGAGCGTCAGCGAAAAATCGCCGTTTTTTAGCTTGTTCTGCGAATACAGAAGATAAAGCAGCTCCTCATAAATCATCAAATGCGAGTAGGTCAAAAATGTATTATCCACGACTATGACATAATAACAGCGCGTTACGGAGTATCTTTTGTTGTCCCTTAAAAAGTCGTTGTAAATTTTTAGCTTGCTCGCACTTTTTGATACCTTAAATACGTCATAAGATTCTAAAAATATATTTTCCATATTTCGCCTTAGGTTAAAATTCTGTTGAAATATTACACAATATTTGTTTAAGTAGTTTTAAATTTTATCTTAAGGATAAAAAATATTAGCGAGTAAAATAATTTATAAAATTTTAATTATATCTTTAATATTCACTTAAATATAATAAAATAATTTATAAAAATAGATTTTTTGTAGGAAAATTTTATACAAAAAAATTTTATATGAACAAAAAAATCTATTTTTTAAACTAAAATTAATAAATAAAATTATATTATTTCTTTAAGAATAAGCATGCTTAGGATTAAATTTTATTAGGAAAGGACGGTTTGAAATGGAATTTCTTATTTTGACGCTATTTTTGATCAGCGGGCTTATATTATATTTTAAGCCGCAGAGGAAAAATCTAGCTACGGGCTGTGCGGCGGCAGGCTGCGCGATATTGATCGCGCTCGAGTTTTACGTAAATTTATGGGTCGTCGTGCCGGTAGGCAACTTTTAGGAGGGCGATATGCAAAATTTAGAACAAAATCAAATTCCCGCCGCCGAGCGAGGATTTTTTAACCTAATGTCGCTAGCTATCATCGCCCTCGTGGCTCTTCCGGTCGGCATAGCCTGTTTGGTACTGGGCTTTGGCATGGGAGATAGCCCGTGCGTGATGTGCTGGGCGGAGAGGATCACGATGATAGCCATCAGCCTTATCGCGCTTTTTATCCTTAGATACGGCCTAAGACCCGGCTACGTCGCGGCGCTTTTGCTGATGGCTTGTTGGGGGATGTTCAACGGCTTTATCCATTATAGCCTTGACGGTACGTTCGGGGGCTACCTCGACATAAAGCAGGGTTTCGGGCTTGAAATTTTAGGTGCACACACGCAGCTTTGGGTCATCGTCGTAGATTTTTGCGTGATCGCGTTTTTGGCGGTCATATTTTTATGTAGCAAAAAATTGGGCGAAATAATGAAAAAGAGCACGAGCGGCGAATACGGCGAGTTTTTGCTCTATCTGCCTCTGGGCAAGATTGCAAATTTAATCTTCATCGTCATCATCGCCGCAAACTGCGCGCAGGCTTTCATCGTCTCAGGCCCGCCGCCGTATCTGGGCTCTAGCACGCCGGCTAGACTAAGTCTTGATCCTGCAAAATGGTTTTGGGAAAAAGATCACTGGCAAAGTGCGCTTGATTTTAGATTTGATTGGAATCCGGAGCTTCCGGATCTGCCAAACTAAGGAGCAAAAAGATGAAAAAGCTGATAATTTTTACGGCGCTAGCGGCTCTGGCGTTTGGGTTTGAGTTTAATCTCGATAGCAAAGCGGGCGCGCTTGAGGGCGTGAAGGAGCTGGGCGCACCGAGTGCGGAAGTGAGTTTGAGCTTACAAAACGACGCGCCGATTACGGGAGCGGACTACGACGCAGATAAAAAGCAGTTCGCGCTGGTTTCTAAAAATAACGAATTTTACGTTGCGGACGAAAATTTAAAGCCGCTTAGATACGGCAAGCATGATCGCCATTTTATAATGGAGATGGAGGCGACCGTGGGCGCGGCGTGGTACAAAAATGAGCTCGGCATGATAAGCTTTAATAAAACCTTCGTCTTTTATGAGCCTGCGGACGGGCTTAGTGCAGAGGAGCAAAATAGCCAGTGGAGGCACTTGAGCGAGGGCTGGGATAAATGGAAGCTAAACGATCTCGGTAACAAAGGGCGCTTCTCCACGCTTCGAGCAAAGCAGCAATATATCCTCGGCTGGGATTACGACGCGGCTGCGAATAAATTTATCGTTGCGTCCGTGCCTAACGACGTGAGGGATTATTGGAGCGTGGCGGTGTTTGACGGCGACGATAAGATGATTTTGGAGGAATTTATTCCGCAAATCGGCTCAAATTTAAAGCTAAAAGAGAGCAGGAGCCTAGGCGAATACTATGTCACGGGCATCGATGCTCAGCCTGACGCCGTTTATCTTTTGAGTAAAAATTTCTCGACCATTTTAAAGTTAAATTTACAAACTCATAAGATTGAGGATGCATATGGCTTTAGCGGAGCGGCAAACGCGAGGGCGCTTGCTGTGAAGGACGGCAAATTTTATGTTTTTTCGCGCGAAGGTAAAGAAAATAAAGTTTTCATATACGATATGAAATAAAGCCCACATTTAAGGAGAAGAGATGCAAAGACGTTCTTTCTTAAAAGGCGCGGGAGCGGCTCTAGCTACGGCGGGAGCCTCTCCAAGCCTATTTGGTATGGAGCAGTTTGAGGTGGATTTTAAACCGAAATCCTATAAAAACGAGCAGGGCGTAGAGTATCACTACCTCACCTGTCCTAGAAACTGCCGCGACGCCTGTTCGATGATTGCAGAGATCAAAGACGGCAAGATGGTTAGCATCAAGGGCGATCCGAAGCACCCTCTAACGCAAGGCACGGTCTGCGTCAAAGGTCATACCTACGCAATGCACCTATACAACGCCGATCGTATAATGTATCCGATGAAGCGCGTCGGTAAAAAGTGCGAGGGTAAATGGGAACGCATAAGCTGGGATCAAGCGTTAAAAGAGATAGCCGCGAAGCTCACCGAGATCAAGGCAAAATACGGCGGCGAGGCGCTGACGGAATTTGTCTATTCGGGCAACGAAGGGCATATCTCAAAAACGATCGCGCCGGGAAATTTCTTTGAAAAATACGGCGCTACGAGGCTTGTGCGTAATCCATGCGACTGGCCGCGCTATGCGGGTACGCCGAGCGTCATCGGCACGGATTTTTCAAAAGACGCGCTAGAAGTCGATGAGAGCGATATGTATATCAGCTGGGGCTCAAACGAAGCCTACACGGCGGTGCACTGGATTAGATTTGCCCACCGCGTCAAAAAGCGAGGCGGCAAGATCATCGTCATAAATACGATCAGAATTCCGCTCGCAAACCAGGCCGATATGTTTATCCAGCTAAAGCCTTCGAGCGATCCAGCATTTTGTCTAGCGGTCTGTAAATTTTTGATAGAAGAAGATCTATATGATCACGAGTTCGTAGAAAAATATACAACCGGTTTTGAAGATCTAGTTCATGAGTGCTCGCTCTACACCTACGGCGAGCTAAGCGATATGTGCGGAGCAAGCGTCGATCAGATCAAAGTCTTTGCGCGAGAATACGCCCACGCCAAAGCGCCTGCCATTATGCACGGCGACGGCGGGCAAAGGCACTTTAACGGCGCAAGGCTCGTGCGAGCGGTTACTTTCTTGCCGGTACTTACGGGTTGCCTTACAAAACTTGGCGGCGGATTATTCTGGGCTTACGTGCACGTAAAGGGCTGCTTTAACTTCGATAACTGCATGCCAGATCTTTCGCCGAAAGACGCGGAAGGCAAAAAGATAGAGCGCCAGCAAATAAGCTATATAGAATTTGGCAAAGGCATTCAAAAGGAAAATCCGACCTATCTAGGTAAGCCGATAAATACGGTAATTCGAGCCTGTATTAACTATAACTCAAATTTGATGGTAACGGCGCCCAATACGAATTTAATCAAAAAACGCGTGATGGACGACGATTTTTTCTTGGTAGTCATCGATCCTTACGATACCGACACCTGCGATTACGCTGACTACGTATTGCCGGGCGTTACCTTTATGGAGAGCGAAGATATTCAAAACGATCAAATTTCGGGCTACGTCTGCTACAACGCCCAAAGCGTCAAGCCGCTGGGCGAAGCCAAGACGAATTTGGATTTTTTTAACGCTCTAGCCAAGGCGATAGGATATAAAGAGGAGTGCTTTGATTGGGATAGCGAGACGGTTTGTAGGAGGTTTTTGGATACGGAATTTGCCAAAAAGCAAAATATCACCTACGAAAAGCTAAAGAGCGTAGGCTGGATTAAGCCGTTTAGAACGCCTGAGACGATGAAAGATCAGTTCCCTTACTACCCTTATGCGCCGAAGGACAAGCTGGTATTCGGCACTAAAAGCGGCAAGTGCGAGCTCTACTCCGAAGCTTTCAAGGACGCAGGCTATCATCCGGTGATCGATCTTGACGACGATTGGGATTACTACGAAAGACATAAAAATTTCGGCAAAGATTATTTGAAAAAATATCCGCTTTATTTTATGACGCCGGGCACGCAGCTTCAGGATAACTCAAACTGGGGCAATATGCCTTACATCCTAAAACGCGTCATAGTAAAGGGCAATGCTGAGCTCTTTATGACGCGCGAGGATATGCTGGCGCGCGGTATCAAAGAGGGCGATACGGTCGAGGCTACGAATGAAAAGGGTACGGCGATATTTACGGCGGTCGAGACCAATCAGATGCAGCCGGGTATCGTCTACGCATGGAATAATATCTGGGTTAAAGTAACCAAATCTCGCACTGGAGCAAACATCCTTTGCTCGGACGGAGTGAGCGATTTGGGCAACGGATCGACCTATACCGCAAGCTTTTGTGAAGTAAAAAAAGCCGCAAAACAGGAGGCATAAAATGAAACGAAAACAAGGATTTTTATTTGATTACAACTTTTGCATAGGTTGTAAGGCGTGTGAAATTTCATGTCAGGTCTATCATAACCAAGACCCCGACATCAACTGGCGCCATGTCGATATGATGCTCATCCATGAAGACGAGATCGAAAAGGAAATTTTCATCTCGCATTCGTGCCACCATTGTGAAGAGCCTGCGTGTATGGATGTTTGTCCCGCGGGAGCTTACATTAAGCTTGAAAACGGCGTCGTTCAGCCGCTGCACGATAAATGCATCGGCTGTGGATACTGCATCGTAGCCTGTCCTTATGGATCAATAACCAAAGGCAAAGACGGCAAAGCGCAAAAGTGCAACCTCTGCGCCGAGAAGCTCGAGCGCGGCG
>CAUSCW010000012.1:0-44102 GCA_963530195.1 uncultured Campylobacter sp.
GCTCTGTTGTGAGCGGCCTCCTCGTCGTTGGCGCTTAAAATTTTACTCATCACCTCGATCGTCTTGGCATCGCTGATAGCGACATTTGCGTGGACGTGATCGTGCGCGTCGTGCTCATGATCGATCCCCGCCTCGTGCATATGAGCGTGGGTGTGGACATGCTCGTGTGTCATATCTGCGTGCGAATGGGCGCCCGCTTCGTGAGTGTGGCCGATGGAACAGCCGCAATCTTTACACATTTTTTCTCCTTGGATAATAAATTTTGCGCGTAAAATACCACGTTTTTGCTTTAAATGGCGTAAATTTGATAAATTTTATATCGAAGCGCGAAATTTTATGAAATTTAACAGCGCTTAAAATTTATGCGCTTCGGTTTTATCTAAATTTCATGCGTTGTTTGCGAAGGCTCGCCGCAAAATTTTAAAGCTCGCGAGTAAAGCGCTGCTTTAAATTAAATCGCCTACCTGCAGATTGCGTAAATTTAGACTTTGCAACTCGCAACGGCTCAAAATAAACCAGAGATTGCCGTAGACGGGAGCGCGAAATTCAGGGCTTGCGAGCGGATTTTATCCCGGTGCTCTACAATCTCGCGCGTGCTCTCCGGCGTGCCAAACATTAACGAGGCAGTCGTTTCATATCGATTTTACGCTAATTCAGCTTTACAAATACGGCACGAAAGCGGTGCTTTATAAAATTTAGTCGCGAGCTGCTGCGCCGGTTTCGTGCCTGTGTGTAAATTTAAACCCGCAGCAAGAATGCTTTTTGATTAAAATTTATAAAATTTGCGCTTTCGTTTGCCGCGTAAATTTAAACAAATTTTATTTGCACGCCTTGCGCAGCTACCCCACCCGAATTCGCTACTCGATCGAGAATCGCGCTGCACAACTCGCAAAAGTCGCGCAACCGCTGCGTTTAAATTTAAAAGCGCGTAAATTTAGCGCGACACGCTGTTTTAAAAACGTGCAAAAGCCCTACGCTTCGGTGATGATCGCCTTTACGAGCTTGGAAAATTTCACCCCTTTTAGCGCGCCGATTTTGGCGCTGAGCCGCTCAATCTTTGAAATTTTATCCCGCATCGTGATCTCCTCGAAGCAGTGGCGCTCGTCGATGTGGAAGTGGCTGGTGCTGACGATGGTGACGTTTGCGTGGTGCTCGATCTCTACGAGCTGCTCGATCAGATCGCTTTGGTGATGATCGTAAGCGATGCAAAGTACGCCCACGCAGTCATCCTCGCCATCTCCGTGAAGCACGCCCTCGACCATCTTTTCGCGTATGAGATCGCGGATAAACTCGCTGCGGCTTAGGTATTGCTTGGCGCGCACCATCTCATCGAGATCCTCAAAAAGCTTCGTCGGCAGCGAAATGCTAAATCTTACGGCGCTCTCTTTTTCCTCTTTTTTCATAGCTCCCCTCATTTCGCGTATTTTGAATGTAATTTTACCGAAATTCCGCTCAAATAGTAAGAATTTCGCGCTAATTTGGCTTATTCTTTAAAATTTAAAGCTCCAAGGCACCGCGCTTATTTTGAAATTTTGCTCGCGATTTCGCGTTGTATTTTAGTGCTAGTGCGATGAAATTTACCGGTGCTACGTTATTTATTTTAAATTCTATCGCGAGCTTGCGTCCAAATTTTAAAAGTCGGGCTCTAAATAGCGCCTTAGTTTGGGATCTGCACAGTATCTAGCCGCGCTCTGCGATGGAATCTTGCATTGATCGCCATGGCGGCGCGTCGTGACGCTCAAGCGGTAGCGGAGGCATTGTTAAATTTCAAAATTTAACGTTTCGGCTGTGATATCAGGCGGCAAGACGTAAATTTATTTGCTGATTTTGCGATTTTCGAGAAGCTATCTGCGGTGTATTTTATCGCCCGCAGCGTATCGTAAAGTGTGGACATATCGCGGAGTTCAATCAAAATTTATAGGCGAGATACTAATAAAATTTTACTGAGTTGGCTTAATGCGATAGTTAATTTTTTATGGACGAGCTTAGCGCGAAATCTCGCTTAGATACGCCGCGAGCTGCCCGTATGCGATACCGCTGTCGTTGCAAGGAATGGCGCGATTTAGATAAAATTTTATCCCTCGCTCACGCAGCTTTGCGCACGTAAGATTTAGCAGCGTGGTGTTTTGAAAGACCCCGCCGCTTAGCACGACCTCGAGCCCGAAGCCCTCCGCAAACTCTGCGATGAAGTTTGCCAGGCCGTTGATAAATTTCGTCGCAGCCAAGCGCGGCTCATCGTGCAAAGCCTGCAAAAACGCCTCTTCATAATCGATCACGTAGCATTCGCCCTCAAGGCTCGGCGCGTAAGCTCCGTTTTGCGGGATTTGATCCGCATCGGCGGCGTTTTTGCTTTCAGAATTTATTAAATTTAGGGCGGACGTTTGCTCTATAAAATTTGCGGCGACATTTGCATTCTTTTCACCGCCGCCTACGATGTTTTCAGCCGCCCGCTCAAGCTCATTTTTGCTCGCCGCATCGTCCGCAAACTCTTTAAAATCGCCTCGCAACGCGCAGCTGTTTTTAGCGCCGCTATGATTTTGCGCATTCAAACCGCCCTGCCCCGCTTTGCGCTCTGTTTCGTGCCGCAAATCATCGGCGCTCAGCTGCTGCGAAGCGGAATACGGCGCGTTTTGGATAAAATTTTCGCCCGCTTTTTTCAGCCTAAATTTATAGCTTTGCTCGTAGCCCTGGATGTATAGGTTTTCTAGCCGCATGCCTGCCTCGCCGTCGAAGCTTACGGCTCTTAGGTCGCAAATAATCGCTGCAAACGCGTCGAATAGCCGCCCTAGCGAGCTTGAACGGACGGCACGCGGCGCGATTTTTTCTAAATTTCCTACTTCGCTCGCGTCAAATTTTGCCAAAAACTCCCGCGCAGCGCCCTTTGCATTAAATTTAAACACGAGTGCGAGCGCAAGCTTGTAGATGTTTTTGATCGCGCTCTCGCCGCCGATAAGCGCGATCTCGTCAAATTTCGCGACGCGTCGGTAGCCGCGCGGATCAAAGATCATCACCTCGCCGCCCCAGATCGTGCTGTCCGTGCCGTAGCCTGTGCCGTCGAAGCAAAAGCCGAGGTATTTTTTGCCGCTGCCTAGCAGCTCATTTTGCGCCAGATTCGACACTAGATGCGCGAAATGGTGCTGGTAGCGGATCACGGGGTATCCGCGCCGCTCGAAAAATCGCGTGTGCGAAAACTGCGGGTGCAGATCCGCGATGACGGCGTCGAACTTCAGCTCGTAGGCGCGCACGAACATATCCAAAAGCGCGAAAAATCGCTCATTCGTGGCGACGTTTTTAAGATCGCCGATGTAGGGCGAGATGAAAATTTGCCCGTCTTTGTAGATCGCAAACTCATTTTTTAGCTCTGCTCCGAGCGCCAGGAAAGTGCCTTTGAGATGGAATTTGCTAGGGAAAATTTTTGGATTCATTCCGCGAGATGTTCGCAAAAACAGCGCGCGATCTAAAGCGTCCGCTTCGGCGGAAAGATTTGTGTAGCTCACTAAATTTGCGGTACTTGCGGATTTTGCGGCATCTACGAGATTTGTAGAATTTGCAGCACTTGCAGAATTTGCTAAACCTGCGGCGCGGGCGGATTTCGTCTCACAGTCAGAATTTGTTTCGGCGGCGGAATTTTCCTTAAAATTTTGCGGCGCGGTAAGGGTTTGTGCGCCCGCAGAATTTATGACAGAATTCTGCGCTAGAATGGAATTTTGCGCGGAGCTTCTTATCTCAGTGTAGATCGGAAGCGGTGCGGAAATTTTACCGGAGCTATGAGCCGTTTTTGAACCGGACGCCGAAGCTCGCGCTTCAAACTGCAGCAAAAAGGCGATGCTATCGTCGCTCGGCGTTAAAATTTCGCGGTCGTTATCCAGGTAAAACGAGATGACGCCGCCCAGCTTCTCGCGCAACTCCTCGCTGCTAAAAATAATGGGCTCGCCGCTAATGTTGGCGCTTGTGGCGACGATCGGGCGATCAAAGTATTCAAAAAGCAGCAGATGCACGCCGGTATTTGCGAGAAAAATGCCGATTTTATTAAGGTTAGGCGCCACGCTTGGAGCGATAAAAATTGCACTCGCCCCAAAAATCGCCGAAAAACTTGCGGGCAAACGCACGAAATCGCTGCTACTATCGGAATGGGCGCCATGCGCGTCCGGCGTGCACGCCTGTGCAGAGCATGAACCTTGCAAATTTATCGTCTGTTGCGGACTCGGCTCTCTCGCCGAACGCTGCAAATCTGCCTTATTTGCAGCATGTCGCAAGCCCTGCATATTCGCCGAATTTTGCGAAATAGACTCGTCCGTCGCAAGCCAAGAATCAGGCTTCTTCGCCGCGCATTGCGAGTCTTGGCTATCCGCTGCGGACTGTAAATTTAACTCATTAGCTGTATGTCGCAGCTTTAGCTCGCCTTCTACTTGCGGTAGGCTCAAATTTTTAGCCGCGTACTGCGAACCAGACCCATTCGATGCGCGTCCTAGCTCGTTTTCTGCGCTCCGCGAGTCTCCCGCAACCGACGCATCGCAGGCAAAATTACGGCGCGCCATTTTGCTAAAAATTTGCGCACTATGCAACCCGCCCTGCTCCGCGCAAACTCCAACATTATGCGTGCTGAAATTTTGCGCCGCGTAATTGCGTAAATTTTGTAGTGCAAAGCCCTGCTCTTGTGCCGTCTCTTCTTGCTCGTCTGCAAATCTCGGCGATATAGAATTTTTGCCTTGCGCCTTTAAATTTTGCGCGCCGAAATCTGCCGCAAAGCCCGCCTCTGTGCGCCAAACAAACTCGCGCTTTTTTAAAATCACGATCGGCTTGACGTTGCAATCTATCAGCGCCTCCTCTTCTGCGCTTAGGCTCGCTGTGCGCCCCGCCTGCGCTGCGTCGCGACACATGATCGCAAAAGGCTTGCTCGGGCGTTTTTTGAGCGTTCGTAGCATGCGTACCGCGCGCTCGTTCGTCGCATCGCAGACGATGTGAAAGCCGCCCATCCCCTTGATCGCGCCGATCTGCCCGCGCCGTAAAAGCTCTGCCGTGCGCGCTATCACCTCCTCGCCACTTGATAAAATTTCGCCGCCCACGCCGCATAAAAATAGCTGCGGACCGCAGTGCGGGCAGGAGATCGGCTCGGCGTGATAGCGGCGCGTGAGCGGGTCCGTGTATTCGCCGCGGCAGAACTCGCACATCTCAAACGCCCTCATCGTGGTGTTTGCGCGGTCGTACGGCAGCGCTGCGATGATGCTAAGGCGCGGACCGCAATCCGTGCAGTTGATAAATGGGTAGTGAAAGCGCGGATTTTGGGAGTCGTAAAACTCTTTTTTGCACTGATCGCAGATCGCAAAATCGGGCAAAATTGGGTTAAATTTACGCCCCTCCTTGGATTGCGTGATCTTAAAATCAGTAAAATTCTGCGTAAAATCTTGCGTATTTAGATCGGTGCGGATAATTTTATCGATACGACAAAGCGGCGGCGTCTCGCTGTGAAGGCGTTGTTCGAAAATTTTTAAAATTTCTTCTTCGCGCAGATCTTGCTCGACGTTTTGCGGATTGCGTTTAAGGCCCTTCAAATCTTCCTTTGCGCCTTGCAAGTCCCCTTTCGCATCTTGCAAGCCTTGCGACGATTCATTCTGCGACATACCGCGCTGCTGCGACGAATTTTGCACGATGAAATTTTGATCCGACGAAGCGGGCAAAATGGAGCCCTGCTCGTTTAGATCGGTCTTGAATAGGTTTGGTAAAAATTTCTCGCTCGCTGCGGCTTGCGAATAGCTCGTCAAATCATGAGGCAAGCTCGTCAAATCTGAATCAGGCAGGCTTACTAAATCATTCAATAAATCGCGCGACGAGCCGGTCAAATCATTTGGCGAGTTCGGTGCGTTCTGCGACGAAAAGGAGCTCTCGTTTAAATTTGAACTTGCAAAATTTAGTAATGAGTTTGCCGCTTCGCTCAAATTCGTCTCATCTAAATTTAAAGGGGCGGAATTTTTATCAATCGAGCCTTTTTGCGGCTCGGAAAGGTCTGCGCAAACGATGATTTTAACGCCCTCGCCGTCGTTATAAACCTCGCCTTTCAGCCCCAAATCCACGGCGAGCTTGTAGACGAACGGGCGAAACCCGACCCCCTGCACCGCTCCGAAAACCTCAAATTTAGCCACTTTCATGCGCGTACCGTCTCATAAATTGCGCGATGCCGGAGCCGTTTTGCGAGCAAAATGCGCTTGCGGCGGGCGGACAAAGCGTTCCGGGCGGTGCAAAATATGCTCTAAATTTAATAAAATTTGATCCTTCACGCTCACGTCCTTTGCCGCTTTTTTGAAATCCCGCGCGATCTCGTTTGCGCTAAGCTTAGCCCGTATGACGCGGCTATCGGCACTGCAATGTCCACGCAACTCGCTATTTTGCGGATAAGACTTAGGAGTTTTGCCCAAAATTCGCATATATGCCCAATCTATCGAGTTTGAAGCGCGAAGCTGTCGCTAAAGCTCGCGTCAAAATTTTTGCAAAGCTTAAGCATCAAATCCGCAAATTTGCGCCCGCTAAACATCGCGCCGCCGAAGATCAAAACGTCAAAATCCTCTTTGCACTCATCCGCCAGATCGCTTAAAAAATAGCCCAAACTATCGAAAAATCCGAACGCAAACAGCTTTTCATTGGCGCCTGCGAGCGCATAGCTCATCGCCGAGCGCAAAATTTTGTCCGCTTGCACGCAGCCGCGCTCGTCCGTGCAAAAATCAAGCCGCACCCCTTTGCCGCCCGCAAAATCCTCCGCAGCCGCCGTCAAAAACGCCGCATCGCGCCCCCAGATAAGCTGCGCGGCGACACTAAAGATGCTGTGAAATCCCGCGTTTGCGCTTTTTAAAATTTCATCGATTTTTGCGGCGTTTACGCTAAATTTGGCGCTGAAATTTTCAAACAACTTCGCGCCCGTTTCGTCCGCGCAAATTTGCGCCTTAAGCTCGTCAAAACTGCGCGGCAGATCAAATTTAAGCAGAATTTTTTTAGAGCTTTCGCCGTAAATTGCGATCTCATCGTCCGCACCTACGCCCAAAAAGCAGCGCAAAACCCGTTTTTTGGGATCATTTAAAAGCCCCTTTTCGCGGCACGTAAGCGCAAAAAGAGCGGAGTTTTTGTCGTTTGAGTTTTTCAGATAAGAGCTCGCGCTGCCGCTTAAAAAATCCTCGTTTTGCACGATCAAAAAGCCGTTTTGCAGCGGCGCGACCTTAAAAATTTTATCTTTCTGCGCCGCATTTTCATATTTTGCGCTTAAAAAATAGATCTCGTCGCTTGCCAAAGCGCGCCCCAGCGCAAACACGAATATATCGCCCGCAAGCTTTACGTCAAAAAACTTAGGCGCGTCCTCGTGGTTTTTTCTAAAAATCGCATTGGTTTTTAGGCTTATGAGCGGCTTTTCGAAGGCTGCGAGCGCGATTTTGCTCTTTTCGTCGCTCACAAAAATCCCATCCAGCGCGCCCACTCCTGCGGCTATCAAAAAATCGGCGCTAAAATCCACGTCCGCCTTGAGCGTGAAAGTTGCGCCGCCGCGCTTAATCTGCACCTGCTGAGCATGAAATAAGTTTATGCGGCAAAACTCTAGTAAGCGGGCAAAATTCTCCCTGTTTACCGCTTCAAATTTTCCCTCATGAAGCACGCTAGCGCCGCTTATTATTGCGAATTCGTTTTGAGACGGCTCGGCGTGAGCGAGGTATTCCTTCATCACTCGCGGGGTAAAATTATTAAATTTAGCCGCGCTATGGGCATTTGAAATTTCATCCTCTAAAAATTTACTTATATCGCCCGAGGAGGTATCTTCAAACGTGCCGTTAAATTTCAGCGTTTTCGCTTCGGCGCCGCCCTCGTCCACCACGCGCACGGAGGATTTTGCCAAAAATATGGAGTTTGGAATCAGAGGCATCGCCTCGTCGCTAAATTTTAAAATTTCATCCTCGCCGCCGCGCACGAAAAGGCTTATTAAGCTCGCCTCTTTTTTTAGGCAAAACTCAAGTGCGCTTTTGCGAGCATAAAACAGCAAGAAGTGCGCTATTAGCGCGTTTTCATTAAGGTAGTTAAACTCATATGCTACTATCATCTCGCCCCCTTTTTGCAAATCGATCCGCGATGTCTTGGGCGCTAAGATCGGCGATTTTTTCATGCGCGAAGCCAAGATCCGATAGGTGCTTAAGCGCCGTTTTTTCCATGATTTTTGAGGACTCTAATATCACGGAGCTTAGCTTAAAGCTCGCCTCCTCGATGCGCCGCGGCACGACAGCCAGAATTTTAACGTGAGGCAGATCGCCGCAAAGATCCATCATCTGCAGGGTTTGAAGCATTTCGACCTCGTGTGCCGAACCGCTCCAGCTGATCTGCTTAGGCATCGCGTCGTAGTCGAAAAAATACACCTCGCCGCCCTTTGCGCCGTCCGCGTCTATGCAATCTACGAGCAAAATTTCATCAAATTCTGCCATCGTAGGCATCAAAAAGCTAGCCAAAGTCCCGCCGTCGATAAATCGGATCTGATCCGCGCTACTGCTCGGCACGGCTGAATTTACGGCGACAAAGTCCGTATTGATAGAGCTTTGCGCTGTGGAATTTATGACGGAATTTTGCAAAGTAAAATTTGAAGCGGAATTCTGCTTTGCGGAATGTTCTGAAGTAGAATTTCGGTCTAAATTTACTGCTGCGAAATTTTGCCCGGAGATAGAATTTTCATTCGCAGAATTTTGCAAGGAGTCGGGCTCTGTGGAATTTTGCATAAAATTCTGCGCCGCGAAATCCTCGCCCGCCGTAGAATTTCGTGCGGCAGCTTTAGGATAAAATTTATAGTTCTGCGCGAGCGTGCGGACGAAGTGCACGCCTATGCCCTCGTCCGCGTAGATGACGTTGCCGATACCCAGTACCAGCACCCTCAAGCGTGCTCTTCCTTTTTAAATTTATAGCCGCTTACGATCGCATCCATCGCGCCGTCCCTGCCCTTGACGGCATTAAAGACCGCCATATAGACGTGGATCGGTACGAAGATTATGATGATATTCATGCAAAGATGATGTATCATTCGCACTTCGCTTAGACCGCCCATCGCAGCTTCCAGCGGGCGTAAGAGCCCGTATAGTGAGCCGCCGAGTCCCTCGTGATAGACGTGCACGTATAATATCATACCCGTTAGGCAGATTACGAACAATACTAGATAAAAGCCCAGATAGGAGATGAACTGTAGCGGGTTATAAACGCCGCGAAGATGCGGGTGCTCGCCCAAAAAGATATAGTATTTGATCTGAGCTATCCAGACGCGCGGGCTAAAAAAATCCTTGATACTCAAAAGCTCTTTTCTGCTCTTTTTATCGAAGAAGAAAAGATAAGTTTTAAATATCGCTGCGCCGATCATGGCAAAGCCGAAGATTAGATGCACGAATCTAAATTTAGCCTGCATGAAAAGCACCGGCTCGGGACTCACCTCGGGCGCGGTGAAAACAAAGGCGATGTAATATCCGGTGATCACTAAAATCGTAATGCAAAGCGCACGCAGCCAGTGTGTGAGCCTAAGACCGATTGAGAACTCGTATTCCGCAAATCTTTTTTTCATCGTTTATCCTTTGCTGGGATCTACCCTATAGCAGCCAAGCTCCGCCCCTTTAGCGTCCATTACGTGCACGGCGCAGGCTATGCAAGGATCGAATGAATGGATGCGGCGGATGATCTCTAGCGGCTTGGAAAGATCGGCAAGTTTAAGTCCGATCAAGCAGGATTCATAAGCGCCCATAGCGCCGTCTTTATCCTTTGGCGTGGCGTTCCAAGTAGACGGCACGACCGCCTGCCAGTTTTTGATGACGCCCTTTTCGATCCTGCACCAGTGGCTAAGTGCGCCGCGCGGCACATGACCGATATAGCGACCTTTGTACTCTTTGGAGTTATCGATTACATATTTTGCGCAGGTTTCAGTGTCGCCGCTTTTGATATTTGCAATTAAATTTTCTAGTGCAATCAGTCCGTTGTCGGCTACGACTTTAGCCTCGATCATACGACATGCCGTTCGTCCAAGCGTCGAAAATACCGCCTCAAGCGGCAAGCCGGCGTCTTTTAGGAATTGATCCACGACCTTTACTACGCGCTCGTTTTTCTTAGCGTAATTTACCACGATATTTGCAAGCGGTCCTACCTGAAGCGGCTTGCCGTCGTAGCGCGGAGCCTTAATCCAGGTGTATTTACCCTGGGTGTCGAGCACCTTCGTATGCGCTTCTTTGCCGTGCGCGTCGATGCTCTGTCCGTCCTTAAGGCCCGTATAATTCGGCTCCTGCTCGCCGTCATAAGGATGAAGCGCCGCATCGTTTTTATACCACGCATGCGTTGCCTCCTCGGTAATCTTGTTCTCATCGAGCTCTAAAACCTTGCTAATATCGCCGTTCATAATCATGCCGCTTTGAAATAGCCATTCGTTCTTTGAAAGCTGAAATTCTTGATGAGTCCATAAATTTGCCACGCCGATATCGTTTAGCACGCTAGGCTCGTTGCCGTAAGCCTTCGCAGCCATTACGAGATCAGGATAGTAGGCGCGATTTACGAAGTCCGCGACCTCTTTAAATTTAGACATATATTCGCCCAGTCTTGCAGGGCTTAGGATATCCATCACGCAGGTGACGCCGCCTACGGTGAGGCTTTGCGGATGAGGCTGCTTCGCACCGAATATCGCCATCATCTGAGCCGCCGTGCGCTGAATGCGCAAACACTCAAGATAGTGCGAAAGAGCGATTAAATTTTGCTCCGGGCTAAGCTTATATGTTGGGTGTCCGAAGTAGGCGTTGGCGAAAGGCCCCAAAGCGCCTTTCTTAACAAAAGCGCCCACGCGATCTTGCACCTCTTTTAGTTTATCCGCACCGCACGCATAAGGGGTATCGCAGTATTTAAACGCCTCTTCGCTTGCTTTTTTAGGATCGGCGCTAAGCGCGCTTACTACATCTACGAAATCAAGCCCGTGAAGTTGATAAAAATGCACCGGATGATCGTGCAAAAATAGCGCGTTAGCCATCAGCGTGCGCGTTAGCAAGGCATTTAGCGGCGGAATGATACCAAGGGCGTTTTCTACCGCGACGATACCCGCTTTGTAGTGCGAGAAGGTGCAGACGCCGCAAATTCTTTGCATAAAAAATCCCGCGTCGCGCGGATCTCTATTTTTTACTATGGTCTCAAGCCCGCGCCATAAAGTGGAGCTACTATAGGCCTCGCGTACGATGTTTTCATCATCCACTACGACCTCTATTCTTAAATGTCCCTCTATTCTGGTTATCGGATCTATTACGATTCTTTGCGACATGATTATTCCCCTTTATCTTTCTTAAATGACGCAATCGCCGCGTGTGCCGCTACCGCAACACCCGTGATCGCTAAAATTCCGACACCTATCTTATCTGCGGTAGCATCAGCGCCGAGCCCGCCGAAAACACTTTCATAAAGGCGATCCGCCAAAGGTTCCTCAAAAGGTCCCATATGATCCCAAAAATCAGGCTCCGAGCAGCCTATGCAGCCGTGACCGGCCTGTACCGGCCAGCTAGTGTGGGAGTTGAAGCGCTCGCGCGAGCAGTTATTAAACGTATAAGGGCCCTTGCAGCCTACTTTATAAAGGCAATATCCGTCCTTTGCGCCCGCATCGCCGAAGCTTTCTACAAACTCGCCCGCGTCGAAATGTCCGCGGCGCTCGCATAGATCGTGGATGCGCAGCCCGTAAGCCCATTTCGGTCGGTTATAAACGTCTAGGCTTGGAAGCGTGCCGAAAAGGATGAAATTTAGCACGTTGCCGACGATATTTTTTTCGCTAGGCGGACAGCCCGGGACGTTGATGACGGGTTTATTTATGATTTTGTCCAAACCTACGGAGCCGGTCGGATTCGGAGCCGCGGCTTGGATACCGCCGAAGCTCGAACAGGTGCCGATCGCAAATATTGCCGCAGCGCCTTCGGCAGCGTGCCTGCAGTGCTGAGCTCCGCTCTTGCCCTCAGGACCCACGGTTAGGAAAAATTCATTCTCGCCGCTTGGAATTCCGCCCTCTACCATCAAGATATAGCGCCCCTTGTATTTTTCGATCGCGCCCTCTAAATTTTCCTCGGCTTGCCAGCCTGCGGCAGCCATTATCGTTTCGTGGTATTCTAGGCTGATGTAATCGAATATGAGACTGTCGATCGTAGGCGTATCGGTGCGAAGTAAGCTCTCGCTACAGCCCGTGCACTCTGCCATATGAAGCCAGATCACTGGCAGGCGATCCGCAAGCTCCGCCGCTCGCGCTACGCTCGGCGCAAATGCAGCCGGAAGCCCTAGCATCGCGGTCATCGCTCCGCTCCATTTCATAAAATCGCGACGCGAAAAACCTTTGCTCTTAAGCCTTTCTTGTATGCTTTCATCCGCTTTTATTCGCGGCAAACGCTCAACGGCATCAAGTCTAGCCGAAATTTGAGCCAAATCAACCATATCTTCCTCCTGAATTTTAGGATACTTTTAAATAGCATTTTATCAAAATTTAGAATTCATGCACCTTAAATTTTGTTAGATTTAATTAAAATTTTATATTTATTCATCGTCTAGCAGGTTTTAAATTTAAAAATAAAAGGCAGATAAAATTTAGCGCGGCGGATGAAACGTTAAATTACGGCGGAGAAAGCATTAAATTTATGAAGCGTTAAAATTTACGAAGCAGTGAAATTTTATCCAAGAATTTTATAGCGGCGAAAAGTATTTTAGGATAAAGCAGACGTAGGTTGGATGATTTTGTGCGATACTAGCAGGCGCACTATTTGTGCGCCGCAGCGAAGTATTTTTGTAAAATCATCCGTTAAATCTTTAGAAAATTTCCCAAAGATCAGCTTACCAATCTCGTTGCATCTTGGATATTGATATTTAGTCCAAGCTGCTCGTTACTTAGCCCAAGTGCAAGGCCTACCAGCTGAGATAGATGGATGATTGGTTTTCTTGCCTTTGAGTTCATCGCTTCTTGGTATCGCTCCTGATAGATATCCAGCTGCATCTGACATAGCGGACAAGGAGTAACTACGACGTCGGCACCGTGCTCGGCAGCGTCATTTACGATCTCGCTTGACATTTTAGATACCGATTTTACCGCAGGATAGCTAGCGTGAAAGCCGCAGCAATCAAGGCGTTTTTCAAAAGGCACTATCTGAGCGCCAAGTGCGCCAACTACCGCTTCAAAGCTTTTCGGATTGGTTGAGCTTTCTTTTTTAAGCTCGCGCTCCGGTCTTAATGAGTGGCAGCCGTAAAATAGCGCTACTTTTAAATTTGTTAGTGGTCTTACGACTTTAGCTTTTAACGTGTCTAAGCTTTGATATAGCACCCAAAGCAGACTCGTAATTTCGGTGCTTCCCTGATACTGCATACCGCCCTCTTTTAAAAAGGTATTGATATAGCTTTTTGCTCCCTTATCCAAAGCAAGCTTTGCTTTAGTTAGAGTTAGCATACAGGTGGAGCAGGTAGTTAGCAGAGGCATATTCATACTCTCGGCTAGCGCGATGTTTCTGGCATTAGCTACTAGGCTTGCCATGGGATCGACGCATTGAGCTTGACTAGCCCCGCAGCAGCTCCAACCTTTTATCTCGTGAAGTTTAATACCCAGTACCGGAGCGATCGCTTCAAGTGAAATTTTAGATTCCTTTGCGGCTTGACTTAAAACGCAACCCGGGAAAAATGCAAATTCGTTATTCATCCTCTCCTCCTTATTCTATCTCGCCGCTAGCCTGAGCTTTGCGTGCGGCCTCTATCATCTTAACGAGCCCTGCATGCCCCTCGATCTCCTCTTCGCCGAAAGCGTGAAGAGGATTCATCTTGCCGGCAGCCATTAAATTTGCCGCTACGTCCATCTTGCCCATATTTGCAAATACGCCTTCGCTTCTTAAAGCAAGCTTGATCTCGTTTAGCCTTCCGCTTCCCTCTACGATATCTAGCAGGAACGCCTCTGCATGACCAGGGCCGCTTCCTGCGGTTAAGCCCTTTTTCATCGCCAAGGCGCGAAGTGCGGTGATATCGCTTTGAGCGCTTATGCCTTTAGGGCAGCGATCGGCGCACTCTTGGCAGTGTACGCATAGCCATAATCCGTTTAGTACCGCAGGCTTTAGATGAGGCATAGCGTCCCTGCTTCTTGAATCAAACGCGGCGCGGTTAGCATGCGTGAAAACAAAGGGTTGCATATAATCGCTCGCATCGGCTCCAAGCTTATTGCATTCGCTAGCGCAACATCCGCAAAGGATGCAATCCCACTGCTTTTTAATTCGCTCCATCTGCTCAGGGCTTTGCTTACAGCCCTTTTCGGCGCTAAATTCTTTCTTAGGCGTAATGGTCGGTTTGATCTTTCTTAAATTCTCGATACTAGGCTCCCAATCCACTACTAGATCCGAGATCACTCGAAAATTATTTAAAGGGGAGATCGTAAAGCTATCAGGGTTTTCATACTCCGCAAGCAAAGCCTCCATCTTGGTATCGCAGGCAAGATATGAGTGTCCGTTTACCCTTACGGCACAGGCTCCGCATATCGCCATACGACACGCTGCGGTAAAATTTAAAGTGATGTCTAAATTTTGCTTAATAAATTGCAAAACTCCAAGCAGGGTCTTTCCTTTAATCTGCTCCAAACTTAACTCGTAGGCTTGCTTATAATTTTTGCTTCCGTCGAAGCGGTCTATGATAAATTTCATTGAGGTTTCCTTCCGTCAAGAGAGAATTCCGTAACGACGACCTCTTTGTAGCCCAAGCTTAGCTCGCCTGCGTCGTTCATCGTCACGATACTGTGCTTTAAGAAATTTTTATCGTCGCGCTTCGGATAGTCCTCTCTGGTATGCGCGCCGCGGCTTTCCAGCCTCTTTTGCGCAGCCAAACACGCACAACGCGCAAGCAGAATCAAATTTCCAAGCTCGATGTAGTCGGTAAATGCGGTATTCATAACAGGATTTACATCCGCGACGCGTAGCTCGTCGTAGCGCGCTCTGATACTCTCTAAATTTTGCGAAAGCAGATCAAGCTTCTCGCCTGTTCTAAAGATACCCATATTGTCCCAAAGCTGCGCGCCTAGCTCTTCGCGCAACTCATACATCTCGTTTGCCTTGCCCGAGCCGTTTGCGATCTGCTTAAATTTAGCCTGCCATTTTTGCGCGAGTTCGCTTGCTCTTTTGCCGTCACCGAAGCCCTCCTGCTTCGCGGCATAATCCGCTGCGCCGAGTCCTGCGAGCTTGCCCGTTACGACTGCGTCGGTCAAAGAATTTCCGCCCAAGCGGTTTGCGCCGTGGATCGAGATACAAGACGCTTCGCCCGCGGTGTAAAGCCCCGAAATTTTAGTGCTCATATCGTCAAATTTAGACACTTCGATGCCGCCCATCGAGTAGTGTGCGGTCGGACGAATCGGAATCGGCTCCTCGATTAGATCGATACCCTCAAACAAAATGGCGGTGTGTCTGATCTTAGGAAGGGCTTTTAAAATTTTATCTTTTCCGAGGTGTCTTACGTCAAGTAGCACGTATGCGCCGAGCCCCTCGCCGTATCCCCTACCCTCGCGGATCTCGGTTTCGATCGCGCGAGCTACGACGTCGCGCGGCGCAAGCTCCATCTTTTCGTGGTAGTTTTTCATAAAGCGCTCGCCTTTGTTATTGAGCAGATATCCGCCCTCGCCGCGCGCAGCTTCAGTAATGAGCGCGCCGCCGCTTTTGATACCTGTGGGATGAAACTGCACCATCTCGGGATCGCTAAATCCAAGACCCGCGCGCAGTGCCGCCGCGATGCCGTCGCCGGTAGCGATATAAGGCACCGAGGTGCGGTTGTAAAACATCCTCGTATATCCGCCCGTTGCGATTACCAAGGCTTTGCAAAGCACGGGATAAAAATCGCCGGTTTGGATATTTCGAAGCACGACGCCCTCGCATCTGCCGTCAGGTGCGCTGATCTCAAGCAACTCGTGATCGATTAAAAATTTCACGCCGTTGCTGACCGCATCGTCAAAACAGGCGTGCATCAAGATATGACCCGTCTTATCGGCGGAGTAGTTGCATCGTTTTTTAGACGCGCCGCCCATAAAGCGCTGTGCTACGCCGCCCGGGACGCCGCTTTCTTTGCCATCCACGCCGCCGCTGGCGTTTCTGGAAAACAGCGTACCGATGTAATCCATCTCGGCAATCGTAGGGCCCGCAAGCTCGCAAAATTTAATCGCGGCGTCCTGATCTACGAGATATGCGCCGCCTTTTACGGTGTCGTAGGCGTGAAGTTTGTATGAATCGCCGCCACTGAAACTCGTAACGCCGTTGATACCGCCTTCTGCCATACAGGTGGCGTTGCGCGAAGGCATCATCTTCGTAGCTACGACGACGCTAAGATTTGGATTACTCTTTCTTACCGCTACGGCTGCGCGCAGACCCGCACCTCCCGAGCCGATAACGAGTACATCCACACTAGGAAGGCCGCCTTCGTTGCCGTCGCCTCCGCTTTTACTCTTGTCGGTATCCACGCAGCCGCTAAGGCTAAGCGCGCCGACGCTGATACAGGCCGATTTTAAGAAATCGCGTCTGTTGAAATTTGATTCACTCATTTTCCTCTCCATTTGAGAAATTCTTAGCTTAAGTTTAAAGTTCTAAACTAAAAGCGTAATTTTAGTTTCATTTTTAACATAAGTCAAATATTATTTAGTGTATCATTTCATAAGAATTAAATTATCAATTGGAGAGGCTAAATGAATTTGCATCGCATGGAGCTAGTATTAAAAGTAGCAGAATTCCGTAGCTTTACTAAGGCTGCCGAGGCACTTAAAATCCCGCAGCCGTCGCTATCACAGAGCATTTTATCACTGGAACGTGAGCTTGGAACGCAGCTTTTTAACCGCACGAGTAATCCTATTTCGCTTACGCGCGCGGGAAAAATTTATGCTAGTAAAGCCAAAGTCATTTTTGACGCCATAAACGACCTAAAAAACGATATCTCTGAAATAAGCGGCGTAAAAAACGATAAAATTCGCATCGGTTTTTCGCAAAACGGCTATAATCTGCTACCGTCGCTACTGCCGATGTTTTGCAAGAAATTTAAGGATTCAGATCTACAAATCACGCAGTTTTCTTCTGCGCTTAGCATTCGTGAAATGCTACTTCAAGGTGATCTTGATGTCGGTATGCTGATACTGCCCATCGATATGAGCGGGCTTGATTGGGTTAAAATTCTAACGCAAAAAACCTATGTCGCTCTAAGCTTCACCCATCCGCTCTCGCTTGAGTTTAAAAACGAATCTGTTCCTAAAATTGACATTTCACGCTTAAAAGAGGAAAGATTCATCCTGCCTAATCAAAGCCTAAGAAGCGCCGAGCAGATAGATGCATTCTTTGCCGCCGCAGGCTTTACGCCGAAAGTGCTGTGCCGCACAGAGACCTTTGATATCGCCAATGCTATCGTCGCAAGCGGCGCAGGAGCGTGCTTTAGCATACCGCAGATGATAAAAGAAGATAAGGCGAGCAGGATAAAGCTCTTTGACGTAGGCGCGCGCGAGCTTGATAATACGCTAATAATCGCTTACAAAAAAGGCAAACTTCTAAACCATCTAGCGCAGGCGTTTATCAAAATTGCACGTAAAATTTCTAATGAAATTTAAAATTCATAGCTCGCAACGATAAATGAGAGATTGAGTTTTTGCAGCACTTTGCCTCTCTACTAGCTTTTACATAAAATTTTATAGCAGATTTCGCCCGAGCTTAGGTAAAATTTCAAACTAAGCTTAAATTATAATTTTGCCAATAGAATTTTTTATTACTAAAATTTCACTCACAATTTACGACGGAATTTAGAGCGAAATTCTAATTTTTCACTCCATTTAAAATATCCAAATCCTTGTTATACACCTTGGTATCTACTTCAAAAATTCCAAGCAGCGTGTGAAAAAGATTATCGTGCGAAAAAGCGTCATCCTTATGCGATTTAAGTACGCTCAGATCGTATCTTTCGCGCATTTTTCCCTCACCTAGCCAAACAATAGCGCCGATATGCTTTTGCGCCTCGGGAGCGAAAAGATAGGGCATGCCGTGCAGATAAACGCCGCCCTCGCCGAGGCTCTCGCCGTGATCGCTCATATAGATCATCGCCGTTTCGTGCGTCTTAGAATACGGTTTTAAAAAATTTATAACCCTACTTAAAAAATAATCCGTGTATAAAATCGCGTTATCGTAGGCATTTGAAATTTCTTGCTGCGAGCAGTTTTCAAGCTCGTTATCGCGGCAAACGGGGCTAAATTTTTCAAATTCTTTCTTATAGCGCTTAAAATACGCAGGCCCGTGATTGCCCATCTGATGCAGCACGATCAATACGTCTTTGCCCGCGTTTTCGGCGATAAATTTATCAAGCCCCGCAAGCATCCCCTCATCCCTGCACTCCACATCGCAGATCGGATTATTTTGCGGAATTTTAAAATCCTGATATTTTACGCGCAGCGCCACACCCTTGGAATCTGAATTGTTATCGCGCCACAAAATCGCCATGTTATCAGCGCGGCTTAGTATGTCTAATACGTTTTGCTCCTCTGCAGCCTTTTCGACGCTAAATTCCTCTCGATTTAGCAGCGAAAACATGCACGGCACGCTTTGCGCCGTCGAAGTGCCGCAAGAATGGGTATTACTTAGGCTTACGACGCCCTGCTCTTTGGCTAGTAGCGGATTAGTATCTCGCTCGTAGCCGTTTAGCAAAAATCTATCCGCTCTCGCTGCTTCGCCCACGACTACGACGACGAGCTTTTTTGGACTTGTAGAATTTTCATCGATATGCGCGTCCATAGCGATTTGCATAAGCGGCTGCGAGCCCTGCTTTTTAGATTTCGCGGCAAATTTAACGCCGCTGTAGATCCAATATCCGGGATTTGCGTAGCTGCGTAAAATTTTATGCTCTCTGAAAAATGACGCGTAGTATTTGCTAAATCCAAAAAGCAGCGCCGCGATGATTATTATGCAAATGCCCGCTGTTTTGAGCTTAGCTAAAATTTCAAATTTAAGCGGACGGTAGCTAACGCGCGCGCTAGCAATCAGCGCGCAGGGCAAAATGCCCAACACCAGCACGTAAATCGCTAGTCTCGGGCTAAAAAGATCCGCTGACTCGGCAAAGTTCGTCTGGGCTGCGTTACGGATCATCTCCGAATCGATTACGACGTTATAGCTATCCATAAAATACGCTGTAAACGACGAAATAAAAAAGCAGATCATCAAAATCGGCTTGGTCGTATAGCGCGAGCTAAAAATTGTAAAAAATAGCGTCAAAAAAGCGATCAAAGCCGCCGCGTCGCAGACGAGATAGATAAAATTTAGCCCCGAGATTCCGTAGGCATTTATGATATTTTTAAAAAACGAGAAGTTAAAAAATGCCACAAAAGCAAGCGAGCTTAGAAAAATAAGCTTCTGCTGCGACGGATTTTTAAAAAAGCTAGGCACGAAGCGTTCCTTGAGATAAAATTTCAAGTTGGAATTTTACGGCGTTTTGGTAAATGCTCGGAAATTCCGCGCTTCGTATCTCACAAATCGCAGCAAAATTTTTGTGAAATTTTAAAATTCCGCGCGTATTCATCTTAGCTTCATCTTGGAATTTTAAAATTGCGCCATCCAAAATAAAATTTGGAAATAAAATCAAAAGGATTAAAGATGAAAAATCTTAAAGCTTTAGGCGCGCTCGCCGCTACATTCGCCCTTGCGGGCGCATTAAACGCAGGAAGTTTTAGCGAAAAAGATGCTAAAGTTTCATTCGATCAAGCGATAGGGATCGCACAACAAAACTTTGGTGACACAACTATAAAAAGCGTAGAAATCGACGATGAGCACGGAAGGCTCGTCTATGAGATCGAGTCGTATAAAGAAGGTAGCGAAAGCGAGATCAAAATCGACGCTCAAAGCGGCGAAATTTTAAAGACTCAAACGCAAAAGAAGCTAAAGCCTAGTAAAATTAATTATTCGCAGGTCAAAATCAGTGCCGCAGACGCTCGGGCCAAAGCACTTAGCGCAAATGTCGGCTGGGATTTTCGCAAGGTTGATTTAGAAAGTAACGGCGGTAAGCCTGTATACGAAGTCAAACTACGCCAAGGCATGAGCAAAAAAGAGGTGCTAATCGACGCCGCTACGGGCGAACAGATCTCGCAGCGTCAAAAATAAGCAAAGGCGTGAGATAAAAAATCAAAGCTTAAAGGGTGGAGCAGATAACTCCGCCCAAACTAGTGAGGCTTTGGACACTAGGGATTTTAGCATAAACAAAAACGCTGATGCTATAACTTATGGTACCCAAAATGCAGACGCGGCTAAAAATTTAGATGAAAATGCGCAAGATTTTTCGGCAAATTTAGCAAGCGAAACAAGCGAGTGGAATCCCACGTCCTGCGAGCAAAATTCTAAAGATTTTTCCAGCGTGGAATGTTGCGAAAATCAAAAAAGTTCTGCGGATGCAAAAGATTATAAGGACGAGCGGAATTCTTTGCAGACGCATGACTTATCGAGTGCGCAAAATTTCGCTAGCGAGCAAAATTTCGCCGATACGCAAAATTTTTCAGATACAAGTAATTTCGCAAGCGCGCGAGATTCTGCCAGCGCAGCAAGCTGCGCGGAGGTTTGTAATTCTTGCAAGCCAGTGCTTTGCAGCCGCTGCAAACGCGAAATCGTTAAGCAAAATTTTAAACTTGGCTGCGTAGGATTTGGGCTTTTTGCACTAAATATCGCAGCAGGCGCGCTAAATTTTTTAGGGCGGTTAGGAAGCGTAGCGGATAAAAAAGCAAGCGAGATTAGAGCTAGACAAAAGGCGCCTGCGAATTAGCGCGGCTTTCAACGCTACTGAAATTTAGCGGTGCGTAAAATGAGCGGGTTTACACATCCAAAGCACCGCGAAATTTATGCTTTTTTAGCTAAAATGGCGGATTAGAATTAGCAAAATTTTAAAGGAGCACTTTGAAAATTTTACTTGTCGAGGATGAAAAAGATCTAAATCAAATCATCGCAAAATGTCTGAAAAAGGACGGCTACAGCGTAGATTGCGCCTTTTGCGGCAAGGAAGCGCTAGAGTTTTTGGATGTTGCAAAATATGACGCTATCGTGCTTGATGCGATGATGCCCGTGATGGACGGCTTTGAGTTTTTGAAGGCGGCGCGGGCGCGCAGACTGGGAACGCCGGTTTTATTTTTAACTGCGAGGGACGCCAAAGAAGATATCATCGCAGGGCTTGATCTGGGCGCAGACGATTATATGGTTAAGCCCTTTGATTTTCGTGAGCTTTTGGCGCGGCTTCGCGCAATTATCAGGCGCAAAAACGCTACTGCGGATAACGAAATTATCATAAGGCAAGTGTGCCTAAATCTAAGCAAAAAATCGGTCGTCTGCGCGGGTGAGGTAGTGGAGCTAACGGGTAAGGAATATAGAATTTTAGAGCTTTTGATGCTAAATCGCGGTGCGATTTTAAGCCGCGAACAAATCGGCGAGAGCATTTGGGATTTTAGCGGCGAAGCAAGCTCAAATGTTATCGATGTTTTAATCAAAAATATCCGCAAAAAGCTAGGCGAGCACGGCGATATAATAGAAACGAAGCGAGGGCTTGGCTATGTCGTGGCAAAATAGCAAGATTTGTATCAAAATTTCGGCGATTGCGAAGCAGATTTTTGTCACTACGGCGCTTTTCATATTAAAATTCGTGCGAAATTTTAAACAGAATTTTACGCATAATTTTGCGTGTTTAAAGAAAAGCCGCAAGAAAAATCCCACGCAAAATATCGAGTTAAACCAGACGCTAAATTCTACTCAAAGCCAGGCGTCAAATTTTAAACGGAATTCCACGCAAAATCTGGCATCAAATTCCGCGCCGAATTTTGCTGCTACAAGCGCAACGCCTGATCTAGCGCAAAATTCTAATAGCGTTCTCGCGCAAAGTCAAGAACAAAATTTCGCGTCTAAAATCGCGATAAGAAATTTTACTCAAGCCTTATCTAGAGTATTTACAACCGCTAAAGAGAATTTTATCTCACACGCGCTACCTATCAGCCTACGCGTGACGCTTTATTACAGCGTATTTATTTTGGTGCTTGCAGGCGCTATTATCGGCATTTGCGGATATATTTTAGACGAAGTATCAGGAAGCTCCGTCAGCCAAAAAAAGCTTGCCCGCTTAGTGCAAAAAGCCGCGCGCGAGGAAAAATTTAAAAGCTTTGATGACGGTGTATTTTTCTACGAACATGACGGACAAGGCGGCGTAATCACAGGGTTTGTGCCTAAAGGCTTCGAGCCTGCGATGCCGCTCTCGCCTCAAGGCGCGCGCGAGGTGGAGCTTGATGACGACGAGTTTTTCTATTACGACGCGCAGATCAAAGGGCGCAGTGCATGGATACGCGGCGTCATCGCAGTTGGCGAGTTTGAGCTTGCGATGAAGCGCGTGATGCTGATAGCTCTTATTCTCTCGCCGCTATTTGTGGCGCTCATCATCTACGGCGGCTACGCGATCATAAAAAGAGCGTTTAAGCCCGTGCGCACTATGTCGCGTACAGCTAGCGAGATCGGAGCTAGCGGCGATTTTACGCGGCGAATAGAACTACCGCGAGGCAAGGATGAGCTAAGCGCGCTCGCAGCTACGTTTAATGAAATGCTAGCATCACTGCAAAGCGCGTTTGAGCGCGAGCGGCAGCTAAGCGCCGACCTTTCGCATGAGCTACGTACGCCCGCTGCCGTCATACTGGCTCAAAGCGACTACGCTCTAGCCTACGAGCAAGACGCGAGCGAGGCGAAGGAGAGTTTCGCGGTCATCAACAATCAAGCGCGTAAAATTTCGGCGCTAATAGAGCAGATTTTAGAGCTTGCCCGATTGCAGCGCGGCGTGTGTTTGGTACCCGTAAGCTTAAGTAAAATCGCAAACGAGTGCGCGCAAGACTTTCAACTTTTGTGCACGCAAAAAGGGCTAAGTTTTAGCTCGCAGATAGCCGAGGGCGTGCGCGTAAACGGCGATGAGCTGCTTTTGATCAGGCTGATTAATAACCTTTTAAGCAATGCTTTAAAATTTACGCGCAGCAGCGTCGTTTTAGAGCTTTGCGTGAGCGCAGACGCGTGCGAACTTAGCATAAGCGACGATGGAGAGGGCATAGAGCCTGCTTTGCAAACTAAAATTTGGGACAAGCTCTATCAAATAGAGCGTTCCAGAAATCGCGAGCAAAATAGTGGCGCAGGGCTCGGACTAGCCATCGCCTCACAAATCGCAAAGATCCATAATGCGCAGATTTCACTACGTAGCAAAGTAGGACGCGGAAGTAAATTTAGCGTAAAGCTTAAGAAGGTTTAGGCGGTTTTGTGGGCTTGGCGGCGTAAAGAAATGCTGGGCGGCGAAATTCTTAAAATTTTATCGCCTATCGTTGCTTAAAATTTAACGGCTATAGCAGTATATAGGGGCGATGGTGTAATTTTAAAATTAGGCCGGCGTCACCAATAATATCGGATGATTTTTGTGATAGTCGTGCGCTTTTAAATTTAAATGGGCCAAATTTTAAAATTTAGTTTTACCGCGAAATTCCGTGGCGAATTAATAAAGCAAGGCGCAGCATTTTGCCCTTGGGCGAAAGTGACAAGGCAAGCGCTTTAGAGCTTAAGTGGGCCGGCGCGGGTAATTTAAAAAATTTAAGGTATGCGGCAAAATAAGCCTTCGCTGAAATTTCACGGCGCAGTATTGCAGAATAAACCTTTGCTAAAATTCTAAGACGCCACATTCGGCTCTAGAGAATTTAAATTTAGGAGTATCTAGCGACCAAGTAAAATTTAAATACGGAGCAAAAAAGACGGACTGAGATTTAAGGCCGCCTACATAAGCGAAATTTTGTATTTTTGCCTGCTTCGTCCTCGTAGCTTACGGCCATATTAATCAAAGCCGTTTGCCTTACCTCGCTCCATGAGGCAGCCCCGCCGTTTATTAATATGACCCTACCGCGCTCGTCGGTTTCGTAGTCGTCGTAGTGGGTGCTATAGCCAAATTTTACGCGGATCTTGCACAGCGGCAGGTTAAATTTCACTAGCTCGCAGCGGGCTACTTTTTTGCGCCATATTCGTCGCAGAACATCGCGCTTTAGCCGTGCGAAGCGCTGTTAAAAAGTAAAATTTCCTCGCCCGTTGTTACGCATTTTATTGCGAACTTGTGAGGCATGAGCTCGTCCTCATAAGTCTGCGGCAATGGACTTTTCTAAATTTTTCGCCCTGCCTAGGATCGTAATCGCCTTGTGCTCGCATATATTTACGCACCTGTAGCAAAGCGTGCACTCATCGCCGAATTGCGCCTTTTTGCAAGCGAGCTTTATGTTTCGCATCGGGCAGGGTTTGACGCAAGCCCCGCATCCGCTGCATCGCGATGGATCGAGGCTCGGCTTGCGCTTGGCAAAGGGGCTTTTATCCCAAATTTTCATCCAAAGCCGCTGTCCTAAAAGCCCTGCGATACGACAAAGCGCGCCTAGCCCCTCTTGCGGCGGACGACTTGCGCTAAGCGCCTCCGCAACGCGCCCGACTTTAGCGTCCGCCTCTTTGATTATGCGCTCGTTTTTTGCTTGCGAGTAGCCAAAAATCGCCACGTCGAGGATGAACGCGGGCATTTTGATATGAGCGCCGCCCGTTATGTTGGCGCCGAATCGCTTTAAAACTCTAGCCGCGCACCCTGCCCCGTCGCCGCTGAAAATCTCCATTGTAGCGAGGATGAATACATTTTTGCCGCTAAAGCTCGCGTCATTTTCGTAGAGGAAGTCGCGCACGATACGCGGCAAGTCGCTAAAATAGACGGGATATGCCAAAATGACGTCGTTGTGGTGTTTTAAAAGCTCACCGCAGGCCTCGTTCTCGATCGAGACGCAGACGCCGCCAAGATGAGCGATGAGCTTATCTGCGCAATGCTTCGTGTTGCCCGTGGCGCTAAAATAGATCGCTATCATACCCGTATCCCAGACTATGCGAATTTCGGTGAAATTTAACCCTTACCGAACGAATAGAATTTTACGCTTTTTTGCATAAAATTTTAAAATTTAGACGTGGCGGCGAAATTTAAATATGCCGTCGCGCCCTAAATTCAGATATTTTCTGCCGCCACCATGCCAAAAACCATACAATCAGCCATGCTCATAGTACCGAGCCTACTTGCGCCGTGAACGCCACCGGTGATTTCGCCCGCTGCATATAGCCCTGCGATCGGCTCGCTGCTAGCCGCGTCAATAACCTGGGCTTTGGTATTGATCTGCACGCCGCCCATGCAGTAAAGAATTTTCGGGCTTGTTTGGCACGCATAAAATGGAGCTTTTGATACGTCGATACCGCTTACGTCGGCTTTTGTCAAAGGCTTGCCAAACTCCGGGTCACTTCCTGCTTTGACATAGCCGTTAAAATCCGCGACGGTTTTTAAAAACGGCTCCAGCGGAATTTTATAAAATTTTGCAAGCTCTTCCAAGGTATTAAATTTTTTAATTGAGCCTGCTTCTACACCTTTTGACGTATAGACCGGATTATTTGCATCAACTGCGGCTTGATCGCAGATATTTACGGGATAGTTGTCGTTATTTTCGCTCTCCGCCATGCATTTAAAGATCGCTTCGGTTTTGATCTTGCGCCCGGCGTGCTCGTTCATAAAGCGTTTGCCCGTCTTTGGATCGACGGTTAGACCATAGTCGTTAGCGCAGTGATTTGAAAATAGCGCGGAAGTACCAAATCCCTTCTCGCTAGGATTGGTATAAGGATTTAGTTGAATCCAGCTGAGTTGCAAAGGATTCGCACCTAGCTTCATCGCCGCGATAAGCGCACCTGCGGTAGCACCTGGTTGGCTTACGGTTTCGATATTGTCTTTTAGATACGGCACCTGCTGCGCGCGAAACCATTTATCCGAACTGTATCCGCCCGCAGCTAAAATGACGCCATCTTTGGCTTTAAAAAATTTTACTTCGCCGCTTTTGTTTTCCCTATCGTCGCTAGCAAGCTGCGGATCGAACTTATATTCTTCGCGACACTTTACGCCCACGACGCGACCGCTGTCGTCCACGACAAAATCATCAAATTTAGTACGCTTTTTGATTACAGCATTTGCATTTTCCTCGATTGCCTTATGCATCGGCTGGATGTAGCCCGAGCCGCTAGCATTTTTGGCCTGTACGGCGCGCTTTAGCGAGTGTCCGCTAGCAGATATCACCTTGCCCGAAAACTCCACTCCGATGCTTTTTAGGTATTCAAAAGCGTCGCCTGCGCGATCGTAGATGACGCCTAGCAAATCTACATGATTTAAATTTAGCCCGTCTTTTAGGCAATCTGCGATGAAAGCCTCCTTACTATCCGTGATACCCGCGGCTTTTTGGAATTCGTTATTTGGCACCGCCATATTGCCGGCGTTAATGACGGAATTGCCGCCCGCACGGCCCATCTTTTCGATCATAAGCACTTTTTTGCCGCGCTTAAGAGCCTGAAGCGTCGCCATCGAGCCTGCAAAACCGCTACCGATAACGACAACGTCATATTCTTCGTCAAATTTTACGTCTTTGGCGTTTTGCGTTGCACTAGCACTGCTTGCAGCTAAAGCCAGAGCTCCCGCCGCGCCTATTTTCATAAAATTTCGTCTTGAAATTTCTTGCATTTTTTGCTCCTTGCGTTGAAATTTTATAGATTATACACCCGCGTAGCGAAATTTAAAATTTAACGTAAAGGCTTAGTGATAGAATTTTAAAAATTTAGAAAAGAAATTTTAAAAGTGCAAATTTAAAGCGAATGAATTTTACTCCGCTAGCCGAAGTCTAGGCGTAAATTTTAAAATTTACGGCGTACGGATTTGCTCGCCGCCTGTGCGAAATTTTGCCGCCGCTATAAAATTTTAAAGTGCGCGGTATTTAAATTTAAAACCCGCGCCGCAAAATTTTAAGCGTTTTAAATTTTAAAATGCTTTGAAATTCTGCGGCACGCTTTGCGACTCTATCTTAAAATTTTAAAGACTCGCACAGTATTTCGGCGCAAAGCACATACCGCTACTCCGTGCCGAAATTTAACAAAGCACGCGTTTACGCCCGCTTCGTGCCGAAATTTCGCAGGTGCTAAATTTAAGCCCCGATTGTTTCGCCCGCGATCATTCCGAAAACCATACAATCAAGGATCGCGTAGGTTCCGAGCCTGCTCGCGCCGTGCACGCCGCCGGTTACCTCGCCCGCAGCCCAAAGCCCTGGGATCGGCTCGTGAGTAAGGCTCGAGATGACCTGAGCTTTGGTGTTGATCTCGAGTCCTCCCATCGTGTGGTGCACCTTCGGCATCGTGCGGCTTGCGTAAAACGGCGGTTTGGAAACGTCGATGCCGTCTAGCTTATCGACCACTTTGCCGAATTCGGGGTCTTTGCCCGCTTTGACGTAAGAGTTATAATCCGCGACGGTCTTTAAAAACGGCTCCAGCGGCAAGTTGTAAGCCTTCGCAAGCTCCTCTAGCGTGTCAAATTTCTTCACGACGCCCGCTTCCAGCGGCCTTGATGTATAGACCGGGTTTCGTACGGCGACGGCTTGAGAGTCGCAGACGTTTACCGGATAGTTGTCGTTTTTCTCGCTTTCGCCGATAACCTTAAAGCAAGCATCCGCCTTGATCTTGCGCCCTGCGTGCTCGTCCATAAAGCGTTTACCCGTCTTTGGATCAACGGTGAGACCGTAGGTGTTGCAGCAGTGGTTGGTGAAATTTACTGCGGCGCCGAAGCCCTTTTCGTCGGGCGAGCAATACGGAAGGAACTGAATCCACGACGTTAAAAGGGTAAATGCGCCGATTCTGTTTGCCGCTAGCATCGCTCCTGCCGAGCTTCCCGGATGGTTGGTGCTGTCTATGCTAGGCACTACGCGCGGATCTTGGATCTGGCGGTACCATAGATCGCGTCCGTATCCGCCCGAGGCTAGTAAAACGCCGTCTTTGGCTTTATAGCTCTTTTTCTCGCCGCCTTTGTTTTCCAGATCGTCGCTAAAGAGTTTCGGATCAAATTTATACTCCTCGCGCGCTTCTACGCCCACGACGCGGCCGCTGTCATCCACGATAAAATCGTCAAATTTCGTGCGAGTTTTGATCGTGACGTTAGGATCGTTTTGAAGTTTACCCATCATCGGTTGGATGTAGCCAGAGCCCGAGCCGTTGGTTGATTGCAAGCTTCTTGCGACGCTGTGGCCGCTTTCAAAGATCAACTTATCGCTAAACTCCGCTCCGCAGCCCACCAAAAGATCCACCGCATCGTTGCTGCGATCAAACATCACGCCCAAAAGATCGGTATGGTTAAGCCCGAGCCCGTCTTTTACCGCATCGGCGATAAAAAGCTCCTTGCTGTCTTTGATGCCCTGCGCTACTTGAAATTTATTCATCGGAGCCGCCATGTTTCCGCCGTTGATGACGGAATTTCCGCCCGCGCGACCCATTTTTTCAAGCACTAGCACCTTTTTGCCGCGCCCGCTGGCTTTAATCGCCGCGGCAAGCCCCGCAAAACCGGTGCCGATGATGACGATGTCGTATTCCTCGTCAAATTTGACGTCCTTGGCGTTTTGTGCCGCGCACGCGCTACTAGCTACTAGCTCCCAGCGCAAGTGCCCCCGCACCCACCGCGCTAATCTTTAAAAAACTACGTCTTGATACGTCTTGCATTTGCAACTCCTTTAATTGAAAGTGTATATTTAAAAGAAATGATAACTCGAATTTAAAGGTAAGTCAAATAGAATAACTTTATAAATAGATAGTAAAAAGCTATGAAATATAGGCGTTGATATAAAATTTTGAAATTCGGCGGACGGGCGGGATTGAAATTTTAAAATTTTATCAGGCGTTCGTTTGTGAAATATTCGCTTCAAATAAAAATCTCGGCGCGAAAATCGCAATTAATGCAAAATTCGCGCCGAGCCTTAAAATAGCTAAGCCCTTAGCGAGCGACTTTAAATTTAAGCGTTTGCAGATCGTAGTTATTCACACGCTCGTATTGCATATCCTCGATAGAGATCGCAGGAAGCGCGCACGAGCCCGACATGATCACGTTTATCGGCGTGTAGATGACGCCGCTGCTATTCTCTCCGTCTTGCGGATCGTAGTAAAAATAGCCGCTTTTCGGGAAGTGAAGCACTCGGTCATACAGATACTCCGTGTGCTCGATCGCTACGCTATCTACAAAGCCCTCCGGGCGAGCCTTTGCAGCTGAGCCCAGGCGCTCATTGACCGCCTCAAAGCAGCTAGGCATCGCCTCGTCGATTGCGAAATTATGCAGATAATGCTTCGCTCGCCAGCTGATCTTAGAATAAATTTTCTGCCCTACTTTGAGCTTGTTTAGATCGACGACGTTGCCGCGAGCATCGAGAAACTCGCGATAAATTTCGACCTTCTTCTCGCGGTCGTCGTAAGACGGTCTATTTATGCTAAGCGGGCTATGTTTGACCGCAGCGCTTTCATATCCAAAACCTAGCACGGTAAAGAACAGCTCGCCTCCGCCGCTCATCGGCGAAAATTCTATCGCGCCGTCTTTAACCGCGAGCTTAGTATCTAGCGGCGAATTGAAATTTTTCGTCTCGCCGTCGTATTTCAAAGCAAAGTTAATATCTTTTTTCGCATCTTTAAAATACGCATCAAATCCGCGTATGACGCTTGCTCGCTCCTGCGTGTTGTCTGCATTTTTTAGATTGCGCGCGAGTGCGATGGCCGCCTTGTTTGCGCTACCGTCTTTGATGCCTGCCTTGCCGAATGCGTAGAGTTTAAAGGCGGCGTCTCTTATGTCGCTAGCAAACGTCAAGCCCGCTCCGTCTTCGGCGTAATCGTAATCCATTTGGTTTATTTTTTCGCGCATGAAGTTAAACTCGGTCGTCATATTGTGCTTTTTAAGTATCGCGGCCATAGCGATGCGAGCCATCGGCGAGTTATCATAAAGGCCGTTGTCGAAAATATAATTTATCTCATCGTCATCCAACTTTCCGTATTGATCTAGCACAAAATCCGCATATACTCGAAGCGTATCTTGTTCTTTGTAGTCTGATTTTAAGGCGTTAAATATCAGCGATCTTTGCCTGTTGCTAAGGAATTTATAGCGCGTATCAAGCTCTAATAAAACGTCGCTTGCATAGATCGAAGCGTAGTAATTAGTCACGCCGCTAGCGCTCCAGTAGCCGAAACTGCCGCTAGGTTTGAGGCGGGAGAGGATGCGATTTGCGTGAGCGTTTACGTAGTTTATTATGGTCTGGTTGGAATCCTTGCGCGCGATGTAATCAAGTGCTACCATCTTTGAGGTAAGCTGCTCGGTGCAACCGTAAGGGTAGGAGTAAAGCTCCTCGGCTAAGCTAAAAGCGCTAGGCGTAGAGCTGACGTGGGTATAAATTTCTTTATAGCTCGGATCGATTTTTAGCGTTACCGGCTTATCGCCGTAGCTTGCGTGAAATATCTTCGAGCGCGGGAACTGGCTGATGATGTTAAATTCCACGTCGTTGCTAAATTTTTGCCCGTTTGCGTCAAGGTCAAATTTAATGTTTGCATCCGCAATATCAAGCGCGCTTGCGGTGAAGTTTGTGTGCTTGACCTCAAGCGGTTTGAGCGTGAAATTTGCCTCGCCGCCGCTTATGGCGATCGAAGGGGACGAACTGATCTTCAAGACCGTCTTTTGCTCCTTATCGGTGGTGTTGATGAGCGTCAGCGGCACGGAAATTTCATCGCCGCGTACCATGTAGGTTAGATCTGCCGGTTTTATGATCACGTCGTCTCGAACCTTGGCTTCAACGTTTGCCGAGCCGATCGTAGCCGTCTCTCCGATAGCCATGGCGCTTAGACGGATCGTGGAGTTGAAATTTTTCGGCATCGCAAGCTCAAATTTCGCCTCGCCGTTTGCGTCAGCTTTTGCGATTAGCATTTTAATAAATTTTTTCTGCTTTTTGTTTTCGACCGGGCTTAAATTTCGTTTAGCTTTCGCCATCACGCCGTCGCCGCCGAAGCTTAGCTCCTTCGCGGTAGTTTGATATACGCTAAGATCGTCGTAAATGTCGAAGTATCGCACTGCAAAATACGCGCTAACGTCGAAGGCTCCAAACGCATCGAGCTCGCTTTGCGAGACGATGTCTAGGATGCCCAGATCGACCGCATACAGCACGATCTTGGAATTCGGCTCGCTTTTTACGCTGATTTGCGCGTTTTGTCCGTTTTTATAAATTTTATCCGCTGCGATCTGCACGCTTGCTTTGTGATCGTCCGCATTTAGCGCTACGGGCACGTTAGCATAGGCGCGAAGCGGCATCGCAGCAGGCGTAGCGGCGCGAGTGACTACGGCGTTGATATGCCCGCCGATGAAATTATCCGGCACGCTGAGCTCAAATTCCGCGCTACCGCCTTTTATGGATAGAATTTTATAGTCGTAAACCTGCTCGCCTACGAGCGAGATATTTAGCACGCCGCTTTCTACCGGCGAATTGATGACGCCTTTAATTTTATCTCCAGCTTTAACCTTGTCGCTTGCGAGTTTTATTTTAGCGCTTTGCACGTCTTTGGCATTTACCCGTCCATAATATCCCCAGCCGCTTACGTCCACGCGCACGCCAGCACTTGCGCCGCTTGAGTAATCGTTTGCGACGATTAGATAATTGCCGCCGTTTTGGAATTTATACTCAAACTCGCGCGCATCGGTGCTAACGGCGCTTACGAGATTAAAGCTTTCTTGCTCGACGTATCTGTTGCCGTCATAAACGTAAGTAAAATCGTCGCGGTAAATTTCAACGTCGATCTTGCCTTTGACGTCGGTTTTGGTTTTGGAATCTAGCAGCGCAAAGCCGAATTTTACGCTATCTCCGCTTGAAATAAAATCCTTGCTCGCGCGAATTCCTACGATACGATCATAAGGCAGATAGCTCAGGTTGCGATATGCACTTACGTTTTTACCCTCCTCGGTTACGCTGAAATTTAGTAGAATATTTATGGCGTTAGAGACATTAAGATCAGCTGCTGCCGGCGAGAGTGCAAGCTCCTTTTTACCGGCGGAGCTTAGCGTAAATTCTGCTCTGCGAAGCTGCGTAGCACCCTTTTTCTTTAAGCGATCGTTTAGAAACGAAAAGCCCTCGTAGCCTTTAATTTTTAGCTCTTTTTCGTAGGCGTTTGCTTCCAGCGAACCTTTCAAATCTCCGGCCGGCGCGCCTGCAAGATAGTTTGAGCTTAGCTTTAAAGTTATGATCTCATCTGCGCCGTATTCATCTTTGGCAGTGAGAATTTCATTTTTGATGCGGTTTGGGACGAAATTTTCTACGCTGAAGCTTTTAGAAGCGATGATTTTGTCCTCATAGATGAGATCTAGGCGGTAAGTGCCGCTTTTCTCGCCCATCAGCTCGTCTATTTTAACGCTGCCGAACTCATCGGTGTTTTGCGCGCGCGTGATGACCACAGTGCCGCTAGGATCGTAAATTTTAAATTTAATCGGCGTATTTTTTAAAGAGCTAAAATCGCGATTTTTCATCACGATCGTGCCTAAAAGCCGCTCATTCGGGCTTATCAGCTCGCTTGCAAGATAAACAAACGGACGCTTTGCAGTAATCGTTTTCTCTACGCTTGCTACGGCGTTATTAAACAGCACGAACGCATGCTCATCGCCTTTACTAATCTCGATAGAGCGCGGATTTTTGGCTAGAATTTCCATATTTTCTAATCGCAAAATTCCATCTCCGTCCGTTTTATCCTCTACGATTAGCTCGTTTTTATCGCTGTAAATTTTAACCTTCGCTCTGCTTAGCTCCTCGCCATTACTAAGCCTAGAAGTATAAATTAGCGCACCGCGCTCAAGCAGCACCACTTGAGCCGTAATGTCGCTAAGATAGGCTACGCGCGAAACCTCTTGCATCTTTTCGCCCACTTTGTAAAACGCCGTGATTTTATAAATTCCATCCTCATAGCCTTTAAAATCCATCGCGATTTTATGCTCCGCAACGGCGTTTTTAGCGCCTCCTATATCAAAGCTCTTAACCGCGATCTCGCTAGCTAGCCCACCTACACTATCTTCGTTGCTTTCAAAGTTTAAAAAATACCTAAAATTTTGCTCAGGGACTTTGGCAATCGAAATTTTAACCTCATTTACGTTTGAGCTTTTAAATGCCAACGAAGCGGATTTTGGGATAAAATTTTTCTCGTCGCTAAAGGCTACGAAAGGCAGCCTGTCGCCCATTTTTACGCTCTGCTTGATCTCGTCACGCAAAATATATGAGCTATCTCCGAAGCCCTTTAGCAGCCTAATCTCGTAGCTTTTATTCGGCATAAACTCGTCGCTTACTATATCTGCATAGTAGTAGCATGAAGGATCGTCGCTTTCGCCATCCTCTTCATCTTCGTCATAATAATAATATCGCGGCTGAGTGAGGCTAAATTTACTCACGCCTGCGATCCTTATGTATTTGGCGGACAGCTCGTCCATATAGTTAGGAAAACACACTCTAGCTGCGAGCGAGCCGTCTTTTAGAGCCGCAGGGCGGATCTGCACGCCGCTTAAATTTGAAGCGTTAATGCTATCATTAAAAGGCTCCTCGTCCGTGCGCAGCTCCACCGGATTTTGCAGCTTTGCGCCCGCTTTTGAGGTGAGGGATTCTATTTGCAATACGACGTTTTGCGCCTTAGGATCGAAGCTGAATAAAAAATTCCGATCATCGTGCGAGCTAAGCTCGTAGGATATGTCGTTTTGGGCTAAATTCTGCGCGCGATAAATTCTGGTCGCTTGCTGTAGCGCGTCCTTGCTAACCGCATCGTTAAATTTAATTGCCACTAACCCCGGACGCAGAAGCGCGATATGCTCGGTGCTAAAAGGCTCTGTCTCGAACTCAAAGCGCACCCCGCGCACCTCGCACGAATAATTAACCCCGGCGCTAAGCATCGGCTTTGGATAAAGCCTGATTGAGCTCTCGCTCACGCTTTCATAGGTGCCCGTGATTTTGGGAGTGCATTTTAAGATCTGCTTTTGCGTGACACTAAATCCACTGCCGTCCACCCCGCTAATCTCGTAAGCCCCGCTAGCGTATTTGATCTCTACGCCCGCGGCAAAGCTAGCCAAAGCGCAAAATAGCGCTGCGCTTAGTAGTTTTGTCTTCATAAAATTCCTTTGCAAAAATTTTACGAAATTATATACAAATTAACCTTTTATTTTCTTTCATTTACTCTAAAATTTGCTTTAGCGAAATTTGCATTTTCGTCCAAGCAGCCAAGCTCAAAATCCCCTGCGCCGAGGTTAAGCGTAAAAGCCTCGCCGTTAGTGCGCGCAAAATATTCTCCCGTTTTAACTTTAGAATTTGTAGGCGCTAGGCTTTGCGTGGTGAAATCGCGTGCCACAAAATTTTGCTGCGAGGAATTTCGATCCGTAAAATTTTTCGCTGTGAAATCTTGAGCCTCCGAATTTTGCTCTGTAGAATTTTGCAAGATAGAATTTTGCGACGCCAAATTCCGTGTGACTGGATTTTCAGCAATAAAATTCCATCCCGCAGAATTTTTCTTCGTAAGATTTTGTGATTTTACATTCTGCGACGCTAAATTTTGTCGCATAGAATTTTGTGCTGTAGAATTCTGTTCTACAAAATTTTGCTGTACTAAATTTTGCTTTAAATTATCTTGCTGCGCCGCGCTAGAATGCTTGGAATCCAAATCCGCGGAATTCTCCCTCGTAAACGCAGTGGAATTTAGCGCTATAAACTCCCGCGAACCGCCGCTTAGCCTGATATATACCCGCTCGCCGAAAACCGCCGTGCACTGCACTTTAAGCCGCAAAAAGCCGTCCGCGCCGGTCTCGTAGGTTTTGGCGTTGATGTCGTTTAGCACGGGCTTTACGGCGGCAAATTTAGCCGCGCACCTTCCTGCGCGCACCTTTTGTGGATCGACTAGGCCGTGCTTTAGCAGGTAAAAAAGCTCGCTCGTGCCGTAAATTTCGCACTCCTCGTTGGGCTCAACTCCATCTATAGTAAGATCCTCGGCGCTTTGAGCGCACTCCTTTTCGCGGTACGCGTCGGTGCATACTCGCCGAAAGCTCACGCCCGCGGGACGCGCAAACTCCGCCTCGCCCAGCATGCCCGATTTATCGAGGAAAGCAAACATATTAAACGCCACTTTCGCCGCACTCACGCCGCCGCTAAGATCCCTAGTCTTGGAGCCGTCGAAATTTCCCAGCCAGACGCCGAGGGTAAATTTAGGCGTGAGTGCGACGGTGTAGAGATCGCGCGCATCGGCGCTCGTGCCCGTTTTAAACATCAACGGCGGCGCGTTTAGGGTATTTTGCCACACCGAGCCGAGGTAGGAGCGCGGCGCGTTTCTTAGCATCTGCGTTACGATGTAGGCGCTCTGCGGGGTTAAAATTTTAGCATCGTCGCCGATCTTTGCGCCCGCTATTTCGAGCTTTCGCAGCTTGCCGCCGTTTGCAAACGCGCTGTAAAGGCGAGCAAGATCCATTAGGCTCATCGAAATGCTGCCAAGCGCGATACCTGCGCCGTAATAATCCTTGCTAAACTCCGCCAGATGCACGTTTGATAGCATTTCATACAGCCCGTCGTCACCAAGCATCAAATTTAGCTTCACCGCGGGGATATTTAGGCTAAGACTTAGCGCGTCGGTCGCACTAACCGCGCCCAAAAAGCCCTGGTTGTAGTTGCGCGGCACGTAGCCCGCGAAGGTTATGGGCGCGTCGATCAGCTTCTTTGAAGGGGTGATGAGCCCGCGCTGCAGGGCCTTGGCGTAGATGAAGGGCTTTAGCGTCGAGCCCACGTTTTTTTGCGAGCGCACGCCGTCGTTTTGCCCCTCATTGGCACTAAAATCGTGGCTGCCGACGTAGGCGATCACGCTCATGCTTTCGTTGTCGATCAGCACGGCAGCGCCGTTTCTAACGCCCTTATCGCGCAGGGAGAGGATCTCGCTTTTCAAAAAGCCCTCAAGCGCGATCTGGGTTTTTAGATCCAAGCTCGAATAAATTTTACCCTCGCTTAGGCGCGCAAACTCCTGCGCTCGCGCAGTTTGCTCCTTGGGCTGCGCGCCCCCTTTAGAGTTTGCGGAATTTTCCTGCGTTTTAGCGTTCGGATAGGAATTTATCTGCGCCTTAGTGTCCGAAGCGAAATTTGCCCGCGATTTGGCGCCTGAAGTAGAATCTGTCTGGGCACTAGCGTCCGACGAAGCAAAATCCGCCTGCGTACTAGCGTCTGAAACGGAATTTGTCTGCGGATCAAAATTTACGCTCGACCGCTCGCTAGAGTTTGCATCTGCCTGCGGATTTTGCAGCAAATGCGCGGTATCTTGCCGACTATTTAAATTTAGATTTTGCTGATTTTGCGGGTCTTGGTGCGGATGTGCGGCACCGACGACATTCTGCCGCTTGTTTAAATTCATATCCGGATTCGGATTTTGCGGCGAATACTCGGTTTGTCGTTTATTTGAATTTGCATCTGCGCTAAAATTCTGCGGCAAACGCATAGCGCCTCGTTGCTCGTTTAAATTTAGACTTTGAGTATTTTGTGGCGAATGCGCGGCATTGATTAAATCTCGCCACTCATCCAAATTTGCACCCTCTCTTTCATTTGGTTTTACGCTTTTTGATTCATTCGATTTTGTGCCCGCCTGTGATTCTGCGCCTTCGCGCTCGTTTAAATTTAAGCTCGTTCCGCCTAAATTTAAACTCTTCGGCGCATTAGTTTTAAAATCCGCCTCTTTGGGATTCATTTCTTTCAAATCCACTCCCGCCTGCGCGTTTGCGGCGCTTGATAAATTCGCCCCAACCTTCGCCGCAGCCGTAAAATTTGTTTCGGCACCAGCCGCGTCCGAAAAATTTAACTCTACCGCCGCGGCTCGGTGCGCAGACGAGCCTGCTTGCCCTGCTGCCCCGCCGGGCGCACCGTTAGAATCAAAATTTTGAGTGAAATTTGCGTCATCTTTGGCGGTAAAATTTTGCATTTTATAATTGTTAAACGCTAGCAGCGCGTAATGCGGCGCATAATTGGGCGCTGCGTAGCGTCTAGGCAAAAACGGCTCTGCGAGGGCTCGCTCATACTCGCTCTGCGAGATCACGCCGCCATCTCGTAGCTGCGAAATTAGGCGGTTTTTAAGCGCGTTAATGTTTGATCTGCGATCCAGGCGATTTTTGTTCGGGTTTTTCGGGATCACGCTAAGAAGCGCGATTTGAGCGTTGCTAAGCTCGCGCAGGTCCTTTTTGAAGTAAAAATACGCCGCGGTTTTGACCCCCTCGATGTTGCCGCCGTATGGGGCGAGGTTGAAATACATCCCCAAAATTTCATCCTTGCTAAAGTGCCACTCTAGCTGAAAGGCGTTGAAAATTTCGATGATTTTGTTCTTGTAGCTGCGCTGTTTGGGGCGCATCATACGCGCAACCTGCATCGTAATCGTCGAAGCCCCGACGCGCTCAACGTTACCCTCGCTTTTTTTAGTAAAATTTTGCGTAAAATTATACGTAGCCGCACGCAGGATCGAGGCGGGATTGACGCCGAAATGGTAGTAAAAATAGCGATCCTCAAAGTAGATCGTGCTTTGTTTCAGCCGCGGCGGTATCTCGTCCGCGCTCGCGTAGAAGCGCCAAATTTGATCGTCGCTGATCTGCATATTTAAAATTTCGCCGTTTCGGTCATATAAAATTCTACTCTTTTGCTTGTTTAGCATATCCAAATTTAGCGGATAAAGCGCGTCTAGGATCAAAAACAGAGCGAATGTAAACGCACAAAATAGCGCGATTTTTAACATAAATTTTAAAATTTTCATCGCGCAATTATATCAAAGAATTTTAATGATTTTAGGCTATAATGGCACCTTTTTGCAAAGGAATAATCTTGGACGCTCTAGCTAAGCTAAACACCGAACAATACGCCGCAGCGACCGCTCCTGCTGGGCACAATCTGATAATCGCAAGCGCAGGCACGGGCAAAACCAGCACCATCGTCGCGCGCATCGCTCATCTGCTAAATCTCGGCACGAGCCCTAGAAAAATTTTGCTTCTTACTTTTACGAATAAGGCCGCGAGCGAGATGATAGCGCGCTTGCAGCGGCATTTTGATAAAAAGATCACCTCCGCAATCGTCGCTGGCACCTTCCACGCCGTATCCTACGCCCTACTTCGCGAGCTGGGCAAAGGCGTGATCCTAAAGCAGCCCGCCGAGCTAAAAACCCTGCTAAAAAGCCTCGTAGAAAAGCGCAAATTTTATCACATAAGCGACGCGCGCCCCTACGGCGGGGCGTATCTGTACGACGTGTACTCGCTGTATCAAAACAAGGAGATGAGCGCGGATTTTGAGACGTGGCTTAGCAAAAACTACGAGGATCAGGCGGAATTTGCCGAAATTTACGCAGATATTTTGCACGAGTTTGAGGAGGAAAAGGCGAAATTTAACTACGCCGATTTCAACGACGTTTTGCTAAAAATGCGCCATGAGCTGCGAAAGGGCGCTCCGCTACGGTTTGATGAAATTTTAGTGGACGAGTATCAGGACACGAACTCGCTGCAAGGAAGCCTCATCGATGCCTTCGCGACGAAAAGCCTTTTTTGCGTCGGCGATTTCGATCAGAGTATCTATGCCTTTAACGGCGCGAACATCGACATCATCGGCGGCTTCGGCAAGCGCTTTGCGGACGCTAAAATTTACGCGCTGAATATTAACTACCGCTCAAGCTCGGCGATTTTGGCGCTTGCAAACCGCGTCATCGCGAACAATCCGCGCCTTTACGAAAAGAAGCTGATCGTAGGACGCGAGGGAAAATTTAGCGCGCCTAAGCTGCATGTTTACGACGATACGGCGGCGCAATACGCCCACGTAGCCGCACAGATCGCGCAAAGCGGCACTCCGCGCGAAAAGATCGCCGTCATCTTTCGCAATAACTCCAGCGCCGACGGCGTCGAGGTCGCGCTTAAGGAGCTCGGCATCGGCGCGAAGCGAAAAGGCGGCGTGAGCTTTTTTGAAAGTCGTGAGATCAAGGCCTTTACGGACATCTTCGCGATGATAATAAACCCCAAAGATATGATGGCATTTATGAGCACGTGCGAATACGCAAGAGGCGTCGGCAGCGCGCTAAGTAAGGAGCTTTTCGACGCGCTGATCGCGCTTGGGCACGGAAGCATTCACGCAGGACTTTTGCGCCCAGACGAGAGCGTTAAAATTTTTGAAAAAAAGAGGAAAAACTACCAGCTCGGGCTTTTTGATGATGTCGATATTATCGGCTCGGTATCGCGCTTTGAAGCTTTGGAATTTGACGAGTTTTTTCGCTCGCATCCGGTTCTAAAACACAATAAAATCACCGAGGGCGGCGCCGTATTTTTGCACGAAATTTATAAAATTTTTAAAAAAAGCGGCTCCGCTGCGAGATCCGTCACGCTCATCTCGCAGATTAAAAACTCGCGCCTTTTTGCGCTCGTGGCGGATTTTATCGCGACGAAACGCGCGACGCTAAAAAACGGCAAGATAGACGACGAGCGCAAAAAGGACGAGACCGCTCGCATCTACGATAAATGCGGCATTTTAGAGCAGATCGCCGGCAAATACGCGGATCCGCAGAGCTTTTATAACTTCATAACCCTGGGCGCAAAGGAGATGAGCGAGGGCGAGGGGGTAAATCTGCTCAGCGTGCACGCAAGCAAGGGGCTTGAGTTTTGCAGCGTCTATCTCATCGACCTGGCGCAAAACCGCTTCCCGAACCTCAAGCTAATGGCGATGGGCGGCAGCCTGGAGGAGGAGCGGCGACTATTTTACGTGGCGGTCACCAGAGCGCGCGACGAGCTGGTGCTAAGCTACGCTAAATTTGATAAGATCAGAAAAGTTAGCTACGAGCCGAGCTGTTTTTTAAGGGAAGCGGGGCTGGTGAAGTAAGCAAATTTTGCTCGATAAATTTTGAAATTTCATTTTAGCGCGGCGTGGATCGTTGGGGTAAGAATTTTACTACTCGCATACGTCTGGTGCGCGGTTCTGGCTTCTTTATCGATTGTTATGGTAAGAATTTTGCCGCATGATTTTTGTAAATTTTTGCGACGCGGACGTTGAGCAATATTTTGTAGCGGGCTAAAATTTGAAATTTCGATTACGCTCCGCCGCCGTGTTCTATACATCGCGGAGCTAAAATTTTATTTGATAAATTCCAAAAATGCCGCAAATTCCACGACGAGTTAAAATTTTAAAGCGCATCAAATTTACAGCGCTGCGAAATTTAAAATTTCACTACGTATTGCGCACGCTGTAAAAATACGCGCCCTACCGAATTTATTGCCGCAATGAAATTCAGCGTCACCGCAACCCGCATATTTATAAATAGATTTCGCGTCGCGTGAAATTTCCATTGCCGGTAAAGTTTGCTGTCTATCAATTTATCGCCGCATAAAATACTGTCCGCACAAATTTAACGCAGCGCAAAGTCCTTCGCCGCCCAAATCTCAAAGTGTATTAAATACCCTATCTCCCGCATCTCCGAGGCCCGGCACGATATATTTTTGCTCGTTTAGTCTCTCGTCGATCGCCGCGGTGAAAACCTCTACCTGCGGGTAGATCTCGCTAAATCTATGAAGCCCCTCGGGCGCTGCGATGATGGAGATAAATTTGATCTTTTTGACGCCGTTTTTCAGCAGGAATTTCACCGCATCGATCGCCGTGCCGCCGGTCGCAAACATCGGATCGATGATGATTGCAGTGCGCTCCGCGGCGTCTGCGGGCAGCTTGGCGTAAAAAAACTCCGCCTGCGCGGTCTTTTTGTCGCGCTGAAAGCCTAAAAATCCCACGCTGGCATCGGGCATAAGCTTAAAAACGCTATCTAGCATCCCCAGCGCGGCGCGCAAAATCGGGCAGATCATGATCTTTGTAGCGAGCTTATACGCGCTGGTTTGCGCCACGGGCGTATGCACGCTCACCTCGCGCAGCGCCAGATCGCGCGTCGCCTCAAACATCATCAGGTAGCTGATCTCATCGACGAGCATGCGAAACTGAAACGGATCGGTCTCTCGATCGCGCAGGATCGTGAGCTTATGCTCGATCAGTGGGTGCTTGATCAGCCTCACGTTAGGCAGCTCGCACGCGGTTTGGTACGTACATTTTTGGCTTTGACTCATTTTCTCTCCTTAAATTTACTGAATTTTGCGCCCTTTTAGGCATTTTAATCGTATGTTTTAGCGCGAGCGCTCGCGTCATGGCGCTGAAATTTTGCCGATAACGGCAACACGATTTTAAATTTAAAGCGTCTTTGCCTACGATATGTGCGTTTTGACGCTCAAAATTTAGCTCGGCGGTTCCCTTCAAATCTAGCGCTTTTAAAACGCAACGCTTTAAATTTAGCTTGCGCGTGCCGCTTTTGATTTAGCCGCCATTTAAACAGGGCTCGCTTTCTATCGGCACCGAGCGCTACTTTTCGGCGAGCGCTCGCGGCGTAAATTTCATCTGCGAAATTATCGTCTGAGGCGGCTTTAAATTTACTTAATGCTCTCGCTCGTGAGCCAAATTTTAAAATTCCCAGCTATCTTGCGCGCCGATAAAATTTTAATTTCATAGATGCGGGCGCTGTGCAAGCAAGCTAAAATAAACCGAGCGTGCATCTTTTAAATTTAACTCGCCGCGAGCTGTTAAATTCTAACGTGCCGCCACCTCCGATCAAATTTAACAGCCCTACTCCTTCACCACGCGCAGGAACGAATACACGTCCTGTACCCCCGGCGCGTGCGTCGCGTACCAGATCGCATGCTTTTCGTGCTCGATGTCCGTTACTACGCCGCTAAATACCACGTCGCAGCCCACGATCGCCACGCGTACCGCAGTGCCAGAAACGTCGGTATCGGAAAAGAGATTTTTCTTTAAATTTGTAAAAATTTCAAACGAATTGCACGGATATTCGGGCTTTTTGACGCGCAGATAGGTATGCACGCGCCGCACGCCTTCGGTTTGTCTAGCTAAAGCAAGTAGCGGCTCGCGCATCGCTTCGCTATCCAGTAGCCCGATGAGATAGACCTCGCCGTAGAAGCACTCGACCTCCAGATCCCAGCTGCTAAGGCCTTCGGTGAATAGAATTTTGCTTTGGATTTTAGTCTGGACGAGCTTGTCGCTAGCGACCTCGCTTACACTGCGGCGGTCGCGTGCTACGGAGTAGATGTCGTATACGCTAAGCGCATTGCCAGCGGGCGCCAGCGGAGCCGCGCACGAGCTAAATAGCGCCGCGCAAGAGAGCAAAAACACCGACAAAAATGCCAGAAACAAAACCCTCAAACCCTCTCCAATCTCGTTTAATTTCTAATTATCTCAAGCCAGCTGCCGGCGCCGCTTTTTAAATTTAACCCCGCAGGCACCGTTTTATCGCAGCTTCAAATTTTGCGTCGTGAGATTTCATCCAAACCGCACGCTGTAAAATTTTACAACGCAAATTTTAAAATTTACGTTGTAATTCGCACGGCTTGCAGAATTTTGCGCTTTCGCCATGGCGGAATTTTACGCACAGTATTCGTCGCCGTAAAATTCTACGCAGCTAAATTTCGTTGCAAATTTGCCGCTGCGAATTCTACGAGTAAAATTTCTCGAGGCGGAATTCGCCTCTGTAAAATTTTATATTTCAAAACCCGCGCCCAAAATTCCGCCCGGTCCGGCTAATTCGTCGTAAGTCCGCCGTCTATCGCAAATATCGCGCCGCTGACCCATTTCGCCGCATCCGACGCCAAAAACACCGCCGCCTCGCCGATGTCCTGCGCGCTGCCGATTTTGCCGAGCGGATAGATATTTTTTACCATCTGTTCAAACGCCTCGCGCCCCTGCGGGCTAAGCGCGCTTAAATTTCGCTCAAACTGCGGCGTCAGCACGCTTCCGGGCGCTATGGCATTAACGCGCACGCCGAGTTTGCCGACCTCGAAGGCAAGCGATTTAGTGAAAGAATTTAGCGCGCCTTTGGTGATCGAATACGCCGTCGTGGTGCGCCCCACGAGCATTCGGTTCGCGAAATACGACGAGATATTGATCACGCAGCCCTTGCTAGCCGCAAGCGCGCCCAAAAGCCCCTGAGTAAGCAGATAGGGCGCTTTGACGTTTAGGTTTAGATGGGCATCCAGCAGCGCTTCGTCGGTCGCCTCAAAGGGTACGAATTTTCCCAGTCCGGCGTTATTTACAAGGATATCTATCTTAAGGGGTAGTGCTAAAATGCGCTCGCAAAGGCCTTTTATCGTTTTGCTTTGCGCCAAATCCGCCTCCATCGCGTAAATTTTCACGCCGTAACCGCCCAATGCCTCCTGCGCGATTTTTAATTTCTCCTCGCTTCTGCCGAGCAGGATCAAATTTGCGCCCTCTTCGGCGAAACACTTTGCGATGCCAAGCCCTATGCCGTCGCTTCCGCCCGTAATTACGGCAGTTTTCCCCTCTAATCGTTTCATACTTTTCCTTTCAATACGTAAATTTAGGTTCTAAAAATTTGAGCGAGACTTACAGATATTGTAAACTTCGAAATTTTGCAGGCTTTAAAATTTCGCTCACTTTAAAATTTTGCGGCGAAGCGAAGTTCCGTCGATAAAATTTTACTAACTTTAAAATTCCATCGATAAAATTTCACGGCAAAATTTCATCGTAAAGCTCGCGGCGGAATTTCATCGGGAATTTCATCCGTAAAATTTCACCCAAACTGCGCCCCTTGGCTTACAGCACCTGTTTTACGCTGCTAGCCGTGATTTCAAGTAGCCTCGTAGCAAACGGAAATTTCGCCTTCGTTTCTTCAAACTCCGCACCGCTATCAATAAAGCGCGCTGTGCCCTTCACTACAAAGCCGCGCCCTGCGCCGAACCTGCCTACTAGCTCCTTTGTAGCGACGCTAAGCTCGACGTTTGGATTAGACTCCACATTGCTTTGCGTCTTTTTCATACCCGCAGCGGGGATGAGGATGCGATCACCCTTAATGACGAGATATCTGTTCCATGTATTGCTGATGTGAGCCTCGCCCTGCGCGCAGGTAGCGATACCCACGGCGCATTCATAATTTAAAATTTCTAAAAATTCCTTGCTAAACATTTCTTCTCCTTAAATTTGCGTTTTAAAGCTCGCAGTTTTGGCTGGCAAGCCCCGCGCGCAACTGAAATTCTAACTGCCTCCGCCACTTTCCGCCGCGGCTAAATTTTATATTTCAAAAGCGCGTCTTTTTCGGCTTTGCTTACGCGAAAGCTATCGCGGATCTTCGATATCGCCTTGTTTTGGA
>CAUSCW010000013.1:0-42348 GCA_963530195.1 uncultured Campylobacter sp.
CTCATCACCGGCGTGAATGCGGGCGGAAAATCGATGCTTTTAAAAAGCATTCTAAGCGCGGCGCTGCTAGCTAAGTACCTCCTTCCGATGCCTATTCGCGCAAGCCTCAGCCGCATCGGCACCTTTAAGGAGTTCGAGCTCATAATGGAGGATCCGCAAAACTCCAAAAACGACATCTCGACCTTCGCGGGCAGGATGGTTGCCTTTAGCAAGCTATTCGGGCGCAAAGAAATTCTAATCGGCGTCGATGAGATCGAGCTGGGTACCGATTTTGAGGAGGCTGCGAGCCTATACGGCGCGATGATTGAGCAGCTGATAAGCGGCGACGTGAAGATGATCATCACCACGCATCACAAGCGCCTAGCGATGCTGCTGGCGAAGGATCCGCGCGTGGAGCTGCTGGCGGCGCTTTACGACGAGAAAAACAGCGCGCCGAAATATGAGTTTTTAAAGGGCACGATCGGCAAATCCTACGCCTTTGAAACCGCGCTGCGCTACGGCATAGCGCAAAATTTGATCGCTGCGGCGCGCAAAAACTACGGCGAAAACAAAGAAAACCTAAACGAAGCGATCTCAAAAGCGATAAATTTAGAGCTTGAGCTAAAACAAAAGCTGGCACAGACGCAGCAAAAAGAGGAGAAATTAGACGCGCTGAGCGAAGCGCTAAAAGATCAGCGCGAGCGTGCGCAAAGCGAGCTGAAGGCGGAGCTTTCAAGGCTGCAAAACGAATACTACCGCGCGATTTCGGAGGCCAAACGCAGCGTGAGCCTAAGCGACGTGCGCGAAAAGCAGCGCGCCATAAACCGCGCAAACGAGCTCGCACGGGCCGTGCAGCAGCCCGAACTCAGCGCGCCCGAGCCGCAAAGCTTCAAGGTGGGCGATCGCGTCAAATACGGCAAGATCAAGGGCGAAATTTTATCGCTTAGCAAAACCCAGGCGCTGATGCTAAGCGACGGCATCAGGCTGCGCGTACCGCTTAGCGAGCTAAAGCGCAGCGGTGCGGCGCCCGCGCCCGCAAAAAATATCAGCATCAAGGTGCAAAAGCCCGCCTCCGCGTCGCTCGTGCTCGATCTGCACGGCTTGCGCGCCGAAGAAGCGATCAGCAGGCTTGATAAATTCATCAGCCAGAGCCTCGTGATGGGCTTTGATGAGATCATCGTAAAGCACGGCATCGGTACGGGCAAGCTCGCGTTCGCGGTAAAGGAGTTTTTAAAATCGCACCCGAGCGTCAAGGGCTTTCGCGACGGCACACCCGCAGAAGGAGGCTTCGGCTCAAAGGTCGTCTCGCTTTAGAATTTAATTTCAAGACTCGTTTAGCTCTAAGCTTCGGCTCAAAAGTTTTTCGCCTCAGACACGGATGCGAGCAACGCAGAATTCGCCCCATTTTATCTATGCCTTCGCCAAGGTTTTACAAAAGCACGGGTGCTTTTAACGTAGAATTTCGCCGCGAAATTTTGAAATTTATCCTCGGCTTTAAATTTTAAATTTAGTCCACGTTTTAAATTTGAAATATGGGGGGCTCGGATTAAAATTCTAAAATTTAGCGCATGTTACGATCACGCGACGCAAACGGACTTCGCCATGTAATTTTAATATGTTTCCACACAAGAGTTTGTGATGGGCTTTGCGCTAAAATTTTGGCGGGACTTTGTAATAAATTTCATGCGGCGTAGCCGCGACATAAAAATTAACGCGAGCGCAGCTCGCCCCTTATAAAGCGTCGTCGGGGGATAGGTGGGGTTTGTGGGCGAGCAGAGCAATGCGGTGCTGCGGGGCAGCGCCGCCTCTGCGAGAAGTGTGACCTCACAATTCAAGCCCCCTTCCCGCCCCGAGAGAAATACACAAAGAACTAAAAATACTAAAATTTAACATAGTGAAATCTTTATAAATTCGAGCCCGCGTATGCGTTACACATAATCCGTAAGGGGGCGGCGCTCAGAGTTGCGAGGCGCGCCCGCCCCCTTACCAACCCCCACCCGCGCGACGCTAGAGGGGCGGACTGCGTCCGCGCTAAATTTGAATTGCGACTGCGTCGCATAAAATCTCACCAATGATAAAATTCTTTCGTGCTTAAAATTTTAAAATTCCAAGCGCAAAAGAATTTTGAAATTCCAAATACGATAAAATTTAAATGGCGGCGGAATTTTAGAATTCCCATTGGCGGCGAAATTTCAGAATTCTGATCGGCAGCGGAATTTCAAAATTCCGTAAATTTGAGCGAAATTCTGAAATTCCGTAAATTTAAAACGATTAAATAAGGAGGTCTCATTGAACCCGATTACCGAAAAGCGCAGCGTTTCGGGCTATTACTACGCTGAGGATCGCGAGTATGTGTACTTCGTGACGGACGCGCCGCGCGAGCAAAACTACCGCTTTATTTTCGATGCGGGCGCGATCTATTTGCAAGATGATGCGAGCGGCGAGGTACGGCTTAGCAGCGAGGCGGAGTTTTTCGCGGTCGTCAAAAAAATCCTAGCACAGTATCGCGATAAAATTTTAGAGCACTCCGCAGAGCTTGAGAATTACGAAAAGATCTACACGCGCCGCGGCGATTTTTCAAAATTTATGAAAAAGCACTCTGTCCTAAAATATGAAATCCGCAAATTTCAAAACAAAATTTCGCATTTTTACGAGGCGCTGCTCATCTGCGCAAACGAGCAAGCAGCCCTTAAAAAGCGACTGAAAAACTACGCCTACGAAGCGGGCGTTTTCAAGGGCGTGATGAGCGAATACGCCGTCAGGATCGAGGATATCTATCAGTTCATCCAGGGCCTCAAAAACGACAAGATCAGCCGCAACATCTACATTCTCACGATCATCTCGTCGCTACTTTTGCCGCTAAATTTCATCACGAGCTTTTTCGGAATGAATACGACGGGGCTATTTTTAAGCGGCTCGGCGCACGGCACGCTCATCGTGACACTTGCGATGTGCGTGATTTTCGTAGCGATGCTCGGCTTTTTTATGTTTTACGTCAAAAAGCGAAACTAAAACTTCGAAAGGATTGGATTTGGATATAAGCAATGTGAAAAAGGCCCTAAGCGGGTATCTAGGTAGGGAGATTGCAGGCGGTTTTAGAGTACTGAAAAAGCATGAGATCGCGCACTACAACGACGCGGCAAAATTTCCTTTTGAGGGCGATAGCGGACTGCTGCGCGAGTTTTGTATCTTTGCAGACAGCGGCAGCGGCGATCTTTGGCTGCTAAGCTCTAGCGGCGAGATCGCGTTTTACGACCATGATTTGGAGTTTTTATCCGAGGCAAATTTGAAAAAATTGGATCTAAATCTTGCGGGCTGGCTAAAGATCGCGGAGCTTTTTTGCAAATTTGAAGCCCTTGACAAACCGAACACCTTGCAAAAGGCGGAGTTTGAACAAAGCGTAGCTAAAATCTGTCCGCAAATTTTAGAAATTTGGGAAATTTAGGCGCTGCTTGCAACGCCTAAATTTAATCGCAAAATAGGAGCAACGATGAAATTTATCGCATATTACGACTCGCCGCTTGGTAAAATCACGCTCGCGGGCGATGAGGCGGGGCTTTGCGGACTGTGGTTCGAGGGCGAGAAATCTACGCGCACGCTCTCGCGGCAAGCAACACGGACGGCAAATTCTGCATGCGCGATATTGCGGCAAAAACAGATGCCGCCGCAAGAGAGGGTTGCTGCGAGAAAGGTCGTGCGCTAGAGGCGAAAAGCGAGGCGACGACGATCTGCTCGCAAAGGAGCAATACGGCGCGAGCGAAACACAGCGCGATTTTGCGGCGTTGAAAAAGAGTGATATTGCGGCAAAAGCGGCGAGCGGCGCGGACGTAAAATTCTGCGCACACACACTTATAGAGAGCGAAAAATTCTTCACGCGCGATTTTGCGGCGAGCGGCACGGACGGCAATTCTGTGCGCGCACACTTATAGAGAGTGAAAAATTCTGCGCACGCGATTTTGCAGCTAAAGATGTCGGCAAAAAATCTCACGCGACCAATCTTTCGGCGCAAGGCGGGAGCGGAAAATTCTGCGCAAACGAGCAAAGCGGATACTTCGAGGAGAAAAACCTAGCCGTTTTCGATCAAACCAAGCGCTGGCTCGATCTGTATTTTAGCGGACGCGAGCCGGGTTTTACGCCCGCTCTAAATCCCGCGGGCTCGGCGTTTAGACACGCCGTGTGGGAAATTTTGCTTAAAATTCCTTACGGACGGACCACGACCTACGGGCAGATCGCGCGCGAAATCGCCGCAGCACGCGGGCTAGCGAAGATGTCCGCGCAAGCCGTGGGCGGCGCCGTAGGGCACAACGAAATCTCGATCATCATCCCCTGCCACCGCGTCGTAGGCACGCACGGCAGCCTCGCTGGCTACGCGGGCGGCATCGATAGGAAAATAAAGCTGCTGCAGCCAGGGGGCGTCGATATGCGAGGGCTTTTCACGCCCCCAAATAGCACCGCGCCGTAAGAATGCAATTTAAGCGGCTGGTAGCGCGCTCAGGAGCCCCAAAAAAGCTAGCCGGATAGCAAAGCCGCGCAAGATGGGGCTTGCCGCCAAAGGGACGATAAGCGTTGCGAGCCGTATCGTCAAATGAGCCTAGTTATGCCGCCAAAACGGAGCCCCGCCCGAAGCTCAAATCGGCGCACCGCAAAACATCCCGCACCGGTGCGCTCAAAGAGCGGATTGAGCAAATTTTAAAATTTAGCTTCTTTTTCTCTGCCTCCCGCAGAAGTCGCATCGATTTAAAATTTTAACGCGCCGAGGACGGATAGATCGGCCGCCAGATCGGCCGCTACAAAATTTGCGATAGCTAAAATCTACAAGCGGCGCCGAAACGAGCGCGACAAGAAAACCAATAGGCGGCGTCGCGCCTGCTTCTTAAAACTGCGGCGGGCTGATTGCCAAGGAGCCCGCTTGAATTAGCGTTTTAAACCGCCGCGCAAAAAAGATGAATTTTATCTTTTCGCGCATGATGATTTGCGCCGCATCTACAAGCAAATAAAGCTCGCAGGCTCTTAGCGATCGGCAGCGCTGCCGCTACGCCGCTTAAACCTACGCGGATATAAAATTTTATAAATTAAAATTTTATATCGCGGACAATTTAAAATTTCGCACTTCAAACGATCCGCAAATTCCGTGCTTCAGGCTGCGGCGATTAGATCTTAGCACTCCCAGCGGTGTTTTTTCATACGGGCGCGCTCGCCTCTAAATTCCACGCCTTCGGCCTCTAGCAATTCGCGCTGAGCCGCAAAGCTCGCCGCCAAGGCGCCCGCGTGATTTACGACGCGGTGGCACGGGTAGTCGCCGTAGAGCTCTGCTCCCGAGAGCACGCGCCCCACGAGCCGCGAGCAAGCGGGCAGCCCGATCAGGCGCGCGATTTGTCCGTAGCTAGCGACCCTGCCCGCGGGGATCTCCTCCACAAGGGTAAAATTTCATAGATCAAATTTTGCGTCAAAACCATGGCGCGATTATACTCTTTCGCGTTTAAATTTAGACCTAAATGTAGCCGCTTTGCGCTACTAAATTCGATATAATTTCTAAAATTTAGCGCTTTAAAAGGAGCGAGCTGTGGATAAAAAATTTCAATTAGACACAAAAGAGCTGGACGAGAAATTTGCCGCTATCCCTGAAAATTTAAAGAAGCGATACGATATGCATAGATTTATTAGACGCGTGATTATAGGGTATTATTCGTCGGCGGCTACAACCATCTATTTCTCGCTAATGCTAATGTTTTTTCTTGATTTGCTTTTTTCGAATATCGGTATAGAATCGTCGTCTAAAATTTTTAAAGATATTCGTGATGTCGCGATAATAGTTTTGCCTATATGTGCGACGATCGTTTTTTTTGAAATACACTAAGACTAAGCGATACAGCAACCTTTTATCAAGGATCAAGGAGATAGTTTGTTGGTCTTTACGATAGAAAATTTTGCCAGTATAATTTTGCTTTTATATCCGACCTTGATTTTTACCGGGATATTGGAAGGTGCCGCAGCTCATATATTTTTGTACGCCTTAATCGTAGCGCCGATTTGCGGAATAGTTTTTGGAGTATGCTATTTTTTCAATACGGGCTCATATACCCCGAAAGCCGAAGCGTAAATTTCATTAAATTTAGCCACACTTTTAAAATTTTACGACGCGGCGCCTCGTCGAATTTCAAAATTTAGTAGTTTTAAAATTTTGCTTTGCCGAGGCCTGCGCGCAAACAAAATTTAAACCGAATATTCAGCCTCTCTTTATATGTAAAGGAATATAATTTCAAAACAGATATCAACTTTGATTTAAAGGAGAAAAGATGCAAAATCAAAGACGAGACCTACTAAAGGTGGCCGCTTTGGCGGCGGGTGCTGCGATGCTCAGTACGAGCGAACTAGCTGCGAGCGAAAAGGCGTTTAAGCTCTCTAAGCGCGATCATAGCAAGCAAAGAGCGCTGCTGCTCTCAAGCTCGGGCTACAAGGACACGAAGTATCTATCGCACGCGGTGGCGTGGATCGGTAAATTTGCGCAGGAGAACAACCTCGCGGGCAAAAAGATTGTTTTCATCCCTTACGCGAGCCTACGCAGGAGCTACGACGAATATGAAAAGCGCGTCAAAGAGGCGCTTGCGAGCCTAAGCTTAAACATCGTCGGCGTCCATCACGCTAAAAACGCCGCGAAGGAAGTCGCGAGCGCGGATTGCATATTCGTAGGCGGCGGCAACACCTTCAAGCTCGTGCACGATATGTACGAAAACGAGCTCATCGCGCTAATCAGCAAAATGGTAGAGGACGGCACGCCGTATATCGGCTGGAGCGCGGGCTCGAACGTCGCGGGCGCTACGATGATGACGACGAACGATATGCCGATCATCGAGCCCGAGTCGTTTAATACCTTCAACATCTTCCCGCACCAGATCAATCCGCACTTCATCTCAGGCAAGCCCGTGGGACACAACGGCGAGAGCAGAGAGGAGAGGCTGGAGGAATTTTTGATTGCTAATCAAAAATCGACGGTGTACGCGATGCCGGAGGGTACGGCGTTTTGGCTTGAGGGCGAAAAGGCGACCGTGCTCGGACCTGCTGCGGTGCTAAAGATGAACTACAACAAAAAGGTCGAGTTGATCGAGACGGGCAGCTCGTTTAAGTATTGATCGCACCCGCTCAAATTTAGCCGAGAGGTGCGCCAGGCGGCACCGCTCGTTTGAATGCGCAAATCGGTTAAATTTTTAATTGCGGCGCTCAGCTAAATTCGGGCGCCTCTTTTTAAATTTACGCGACAAAGCGCGTTTTGCTTATGCGAACGCATGGTCAAAAGATAAGCATCGATTTAAAGCGGCGCACGACCCCTGAAGCCATAAAGAATAAAATTTAAAAGAGGAGATAAAATGCCCCGCGTCCACTTTCTTATGCCGCTCGGCAATTTTATTCCGTATATCGCGGACATCCTTGCCGGCTGCGGCGGGACGGTATATTTGCAAAAAAAGAAGCGCCTATGGCGCCGCCAAAACCGGTTCGAATGACCTCCGAAACTTAACCGACCTAAGGCAAAGCTTAAAATTTTTATCTCGCCGGAATTGTCGCAAGAGTCCGAATTGCCTGCAAAGGTATTTTACGACGATATGTATCGAAGCATCATAGAAGGCACGGGCGAGCAGAGACGCAAGAAGCTATAGAGATGATCGCGCTGCGACTCGTCGCAAAAAATCCGGGCGCGGCTACTTGGGAAAATTTTCTCCGGAAATAAACTCAAAAACGACGAAGCGATCGGTCGCGGGCTTAGCTGCGGCGCTTCTTTTTACAAAGATTATTTTTACGCGAAGCGCTGCATGGACGGTAAAATTTTGAAATTTGATATGAACAACGACAAACTGCCGAATATTACGACGCCGTAAACGGGCGGCATCGATAGCGCGAGCAAAGGGCGGCGTCCAAGCTAGGCGGTGTCGACAAATTTTAAAAACAGGCAATGCGAGCGGCGGTCTAAATTTCAACGCGACTTTAAATTTATGCGGTCTGAATTTATACGGCCTCAAGGGCTTGCGGCGTAAAATTTTAACTCCAAACGGCGCGCGTGAATTTAATAAAATTTGCCTCTGAAATTTAGCAAAATCGTTGGCTTATAAAATTCGCCGTTAAAATTTTTAAAAGCGACGGCTTTAAATTTAGCAGCGCGCGATTTTACGGATCCGCTCGCGGATCTGCCGCGCAAATTTAGTAAAATTTTACGATCTCGCCGCCCCTATAGAGCTCAAAAACCCTATCCGATACATAAATTTTAAATGTGTAGCCGCCCGCTTTCACCTCCCGCCGCGGCGTTAGCTTTTTGATAAATCTTACCAGCCTCTCATAAAATTTTGTAAAATTTTCGCCCTTTTTGACGAGCTCGCCCGCCTCGTCGTAATAATCGCTCATCATATAAACCCTACCGCTTCTTGCTTTTTTATCCGGTAAATTTACGACGCCGCCATCAAATTCGATGATCTCGCACCTCGAAACGCTGCAGTGATCAAATTCGCGGCCCATGTATTCATTAAAAACTCGCTCGATCTTTGGCGGCGCAAAACCATCCTTCGTAAAATGGCATTTCAGCCACCCGTTCCGTGCGCTTCTAAATTTATCAAAATCGTCGCTAAAAACGATCTCTCCGCTTTGGTCAAACATAAATTTCCCGCCCTCGCGCTTGATAAAATCTAAAATTTCAAGCTCGGTTTGCCTATCAACGTAAAAATTTATCTGCCGCCCCATTCGCCGCTCCTGCATTAAATTTAGCGAATTTTACCATAATTCGGCCGCCTCCTTGCGGCACGAACGATTCTTTTTGATCGGCTTCATTACGGGTGCGGGCGAGCCTGAGCGGCGCCGTATAAATTAGCAAGACGAGGCGCGGAATTTCCGTCCGATTGCAAAGCTTGGGTTTGAGCTTAAATTTAAAAATCCGCCCCGCCGTCGTAAGCTGAAATTTTGCGCGATTGTTTTAAAATACGTTTAAAATTTTAAGGAGAGCTCATGGCATTTTCAGATTTTTTCAAAAAAGGCGGCAAAAATAGCGCAAACGCCGCAAAGATTGGCAAGACCGCGCAGGAGCGCAAGGATATAAGCATCGAAATTTTAAAATCGCAGGGCGTGCCGTACATTGACCATCTGCCGCTGCGATACGAGACGAGCGAGATCACTCCGCGCGAAAAGGACGAGGTCATCGCTCGCGCGATCTGTTCTTACGCCGCGATAATGTGCGCCTGCTCGATCAGAGACGAGGGCAAGCTCGCGGATGAGGGTAAGCGGGGCGCGCAGGGCTTTCTAGATAACCGCTACGGCTGCATAGACAAGCTCACTCGCATGGAGCGCCGCGTCGTGCAGGGCGAGGCGAGCCGCGACGAGGCCGTGAATATGGGCTGGAAATACGAGTCGCTGTGGGCGCTGATGTGGGCGATGGGGCTCGTGGAGGAGCTTAGCTTTCCGAGCGAGATCTGCGACTGCGCCTTTGTGATAGACACCTTTAGCAGCGGCGATTTTTCGGCGCGCGTAAAGCTGCGGGGCACGGATGAAATCCTGCAGGCGCTCGATCTCATCTACCGCTACCACTGGGCGTGCGTCAATGCCCGTGTGCACGGCTCAGACTGCGCGGGGCTCGACGAAGAGGTCGTGATGGAGAGGCGTGGCGGGCTAGAGTGGCTGTGCTGCAAGGGGGACGAAAATGATGATCCAGCAGACGAATACAATGCGTGGGATTATCCGGACTTGAACACTTAGCGGCGTGTCTTTTTCTGCTTATACTTAGTTGAAATTTAATTTTCAGGCTCGGCAGGCTATCTGCCTGGCCTACGCCTAAAAATCAAATTTCGCCTCGTTTAAGCAAAAAAATACTGTGCCTTATTTACGTGTAGCGGTATTGTCTCGCTTTGCTATACGTCATTGCATCTAAAATTTGCTCGGTCACGTATTGCATATATGCTCCCATTCGAATTTCATCCGCATTTCATCCCCGCCTCGTCTAGCCTTGCTATACTGCCGCCTGTATTTTTGCACTCAAATTTAGCCTCGATCGCGCGCTGTTTTTTTCTAAATCCAAAATATTTGCCGACGGATCGAAAAGCATACCGAATGTGAAAAATTTATGAATTGATTGGGGATAGAATTTTAAAATTCTGTTGCAAACTACACAAAGCGGATCACGAACGCAGATCCGTTGAAATTTTAGACATGGCCTGCGGCGCCGCGGAATTTTAGAATTTAAAGTTGCGGGCAAGCAAGGCGCCCGTCCGCGTATTTTAAGCTCGCTAAATTTAAGCGGACAGTCTGCGCCGCAGACCTAGAAATTGCATCAGCCCTGCGTCGCAGCGCTTCCGCTCGCAAACGCCGCCGCATTCAGCGCCGCGTCGTAATCAGGCTCATCTACGATGTCGTCCGTGATCTGCTTGTAGGCGATCTTGCCCGCGGTATCCACGACGAAAACCGCGCGGCACATTAGCCCCGCAAGCGCGCCGTTCGCGATCAGCACGCCGTATACACGCGCAAACTCCTTATCGCGAAAATCGCTTAGGGCGCGTAAATTTTTTATCCTCTCGGTCGAGCAAAATCTGCCAGCGGCAAACGGCAGATCCATCGAGATCACGAAAACCTCGGTATTTTTTATACTCGCGGCGCGCTCGTTCAATTTGCGCGTCTCGGTCGCACACACGTCCGTATCCAAGGGCGGCACGGCGATGATGAGCTGCGCCTTGCCCGTGCCGCTGCCCACTTTGACCTCGTTAAGATCCGACCGCGACCAGGCTGAACTCGGGTGCCTTATCTCCCAGCTTAAGCTCGCCGCCTGACAGGCCGATATTTACGCCTTGCAATTTGGTTTGTTGCATAATTTTCCTTTGTTTTGAAATTTAAAACGGGCGCATTATAGCCCGCGAAAGCAAACGCCTACTAAATCCTAAAACAAGCGCTCGAGCGTCGACTCGGCCGATATGAGCGGCGCGTAGATCGCTGCGCTAAGATGAATTTTACGGCATAAAGCGGCGGCGCAATTAAAGTACCCCGAGAATACCGCTACTCACATAAAGCACTGATGGTCGCGATCTGATATAAGTCTATGATAGTTGCGCTCCGCCTTAAGGCTGTGCCGAAGGTAAAATTTCGCCCCGTTTGCGCGATCCCGCTTGCAGCGATTTTGTCCGTGAATAAAAATCAAAGCGATAGCGTCGCACGCGCTTTATCTGCGAATGAATAAATCTCTAGTAAAATGATAGGTGCGGCATCATGGGCGCATTTTAAGTTATGCTTTAAATTTTTAAATTTAATTGAAATTTTTTAATCTAAATTTGCAATCTACAGAAATTAAAATTTATGGGTTGAAATTTTATTTGAAGCTAGAGTGTGAGTTAAAATTTCGGCTTGTAAAGCAGGTTAAATTTAAGCGCCTTTTAAAATTTAAAGAAACGCCGGGGGTTGGCGATAAAGCTATCGCCGCGCCCTAGCGCCCGTTAAATTAGCCGTTGCGCTTTTTGATGATCTCTTCGCCGACGTTTTTAGGAACCTCGTCGTAGTGATCAAATTCCATCGAATAGGTCGCGCGACCCTGCGTCTGAGAGCGCAGATCGGTCGAGTAACCGAACATCTCCGAAAGCGGGCAGAACGCGTCGATGATCTTGTTGCCGCCGCGCTCGCTCATATTATTGACCTGTCCGCGGCGCTTGTTTAAATCGCCGATGACGTCGCCCATATACTCCTCAGGGGTTTCTACCTCGACTTTCATCATAGGCTCCAAGATTACGGCGCCCGCTTTTCTAGCGCCCTCTTTAAAGCCCATAGAAGCGGCAAGTTTGAATGCCATTTCGGAGCTATCGACTTCGTGGTAGCTTCCGTCATATACAGTTACGCGCACGTCCTCGACCGGGTAGCCCGCCAAAACGCCGTTTTGCATCGCCTCTTGGCAGCCCTTATCGACTGCGGGGATGTATTCTTTAGGAATCGCGCCGCCTTTGATATCGTTTACGAACTCATATCCGGTGCCAGGCTCCAAAGGCTCTAGGCGCAAAAATACGTGACCGTATTGACCGCGACCGCCCGATTGTTTGGCGTATTTGTACTCTTGCTCGACCGTTTTGCGGATAGTCTCGCGATATGCGACCTGCGGCTGTCCGACCTCGGCCTCAACCTTAAATTCTCTAAGCATTCTATCTACGATAATCTCAAGGTGTAGCTCGCCCATTCCCGAAATGATTGTCTGTCCACTCTCCTCATCGGTCGCAACCCTGAAGCTCGGATCTTCTTGCGCCAATTTTTGAAGCGCGATGCCCATTTTTTCTTGATCGGCTTTGGTTTTAGGCTCTACCGCTACGCTGATAACGGGATCAGGAAATTCCATACGCTCTAAAATTACTTTATCTTTTTCGCTAGCTAGAGTATCGCCCGTAAGGGTATCTTTCAGACCCACAACGGCGCCGATCTCGCCTGCATAAAGCTCTTTGATCTCTTCGCGTTTATTTGAGTGCATTCTTAGCAAGCGGCCGATGCGCTCTTTTTTACCCTTGCCGGTATTTACGACGTAGCTGCCGCTTTCCAAAACACCGCGATATACGCGCACGAAGGTAAGCTGTCCTACGAACGGATCGGTCATAATTTTAAATCCAAGACCCGCAAATTCGCCCTCGTCGGTAGAGCTTACGTGAACCTCGCTGCCGTCCTCATACTGACCCTTAATCGCAGGCACTTCATCAGGCGCAGGTAGATAATCTACGACCGCATCTAGCAAAGGCTGCACGCCCTTGTTTTTAAATGCGGTGCCGCATAGCATAGGAAAAAAGCTTAGACTTAAGCAGCCTTTCTTGATACCTTTTTTGATTTCCTCCACGCTTAGCTCTTCGCCGTTAAAATACTTCTCCATCAAGGCTTCATCAGTCTCTGCTACCGCCTCAATCATCTTGTCGCGATACTCTTGCGCTTTTTCTCGTAATTCAGCAGGAATTTCAACGATCTCGGGAGCAGAAGGACCCTTGCTATCATCCCAAACGAGTGCCTTCATAGTAACCAAATCTATAACACCTTTGAAATCATCCTCTGCGCCGATCGGAATTTGAATCGGAACAGGATGGGCTTTGAGCCTATCTTTTACCTGCTGTTCGACATTATAAAAATTTGCGCCGACGCGATCCATCTTATTTACGAAAATGATGCGTGGAACGTGGTATTTATTCGCTTGACGCCAAACGGTCTCGCTTTGAGGCTGAACGCCACCTACAGAGCAAAATACTGCTACCGCACCATCTAAAACGCGCATCGAGCGCTCGACTTCGATAGTAAAGTCAACGTGGCCCGGGGTGTCGATCAAATTTATCTGATGATTATTCCAAAAGCAGGTAGTTGCCGCAGACGTGATCGTGATGCCGCGCTCGCGCTCCTGCTCCATCCAGTCCATCGTAGCGGCGCCCTCGTGAACCTCGCCAATCTTATGACTCATGCCGGTAAAAAATAGAATTCTTTCGCTTGTAGTGGTCTTTCCGGCATCAATGTGGGCGGCAATACCGATGTTTCTAACCATATGCAAAGGGGTTTTTCTTGCCATGATGCCCTCCTACCAACGATAATGCGCGAAAGCTTTGTTGGCTTCCGCCATCTTGTAGGTATCTTCTTTCTTCTTAAACGAAGAACCTTTAGAATTTGCGGCGTCCATAAGCTCGTAAGCCAGGCGCTCTATCATCGTGCGCTCGCTTCTTTTTCTCGCAAAAGATATGATCCAGCGGATAGCCAAAGCCTGCTGGCGAGCCGGCCTAACCTCTATCGGAACCTGGTATGTAGCGCCGCCCACACGACGAGATTTTACCTCCATCAAAGGCTTAACGTTATCGATGGCATCGTTAAAAATTTCGATACCTTTCTTCTCGCCGCCTTTATTGTCGATGAAATTTAAGGCGCCGTACATGATCTCGGTAGCGACGCTCTTTTTGCCGTCGAACATAAGCGAATTAATAAATTTTGTGATTACTTTGCTGTCATAAATCGGATCAGGCATAACTTCCCTAACGGGAGCTTTTCTTCTTCTCATTTTATTCCTTCAAATTTTAAAATTTTACTCAAACTCGGCAAAACCTAGTGCCGGTCTGTTTCGGCTAAACTATTTTTTAGGTCGTTTAGCACCGTATTTTGATCTTGCAACGGTTCGTTTCGCAACGCCTGCAGTATCGAGCGCACCGCGGACGATGTGATATTTAACGCCCGGAAGGTCCTTTACGCGACCGCCGCGAACTAGCACGATGGAGTGCTCTTGTAGATTGTGACCTTCACCGCCGATATAGCTGATGACTTCAAATCCGCTAGTAAGCCTTACTTTGGCAACTTTACGAAGCGCTGAGTTTGGCTTTTTAGGGGTCGTGGTGTAGACCTTAGTACAAACTCCTCTTCGTTGAGGGCAATTCTTTAGCGCCGGAGACTTCGATTTCTCGGTAAGCTTCTTGCGCTCTTTTCTGACCAATTGATTTATGGTTGGCACATCTTTCCTTTCACAAAAATTTATTCAAAAAGATTTGGATTATACTTTGTTTAAACTTACAGAAACGTAAATTTAACTAAATTTTAATCTCTAATCAGTACAAACTCTCCGCCGCCGCAGATCACTAAGCAGATCGCAGCGGAAAGATACAGATATACGATTTCAAGCTCAAATCCGCCCACGCCGGTAAGCGCGCTCAACGGAGTGTGTAGGACATATATTATCATGAGCACGTTTGCGATCACAAGCAGAGCGCCTATGCGGCAAAATACGCCTATGATTATCATCGCTGGCGCCAGCACCTCGCCTACGTATGCGCCGTAAGCCACTAAATCCGGAATTCCTCTGGCTACCAGCATCGATTTTACGCCGTCGATACCATGAGTAAGCTTAAAAATTCCGTGCATTAAAAGACAAACTCCAAGCCCCAACCTGATAAACAACAGACCGAAATTTATGTTGATCATATTCATGTTTCATCCTTTAAATTTAGGGCTTGCGCCCAAAATTATTTTTTGAGTTTAACTTCCTTATCTTTATACAGGCCCGTTCCCACAGGGATTATGCGACCTAAAATCACGTTTTCTTTTAAGTCCTCCAATCGGTCAAATTTACCCGCGATACTAGCCTCGGTTAGAACCTTCGTAGTCTCTTGGAAGGACGCTGCCGAAATGACGCTATCGCTTCCTACGGCCGCACGAGTTACGCCCAGTAGCACGGACTCCGCGATCGCAGGCTCGCCACCAATTTTCATAATGCGCTCGTTTTCTTCTCTAAATCTACGGCGGCTAATCAGATCGCCGACGATTAGCTGAGTATCGCCGCTATCGACAATTCGAACCTGGCGGAGCATCTGAGATACGATAATCTCGATATGCTTATCGCTGATGACGACGCCTTGAGAGCGGTAAACCTGTTGAATTTCGCTTATCAGATAGTAATGCAGCGCCTTTTCGCCTAAAATTCTAAGCACGTCGTGCGAGCTGATAACTCCGTCGGTAAGCTTCTCGCCCGCGTGGACGAACTCGCCGTTTCGCACTTGGATCTGGCGACTCTTATCGATTAGATACTCCGCACTCGTTCCATCCTCGCCCTCGATTACGATGCGCTCTTTTGCGCGCAAAGCTTTATCGAAGCGGACGGTTCCGTCGATGTCTGCGATGATCGCGGTATTTTTTGGACGGCGCGCCTCAAATAGCTCCGATACACGTGGCAAACCGCCGGTGATATCTTTTGATTTCGCAGCAGCTTTCGGCGTTCTAGCCAAAATATCCGCAATCGCTACCTGATCACCCTTATTCGTAAAAATCGCGGTCTTCGGCCCTAGGTTGTATTTGATAGGCTCGCCCTTGCTAGGAGTTACGATGATAGCCGGCTTGACGCCTTGAGGCAGATACTCGTTGATAACCAAACGGCTTTGGCCGGTAGTCTCGTCATATTGCTCCGTAGCGGTGTATCCAGGCTCGATATCCTCGAAGCTGATCTTACCCTCGCACTCTGCAGCCACAGGGATAGAATACGGATCCCACTCGGCGATGATCAAGCGATCGTCTTTCTTAGGCTTGGCGATAAGATCTTCGCTTTTTACGACGCTATTATCATCATAGGTAATGACAGATTCGCGCGGTATGTAGTGGCGGATCGCCTCTCTGCCGTTTTCATCGGAGATGACTACATACATGCCCTTCTCGCTTACAACGTGACCTTTTTTGATATCTCTTAGCCTCTCTAAATAATCACCTTTGAGGATGAAATACTTAAGCGTACCATTTGCTCCCGCTTTGATCTTTTGAGTTACCGGCTCGCCGTCTTTGACGCGAAGTTCGCTTGCAAACGGAATTCGAGTAGGGATATTCCAGTCTTCTTTTATAACCTCTACTAAACTATCATTTTCTCCAACGGTTTCGCCGTCTTTGAAAACGATGTAGAATTTCCCCTCAACTTTACCGCTTACACCTGCAAGTTCGGTAGGCTTGGCTAGATCGTGGCGTCGGATGGTATATTTAAATTCTTCCTTCTTACCCTTTAGCGTTATATTTACGTCGTCGTGAGTTATATCAATACTTACCTTACCGGTAATTGGAGCTTTGATCTTAGGCTCTACCAAAAGCACCGCAGCGTTTCTGCGGTTCATTACGATATTTTTGCCGCCGTTTTCATAGGTCTTTACGTTGTAGTATCTGATAAAGCCTTCCTTATCGGCGATTACTTGACGATCTTGCTGCTCGGTAGATGCGGTACCGCCGGCGTGGAAGGTTCGTAGCGTAAGCTGCGTGCCCGGTTCGCCGATTGATTGCGCCGATATGATACCGACCGCTTCACCAGGTTTTACTAGCTTGCCCTCGCCTAAATTTACGCCATAGCACTTCGCGCAAACCCCTTTTTCAGCCTTGCACGTAATAGGCGTACGGATGCTTACGGATTTGATGCCGGCATCGACTATGGTGCGTACCTCATTAACGCCTAGAAGCGTGCCTTCGGTGAATAAAATTTCATTCGACACCGGATCAATCACATCCGAGCTTAGCACCCTACCCATAATCCTATCGGCTAGGCTTTCTATTTGCGTTCCGTTCTCTACAATCTCAGTAACCTCGATACCCTCGTGCGTACCGCAGTCATGCATTGTAACCCTGACATTTTGCGCAACATCAATCAGCTTTCGCGTTAGATATCCCGCATTTGCGGTCTTAAGCGCCGTATCGGCAAGACCTTTACGCGCGCCGTGAGTCGAGATGAAGTACTCGTTTACGTTCAGACCCTCTCTAAAATTTGAAGTGATCGGGGTTTCGATGATCGAGCCGTCGGGCTTACTCATCAGACCTCTCATACCCGCTAGCTGTTTAATCTGCTCCGCGCTACCTCGCGCGCCGCTATCGGCCATCATATAAATAGAATTAAAGCCGTCCTTATCCTTCTCCATCATCTTCATCATCTCATCGGCTAGCTTCTTGCTGGTGCTGGTCCAGATGTCGATCGTTTTGTTATAGCGCTCGCCGTCGGTTAGCAAGCCCGCGCCGTATTGGTTCTGAACTTCTCTGACCTGCTTTTTAGCCTCTTCGACGAGGCTTGCTTTGGACTTCGGCACTATGATATCCGAAACGGAGATCGAAACGCCCGCTTTAGTCGCAGATTCAAAGCCTAAGTTCTTAAGATTATCCAAAAATTCCGCGCTTATCTCAAGGCCGCCGTTTTTATAGACGTAATCGACAAGCTCGGCGATATCCTTTTTCTTCATAATCTTATTCCAAAGATGATCCGGAATAAAGCTAGGCAGGATCGATTTGATAATCAAGCGACCCGCGGTCGTAAAGATGATGCGATGATCGATCATCGTTTTGATTTTAGCGTGGATATCTAGCGCGTTTGCCTCCACGGCGAGCATTACCTCATCGACGTTTGCAAAAATTTTATTTGTTCCTTTTGCACCCGGCTTTTCGAGGCTTAGATAATAAATTCCTAAAACCATATCCTGGCTAGGCACCGCGACAGGCTTTCCGCTCGCAGGAAGCAAGATGTTCATCGAGCTTAGCATTAAAATTTTACATTCCGCGATCGCCTCTTGGCTAAGCGGCACGTGCACCGCCATCTGATCGCCGTCGAAGTCGGCGTTAAACGCGGCGCAGACTAACGGATGTAGTCTGATCGCCTTTCCCTCGACGAGCACGGGATGAAACGCCTGAATAGACATCTTATGAAGCGTCGGCGCGCGGTTTAGCATAACCGGGTGATCTTTAACGACCTCCTCCAAGCACTCCCAAACTTCATTGATCCTATTTTCGATCATCTTTTTGGCCTGCTTGACGGTCGTAGCATAGCCCTTCTCTTGCAGGCGAGCGATTAGATGCGGCTTGAATAGCTCAAGCGCCATCGTCTTAGGCAGACCACACTGATCCATGCGTAAATTTGGACCTACGACGATGACGGAGCGGCCCGAAAAATCCACGCGCTTGCCGAGCAAATTTTGTCGGAAGCGGCCCTGCTTACCCTTAATGATCTCGCTTAGAGATTTAAGCGGTCGCTTATTAGCGCCTTTTACGGCGTTAGCGCGACGTCCGTTATCAAAAAGCGCATCCACCGCCTCTTGAAGCATTCGTTTTTCGTTGCGGATGATGATCTCGGGGGCGTCGAGCTCCATCAGCCTTTTAAGTCTAGAATTTCGATTTATGACGCGTCGATATAGATCGTTTACGTCCGAAACCGCAAATTTTCCGCCCTCAAGGCTTACAAGCGGACGTAGATCGGCAGGTAGTACGGGAAGATTTGTAATCATCATCCATTCGGGCTTATTGCCGGAATTTAAAAAGCTCTCGACGACCTTTAGACGCTTGACGATAGTTTTTTTCTTCGCTTCGGAGTTTGTGTTAGCCATCTCCTCCTTCAAAGAATTTAAAATTTCAACTAAATCAAGCTCAGCTAGCATATCGCGGATCACCTGACCACCCATTTTAGCGACGAAGCCCGTCTGCGAAAAGCGCTCTTTTAGGCTCTGATACTGCTCTTCGTTTAAAACGTCGTATTTCTCGACCTTTTTAGAATTTTCGTTGTCGTAAAATGCCTCGCCTGCACTTTCTACGATGTAAGCCTCATAATAAAGCACGCGCTCAAGATCTTTCATCTTGATATTTAGAAGCGTACCGATGCGGCTAGGCAAGGAATTTACGTACCAAATATGCGCTACCGGCGTTACCAGCTCGATATGCCCCATCCTAGTGCGGCGAACCTTCGAGCTCGTGATCTCGACGCCGCACTTTTCGCACTTCCAGCCTTTGTAGCGCATCTTCTTATATTTGCCACAGATGCACTCATAGTCTCTTACGGGGCCGAAAATTTTAGCGCAAAAAAGCCCGTCGCGCTCCGGTTTGAGCGTGCGGTAGTTAATAGTCTCGGGCTTTTTGACCTCGCCGTGGCTCCAAGCCTTGATCTGCTCGGGACTAGCAAGCCTGATTGCAAACGCATCGAAATCGTGGACTCTGGCGTCCTCTTTTATTTCTATTCTTTCTAAATTTGAATTATCGCTCATTTATTCTCTCCATTCTCGTAAATTTCAACGTCTAGAGCAAGCGATTTAAGCTCATTAGTTAAAACAAAAAATGTCTCAGGAATTCCGGTAGACGGAACGTTTTCGCCTTTTGTCAGCGCCTTATACGCAGCCAAGCGTCCGTCGACGTCGTCGGATTTGATCGTTAGCATCTCGCGAAGCGTGTATGCAGCGCCGTATGCCTCCAGAGCCCAAACTTCCATCTCGCCGAATCTTTGACCGCCGAATAGCGCCTTGCCGCCGACCGGCTGCTGCGTGACTAGGCTGTAAGGACCGGTGCTTCTTGCGTGAACCTTCTCATCGACTAGGTGGTGCAGTTTGAGATAATACATGCAGCCCACGTTTACGCGCTCTTTGATCTTTTCGCCGGTGCGGCCGTCGTAAAGTTCGGTCTTACCGTCCTGATCGATGCCTGCCATTTCAAATAGCTTTTTGAAATCCTCTGGCACGATACCCTCGAATATAGGAGCGGAAAATCTAACACCCTTAGCCCAGTCTCTAGCGTATTTTAAAAGATCTTCGTCGCTGATCTTTTCAAGCGTCTTTTTAGCTTGCATTAGCTTAGAAACGCCTGCGATCTCAATCATTTTGGCGCGAAGGGTTTTTATCCATTCACCCGTTTTCTCCTCTAAAATTTTAGCGATCTGCTCGCCTAGACGCCAACCCACAAGACCTAAGTGGCTCTCCATTATCTGACCGATATTCATACGGCTTGGAACGCCGAGAGGATTTAACACGATATCCACGCGCTGTCCGCTAGGAAGATACGGCATATCGACTTCAGGGACGATATTTGAAACGATGCCCTTATTTCCGTGGCGGCCCGCCATCTTATCGCCCACTTTTAGCTTGCGCTTGGTAGCGATATAGACCTTTACGAGCTTAACAACGCCGCTTGGCAAGATATCGTCTTTTTCTAAAATTTCGATCTTTTCGTCGTGCTCCTCTTTGAGCTTGCGCTTCTCGTTTTGGAAGTGGTTTTTTAGCTCTTCGTATTCCTTCTGAACAGCTTTAGAATAAGCCTTGACGAAGGAATTTAGCGTAAAGCGGTTGGAGCTTTCAAGCTCCTCTTTTTTAACCTTATCGCCCTTTTTATAATCTTTTTTATTTAGGCTTTGATCGCTTTGTAAAGCGCTTTTTGAAAGAAGCGCCACTACCTTTAGCATCTCCTCGCGATCGAGCATCAAAAGCCTGTCGTGATGCTCCCTTTCGAGCTCGGTTTTTTCATCCTCATAGGCTTTGTTCGTGCGCGGATCCTTCTCGTAGCCCTTTTTGGTAAAAATTTTAACGTCGATCACCACGCCTTCCATCGAAGCGGTAGCGTAGAGAGATTTATTTACCACATGCCCCGCCTTCTCGCCGAAGATCGCGCGCAAAAGCCTCTCTTCAGGCGTCGGTTTAACCTCGCCTTTCGGAGTTACCTTGCCTACTAGGATCATGCCAGGTTTGACGTGAGTACCGATCTTTACGATACCGCTATCATCGAGGTGGGTAAGCTCCTCCTCTTTGATATTAGGGATGTCGCGCGTGATCTCCTCCACGCCGTCTTTAAGCTCTCTAGCCTCGATCTCCTTTTCATAAACATGCACGCTGGTGTATTCGTCGGCGCGGATCATCTTTTCGCTCATGACGACGGCATCTTCGTAATTGTAACCGTGCCACGGCATGAAAGCTATAAGGGCGTTTTTGCCGATCGCAAGCTCGCCGCCGTCCATGCTAGGACCGTCGGCTATGATTTGACCTACCTTTATCACATCGCCTTTACGCACGATCGGGCGCTGTGAAAAGGTAGTGTTTTGGTTGGTGCGTAAATTTTTCTCCATCGAGTAGTGATCGATAAACGGTCCCTTCTCGTCTTCGCCCAAAATGAATATGTTTTTATTATCAACCTTTTCTACGACGCCGTCGCGTTTAGCTTTGATAGCTTCCCACGAATCGCGCGCGATGACCGCTTCCATACCCGTTCCGACGATAGGAGCGGTAGAGTGTAGAAGCGGCACGGCTTGGCGCTGCATGTTCGAGCCCATAAGCGCACGGTTAGCATCGTCGTGCTCCAAAAACGGAATCAGCGACGCCGCTACGCCCGCGACCATACCGGAGCAAAGATCAATTAGCGAAATATCCTCGCGTTTAGCCATGATATTTTCGCCGTCTTTTCTAACTTCCAAAAGCTCCTCTACAATATTGCCCTCTTCGTCCAATTTAGCGGACGCAGGAGCGATTACGAGCCCCTCTTCTTGCGTAGCGGTAAGATAGACGATCTCGTCGGTGACCTTGCCGTTTACGACCTTTTTATACGGAGCCTCGACGAAGCCTAGATCATTTACCTTCGCATAGGTCGCTAGGGTATTGATCAGACCGATGTTTTGACCCTCAGGGGTCTCGATAGGGCAAATTCTACCGTAATGCGTAGGATGGACGTCGCGCACCTCAAAGCCGGCGCGCTCTTTAACCAGTCCGCCCTCGCCCAGCGCAGATAGACGGCGCTTATGCGTGACCTCGCTAAGCGGGTTGGTCTGATCCATGAACTGGCTTAGCTGGCCGCCAGTAAAAAATTCCATAAGCGTAGTGGTAATGATTTTAGGGTTTACGAAATCATACGGCATAAGTTCGTCTAAATTTCCGCTAATGCCGGTAAATTTATCTTTGATCGCCTTTTGAACCTTGATAAATCCAAGGTGCATCTCGTTTGCCAAAAGCTCTCCGATCGAGCGGATGCGGCGATTGCCAAGATTATCGCGATCATCGATGAAGCCGTCGCCGTTTTTAACTCTAATTAAATATTTCGCCGTCTTGATAATATCCTCGCTGGTTAGCACGGTTACGTACTCCGGCGCCTCGATACCCAGCTTGTGGTTCATCTTCATGCGACCCACTTTGGTTAGATCATAGCGCTCCGGGTTAAAAAACAGATCGTTTACGAAGCTCTTTGCCGCTTCTTTTACCACCGGCTCGCCCGGGCGCATAACCTTATAAATTCTAATCGCAGCTAGATCGTTATCATCGTCTATGCCCTCGCTTTGCTGCAAGAGCTTAAGCGCGTCGGCGTCTTGGATGAAGGAATTTATGATTGAAGTATCTACGCCACTAGCTAGGTCGTTGGCGATCGTAAATTTTTTCTCGGTGTTAGCGATCTTGGCTAGCTTGCCCTCATCTAGCGCAGTTAGCGAATCAAAAAGCACTTCGCCGCTGTTTTTATCGACGATGGCGCCCGCTAGGTAGCGCTCGGCTAAAATTTCAGCCGGATACTCGATGAGCTTTAGTCCGTCATCTGCTAACTTCTCCGCTTTTTTGACCGTTAGGCGCTTGCTTGCTTGATGAAGCACTTCGCCCTTTTCGTTTATAATGTCGTAATCGAGCCTACCCGCGTATTCTTTCGGATCGAAATCGGTCAGGAATTTTCCTTTTTTAATATAGATTGTCTTAATAGGATAAAATAATTTTATAATGTCTTGTTTTTTGTAGCCGAGTGCGCGAAATAGGATCGTGATCGGAACCTTGCGCCTTTTATTTATGCGCACGTATAGTACGTCTTTTACGTCATACTCGAAGTATAGCCAGCTGCCGCGATCTGGTATTATTTGAGCGGTATAGATAAGTTTATTTAGAACCGTAGGACTCTCTTCCTCTTTGAAGATTACGCCAGGGCTTCTGTGTAGCTGATTTACGACGACGCGCTCTACGCCGTTTATGATAAATGAAATTCTATCGGTCATTAAAGGAATGTCGCGAATAAATATATCTTGCTCTTTGATCTCTTTTACGCCGATTTTTTTGCCCGTCTTTTCGTCGCGCTCATGCACGAGCAAGCGGAGCTTCATCTTTAAATTTACCGAATAAGTAAGCCCTCTTTCCATGCATTCTCTAATCGAATACTTTGGCTTTGAAATTTCGCTGCTTACATACTCGATACTTAGTCTATTCTGTGCGTCGTGGATAGGAAAAATGGCTTTGAAAACCTTCTCTATGCCGCTTTCTCCACCCGAGTTATCAAGATTTAAAAAATGATCAAAACTTTTCTTTTGTAGTTGTAATAAATTCGGAATTTCGATGTCTTTAGGGACTTTTGAAAAATCCACCCTGAGACGATTTCCTGAATATAGGCTATTTAACATTCCACTACCTCGTAGTTGTATTTTAAAGAAAGAAGTGCCGATGCGACGCACCGGCACACATTTGTATGCGAAATTTTAAAATTCCGCGATTTATTTGAGTTCGACTTTAGCGCCTGCTTCTTCAAGCTCTTTTTTAGCCTTCTCGGCGTCTTCTTTGTTAAGTCCCTCTTTAAGAACGGACGGAGTAGCCTCGGTAGCGTCTTTGGCTTCTTTTAGACCAAGACCTGTTAGGGCGCGAACAACCTTAATTACGTTGATTTTCTTATCGCCCGCATCAAGCAATACGACATCGAATTCTGTTTTCTCTTCAGCCGCTGCCGCACCTGCGCCGCCAGCACCTGCGCCGCCAGCTACCATAACCGGAGCTGCGCTTACGCCGAATTTTTCTTCGAATTCTTTAACTAACTCGCTAAGCTCTAGCACCGAAAGATTAGAGATATACTCTAAAACATCTTCTTTTGAAATTGCCATTTTATTCTCCTAAATTTTAATTAAGCGCTAGCTTCTTTTTTCTGCTTAAGCGCATTTAAGCCGATCGTAAAATTTTGAATCGGCGCATTCCATACTTGAAGTAACATCGCGATAAGCTCGTCTCTCGAAGGCATCTTCGAAAGTGCTCTAACCTTATCTATGCCGGCTACTTCCCCATCGATATGAGCGATCTTAAGCTTAAAAATTTCATTTTTCTCTTCAAATTTAGCCGCTATTTTACATACAGAAAGCTGCTCGCCCCATAAGAAGATATTGGTATCTTTAAAGCTAAGTCCGTTTTTTTCGGCTTTTTTTAATGCGATATTGGCTAGGGTATTTTTGATAACCCGAACCTTTACGCCCGCTTCACGCGCGCTATTTCTAAGATCTTCAAGCTGCTTAACGCTAAGGCCTTTAAAATCGGAAATTACTATAGCTTCGCTAGCTTTGAAAGCCTCGCCAAGCTCCGCTACTATCTTTGATTTTTCGTCTCTCGTCATTAGGTCTCCTTTCCGATCGGTGATTTCAAGCCAAGCGATCGAAATTTTGAAATTTCGATCAATTAAGTCAAAAACCTTGAGCTATCTCCAATCTAAGATAAAAATTTAAAATTTTATTTTAAATCGATTATTTCTTGATTATCCAGCGTAACCGCAGGACTCATAGTAAGTGAAAGCGATGCATGAGTTACGTATCTGCCCTTCGCAGTCGCTGGCTTATGCTTATTTATGGTTTTGATAAACGTCGTAAGATTGTCTAAAAGCTGCTCTTTGCTAAAGCTCGCCTTGCCAAGGCCTGCGTGGATATTTCCCTGCTTATCGACGCGGAAATTTACCTGTCCACCCTTAGCATTTTTAACGGCCTGAGCGACATCCATAGTAACGGTACCGGTTTTAGGGTTCGGCATAACGCCTTTTGGACCGAGAATACGACCTACTTTACCGACTAGTCCCATTAAATTTGGAGTGGCGATAAGAACGTCGAAATTTATATTTCCTTTTTGAATCTCTTCGATCAGATCATCGGCACCCACGATATCGGCACCTGCTTCGCTAGCCTCGCTAGCTTTTGCGTCTTTTGCAATCACGGCTACTCGAACGCTCTTGCCAGTGCCGGCAGGCAAAACGACTGAGCCGCGCACCATCTGATCGGCATGTCTTGGATCTACGTTTAGTTTAAGAGCGATCTCCACCGTCTCATCAAATTTAGCAGAAGCTAAAGTTTTTACCGTGCTTACCGCTTCGTCTACACTATAAATTTTATTTACGTCAACTTTTTTTAAAAGTTCGTTGAATCTTTTTGAATTTTTTGGCATATATTTCTCCGCAATTAAAGTGCTACCGCTTTTTTAAACCTTAGCGGTCAAAAGGTCTAGTCAGTAACCGTAATACCCATAGAACGAGCCGAACCCGCTATAATCCTAGCCGCCTGCTCTCTATCTTTGGTATTCAGATCGGCGATCTTTTTCTCGACGATCTCTAAAACCTGAGCCTTAGTTAGGGACGCTACCTTCTTTTTAAGAGGGTTGTCCGAACCCTTATCTATCTTCGCCGCTTTTTTGATCAAATCCGTCGCAGGCGGTTGTTTAGTGATGAAAGTAAAGCTTTTATCGGCATAAACCGTGATGATAACAGGAATGTTAAAGCCCGCCATATCTTTGGTTCGCTCGTTAAACGCTTTGCAAAATTCCATAATATTAACACCCTTTTGTCCTAATGCAGGACCTACCGGCGGGCTTGGATTTGCTTTTGCGGCCGCTATTTGCAGCTTGATTTCGCCAACAACTTTCTTAGCCATAAATTTACTCCTTATAAAATTTAAATAATCTTTTCAACTTGCGAGTATGAAATTTCAATCGGCGTGCTTCGTCCGAAGATCGAAACATTGAGGCGAAGCTTGCCATGTATCATATCATACTCTTCTACGATGCCGTTGAAATTAGCAAAAGGTCCATCGACGATCCTAACCGTCTCTCCGTCTTCAAAATTTATCTTCGGCTTAGGAGCCTCGCGATTATTGATCTTTTCTAGAATTATCTCGATATCTTTTTCCGGTAGTGGAGAGGGCTTTTTCGCCTCGCCGATAAAGCGACTGACCTTAGGCAGCATCTGAATTCTATGCCATAAAGTGGTATCCAGATCTAAATTTGCAAAGCAATACCCGGGATATAAGCTGCGCTCTTTAATGGTTTGCTTTGTATTTTTGACCTCTATCACATCTTCGGTAGGCACTAACACTTCGCCGATCTTAGCCTCAAGCGCTTCGTCTTGCTTTAGCGCTTCTATCGCGCGCTTTACCGCCATCTCGCTGCCCGCGTAAGTTTGTATCGCATACCATTTATTTGCCATATTGTATCCTTGCTTAAGCCGTTATTAAAGCGGACATAATCAGATCCACTAGCGCTAAAAACAGTGCGATAACTACGACTACGACGACTACAGAGATATATGCTGTTTTAGTTTGATCTTTAGTCGGGAAAATTACCTTATCTAACTCTACTTTTGCTTGTTTATAATACTCTTTTACTTTTTCCATACCCAATCCTCGTGGCAGGGCAAGAGGGATTCGAACCCCCAACCATCGGATTTGGAATCCGGTGCTCTACCGTTGGAGCTATTGCCCTATAACATTAGCCTTTTAACTTGACTTCTTTATGAAGCGTGTGCTTTTTTAATCTAGGGCAATATTTTTTAAGTTCTAGTTTTTCGGTCGTAGTTTTGCTATTTTTATAAGTAGTATAGTTAATATCGCCACTTTCGGAGCATTTTAATCCGACCTTTACTCTACTTGAATTCTTTGCCATTTGGTTTCCTTGAATAAAAAAGCAAGCGGAATTTCAAAATTCCGCTTGCAAAAAATTAAGCGATGATTTTCGAAACGACGCCTGAGCCTACTGTATGACCGCCTTCGCGAATCGCGAAGCGAGTACCTTGCTCAAGAGCAATCGGAGCAATTAGCTCAACGGTAATTTTAACGTTGTCGCCAGGCATTACCATCTCGGTTCCCTCAGGAAGAGTAATCGAACCGGTAACATCTGTAGTACGAACGTAAAACTGCGGTCTATAATTATTAAAGAATGGAGTATGGCGTCCGCCCTCTTCTTTAGTTAGGATATAAACCTCGCCCTCAAATTTAGTATGAGGAGTGATCGATTTAGGTTTGCATAGAACCATACCGCGCTCTACTTCCTCTTTCTTAGTACCGCGCAACAAAACGCCTACGTTATCGCCGGCTTCACCTTGATCCATCTCTTTTCTAAACATCTCAACGCCAGTGACGGTAGTAGTTTGAGTAGGTTTAATACCTACGATCTCGATAGTATCACCAACTTTAACAATACCTTTTTCGATTCTACCGGTTACAACGGTACCGCGACCGGAAATCGAGAAAATATCTTCGATCGGAAGAAGGAAATCTTTATCAGTATCGCGAACAGGAGTTGGAATATAGCTATCAACCGCGTCCATAAGCTCCATAATCTTTGCAGACCATTCGCCGTCTTGTCCGGCTTTAGCTTCCTCAAGAGCCTTAAGGGCAGAGCCTTTAATGATTGGGGTCTCGTCGCCAGGGAATTTATACTCTTTTAAAAGGTCTCTAACTTCCTCTTCAACTAGCTCTAAAAGATCCGGATCATCAACCATATCGGTTTTGTTTAGGAAAACTACGATATAAGGAACGCCTACTTGGCGAGAAAGCAAGATATGCTCGCGAGTTTGAGGCATAGGGCCATCTGCAGCGGAAACAACTAAAATAGCTCCGTCCATCTGAGCCGCGCCGGTAATCATATTTTTTACGTAGTCGGCGTGACCAGGGCAGTCAACGTGAGCATAGTGACGTTTCTCGGTCTCATATTCGATGTGAGACGTAGCGATAGTAATACCGCGCTCTTTTTCCTCTGGAGCGTTATCGATATTGTCGTAGTCCTTTAGCTCAGCCAGACCTTTCCTAGAAAGAACAGCAGAAATAGCAGCTGTCAAAGTAGTCTTACCATGGTCAACGTGACCGATGGTACCAATGTTTACGTGTGGCTTGTTACGATTAAATTTTTCTTTAGCCATCATATCCTCCGTTATTGATTTGTGTATTACACAACAAACTAAGCGACTCTATTTTATGGAGCTCATAGCGGGACTTGAACCCGCGACCTCTTCCTTACCAAGGAAGTGCTCTACCTCTGAGCCATATGAGCGTAATATCGCTTGGCATGAGAGATGATATAAAAACATAAACAACTAAAAGGAAATTAAAAATAGAGCTACAGCAAATGTATAAAAATTTATAGAGACTTTTATCATTTTACAGCTCCCAGTTTCATTTCCAAAATTCTGGAGCGGGAAACGGGGCTCGAACCCGCGACCCTCAGCTTGGAAGGCTGATGCTCTAGCCAACTGAGCTAATCCCGCATCAAAAATTCATGGTGGTGAGACGTGGATTCGAACCACGGAAGGCAAAGCCAGCAGATTTACAGTCTGCCCTCGTTGGCCACTTGAGTATCTCACCCTTTGATGAAATCTGGTCAAACACTGTTACAAAAAATGGAGCTGGTGGACGGGATCGAACCGCCGACCCACTGCTTACAAGGCAGTAGCTCTACCAGCTGAGCTACACCAGCATTTTGAAATTGAAGTGGTAATTATAACCGAAAAATCCCCAATTGTCAAGGCTAAAACAGCCTATTTTAAAATTTCATAAAATTTCTGCTATAATGCGCGCAATTTTAAATTTTAAGGAATTTTATATGAAAATCGTACCTTGGATCATAATAGTTTTTATGATTTATTTGATTTATTATTTTATCTCCCGCTCCGAAAAGCGTTTAAATATTCTTGAAAAGCGCCTAAATAAGATAGAAGAAAACTTAAGCGAGATAAAAAAGGCTACCGAAGCCAACAGGCTTTTGATCGAAGAAGCAAAGCTGGACTCTGAAGATGACGCAAAAGAGCAAGAATAAAATTAAATTTTAAGCCCCGATCTCACTAGCTTAGCCTTTTTTGCTAAATATCTCGTGCTAAAAATTGTGAGTATATTTTATGCATACTTTGGCATTTTTGAAAGAAATTTTGCCCCAACGCCAAAACCGCGAAGTAGAAGAAGCTCATACGTAACTAATTCTTAAATTTTACGAAATTTAAAATTCGCGCTTTAAGCCTGCTCCGCCACGCAAATCAATAAATCAAAATTCTAGCTATTTGCTCACAGCACAAATTCCATAGAATTTCAAATAATGCCACATAAAATTAAAATTTTGCCAAAATCCATCCCTCAATTCAACTTCTTAAAATTTTGCGCAAATCCCTCAACAAAATTCTAAACCACAAAATTTTAGTATTTAAAATCACATTACCCAACCCTGCCGTAGAGCAAAACCTGTGGGCTTGCCCCCCGTGCACCGCTTCAGGCTGCTTTGTCCAAAAGCTCAAAGACGCAAACCGCAACCTTTACAAGCTAATGATAAAATTTAATCATAATTTTTAAAAGCCAAAAATTTAAAAAGCACAGAATTTTACCCCAGGATTTGAATTGAGTAAAAAGCCGGCGAAATGCAGGGGCTTCTAAAACGCAAAATTTATCCATTGGAATTTTCCTCGCCCATAAGCGCTTCAGCGATGAGCTCTAGCGGATTTATGCACCTCATCTGCGAGCCACTTAAAGAAAGCGAATTATTTAGCTGCATCCTGCACGCACTGCACTCGGCAGAAACTACGCGCACAGGCAGATCTGCCATTGCACGCGCCTTAGCTAATCCCGCTGCGCGCGCGAGCTCGTAGCGCTCGGTTTGCATCGTCACGCCGCCAAATCCGCAGCATTTATTAGGCTCATCCATCTCGGTTATTTCGTAGTTTTGAGCGAGCAAGCCGCGCGGTTCTTTCCAAATACCCTGCATTTTGCGGGCATGGCACGGATCGTGATAAGTAATCGCTAAAGCCCTTTTGCCGCGGCGCATCAAAAGATCACTTAAGTTTGTAAATTTATAAAAGTATTCGCTCGCCATAAAAATTTTACTCGCAAGCTTTTGCGCACGAGCTTTCCATTGCGGCTCGTTTTCAAAAAAATTCGCGTAATCCACCCTCAGCATTGCAGAGCACGTAGCCTCGGGCACGATAATCGCATCAAGAGCAGGCAGAGCTTTTTCGAAATATGCTATATTAAATTTTGCCACGCGTTCAACCGCCGCAAAATCTCCCGTAAAATACGCAGGAGCGCCGCAACAGGCTTGTTCCTTCATCAAATTTACGTTTAGCTTTAGTGTTCGCGCGATATGTAAAATCGCCTCGCCTACGCCCGTGTAAGCGTAGTTTGCCATGCAGCCTATAAAAATTCCGATAGTTTTTTCGCCGCCGTTGTCGATAAATTCTGCGTGAGAGTTCATAAAGCTCTTTTTCGCAGGAGCAGGCAGCAAGCGCTCTTTTTTAAGTATTGGTAAGCCAAATCTAGGCGACATAGAGCTTTGCGTATCTTTTCGCATCTTAAAGCCACAGCTAAGAAACACGTATCCAAGCGCTGCTGCTAGATCCAGCGCTTTGCGGTGCCCGAGCAGCCAAAACGCAGCTTTTTTGTACCACGCGATGCCAAATTTTTCCGCAATGCGCGCGCGAACATTCTCGATTGCCGTATCTATGGGCAAAGACTCGCCGCAAATATCTACGCAGTTGGTGCATAAAAAGCAGCTTTCAAAAATTTTCTTAGCGTTTTTATCAAGCTTTAGCTCATTTCTGCCGTAAGCGCCCAAAAGATCCACAAATCCGCGTGGGCTCGTTACTTCATCGCCGTTAATGCCATGAACCGTGCAGACTTGGATACATTTACCACATTTTACGCAGCGCTCACTAAGTGCCGCAAAATCGAACGCTCCAAGCTTTGCCCTACTCATAGCCGCGCCGCTTAGACGGTTTTAGAAAAGCGCTTCTCGCCCAAATTTTTAACCATATACTCATCAAAGCACATCGCGATATTTCGGATCAAAAGCGTGCCGGTAGGCGTTACGGAAATTCTATTCGTCGAGACTTGCACGAAATCCTTTAGCGCCTCAAGCTGCTTTAAGCTCACATCAAAGTGCTCGAAAAATTTTATCTTAAATTTCTCCTCGACCGCTTCTATATTGACGCAAAAATTACTCATCAGCCCCATAATCACTTCCTTGCGCAGCAGATCCTCTTCATTTAGCAAAACGCCCCTACAATACGGCAGCCTGCCCGTATCTATCGCGGCTTCATACGCATCCATATCTTTGAAATTTTGCGCGTAGTGGCGCGCACCCTCGCCGATGCTAGTTAGCCCGATACCGATCAGATCGGCGCCGCCTTTGGTCGTGTAGCCCTGAAAATTACGGTGCAGCGAGCCGTTTTTAAGTGCAGTATGAAGCTCGTCTTCGGGCTTTGAGTAGTGATCCATGCCGATCATCTCATATCCGTTCGCGCTTAAAAAATCGTGTGTAAATTTTAAAATTTCAAGCTTCACCTTGGGCTCGGGCAGGGTCGTCTCGTCAAATTTACGCATAGATTTTTTGATCCACGGCACGTGCGCGTAGTTAAAGATTGCAAAGCGGTCCGGATCAAGCGAAAGCGCAAGCTCCAGCGTGCGCTTAAAGCTAGCTAGGCTCTGATACGGAAGGCCGTAGATCAGATCCATATTTATCGATTTTATCCCCCTCTCGCGCGCCATGGCTATGACGTCCCTCGTAAGCTCGAAAGGCTGGATGCGGTGGATCTCCTTTTGTACGCGCTCGTCGAAGTCCTGCACGCCGTAACTGATGCGGTTAAAGCCGTTTGAAACGAGCACGTCAAGCTGCTCGGCGTTTAAAAACCGCGGATCGATCTCACAGCTGATCTCGGCTTCGGAACTAAAGCTTTTAAAATACTTTTTGATATTTTTTATGTGGCGCGCGAGCTGTTCGGCGCTAAAATACGTAGGCGTACCGCCGCCGAAGTGCATCTGCACGACTTGCCGCGAGCCGTCCACGACGCCGCTTAAAATTTGCATTTCGCACTCGATATAGTCCAAATACCGATCCATCTTGTCGCGCTTGCCTGTGTAGATTACGTTGCAGCCGCAAAAATAACAGGCGGAGCGGCAAAACGGCATGTGAAAGTAAAGCGACAGCGGCGTGGAACTTTTTTGATTTTTTAGCTCGTTCAGATACCCGTCGTAGCTAAAATTTTCGCTAAATTCCAAAGCAGTCGGATAGCTCGTGTAGCGGGGTCCGGGGCGCGAAAATTTCGCGTAAGCGTCGAAGTCTATGCTATTCACGGCCGCCCGCCTTGGTTTTGATAAGCTCTTCGATGTCGATAAAAAGGTTCGGATGCAAGCTTTTTACGCGCGAGACGACGGCATCGACGTCTAAGCTTAATCTTTTCGCATTCGGATCTACGCCCGTAAGCCTTCTGATCTCGTCCATACACACGATCCACGCGTCGCCGAAATCTACCGGCGTATGCTGCAAAATCGAGCGCTCAAGCTTGAGATTAAAATTTTCCTGCATCGCATTTTTGGTCGCGGCGATCAGATTTGCGAGCGATTTTATCGAGATCATCGTATGCACTTCGTTATTTTCGTCGATGCCGAACCACGGCTCCTCGTCGCTCCACGAGCCGCTTTTTAAAGTGAGTTTTTTCTCGTTGTCCTCGCCCTGCGAAATTTCAAAAACCGTCCTTTTCGAGCTATCCAGCCCAAAAAATTCGCTCGCTTTGTCGATCTTTTTTAGCGCTTTATCTTTTTCTTCCATGCGTTCTCCTAAAATTTATCTTTTTTGATCCAGCCAGACCATGACGCCCTTTTGCGCGTGCAGGCGATTTTCCGCCTCTGCAAAAATTTCATCCGCGTGCGCTTCAAACACGGCCTCGCTCACCTCATATCCGCGGTACGCCGGCAGGCAGTGCAAAAAGATCGCGTTTTTTTCAGCCAGAGCCATTAAGCTTTCGTCCACGCAAAAGCCTGCAAAATCGCGAATTCTTTGCTCCTTTTTGGCTTCTTGCCCCATCGAAACCCAAGTATCGGTCGTCACGACGTTTGCGCCCCTTACGGCTTCTTTTATATCGTTCGTTATTAAAATTTTAGCGCCTGAAATTTTAGCATTTTCTTGCGCCTGCGCCAGTATCTGCGGATCAGCTTCGTAGCCTTTCGGCGTCGCTATTCGCAGCTCAAAGCCAAGCTTGCTAGCAAGCATCAGCCACGAGTGAGCCATATTGTTACCGTCGCCCACGTACGCGGCTTTTATCTTTGCAATTGGGATGCCGTGCTCCACGATCGTCATTAGATCCGCCATCAGCTGCACGGGATGAAATTTATCGCTTAGACCGTTTATCACTGGCACGCGGCTAAATTCCGCAAACTCTATGAGCGTCTCGTGGCGATTTACGCGCGCCATGATTAGATCGCACATTCGCGAAATTACGCGCGCAGTGTCTTTGATAGGCTCGCCGCGCCCGAGCTGGATGTCGCGACTGCTCAAAAATAGCGCGTGTCCGCCTAGCTCGTTCATCCCCACATCGAAGCTCACGCGCGTCCTGGTCGAGCTTTTTTCAAATATCATCGCTAATTTTTGATCTTTTAAATATGGCTTGAAATTTCGCGCCTTCGCCTCTTTTTTAATCTCAAACGCTAAATTTAAAATCTCGATTATCTCGTCTTTGCTAAAATCGTTTAACGTAAGAAAGTGCCTCACATCGCTCCTTTTTGGTTAAATTTTACACTGTTTTCGCTTACGTAGCGTTTTATTCGGTTTTAAATTTTAAAATTTGCGCTATGTGCCGCGAAGTAAATTTCAAAAAACCAAGTCCCGCCGCCGCTACGAAATTTTAAAATTCCAAAATTTTTAAAATTTTACCTGCGCGAATTTAAAATTTCCGCGATCTCTTTAGCGTGATAGGTGATGATCATATCGGCACCCGCGCGCCTTATGCCTATCATCGTCTCCATCATCACGCGCTCATAATCAATCACGCCCGCCTTCTTGCCTACCTGCAGTAGCGCGTATTCGCCGCTTACGTTATATGCGCAGATCGGCAGCAGCGTGCGCTCCCGCAGATCTCTGATTAGATCCAGATACGCAAGTGCGGGCTTTATCATCAAGATATCCGCTCCCTGCGCTTCGTCTTGCAGGCTTTCGTTGATCGCCTCAAATCTATTTGCGGGATCCATCTGGTAGCTGCTGCGATCGCCAAAACTTGGCGCGCTCTCCGCCACGTCGCGAAACGGCCCGTAGTAGCCGCTGGCAAACTTGCTCGAATACGCCATAATCGGCAAATTTTCAAATCCGCCGTGATCGAGCGTCTCTCGCAAGGTAGCGATAATGCCGTCCATCATGCCGCTGGGCGCGATCATGTCCGCACCCGCTTTGGCGTGGATGAGCGCCTGCTGCGCCGAAATTTCAAGCGTCGCGTCGTTATCCACCGTCTGATGCACATGATCGATGATGCCGCAGTGCCCGTGGTCGGTGTATTCGCAAAAGCACAGATCGGTGATTACTAATAAATTTGGAAATTTAGCCTTTATCGCGCACAGCGAAGTCGCGATGATGCCGTCCTCGCTTAGCGCGTCCGAGCCGATGCTGTCCTTTAGTGAAGGAATTCCAAAAAGTAAAATTTTATCCAAACCGAGCGACAAAAGAGCCTCACACTCTTTTAAAATTTCATCCAAGCTCATCTGAAATACGCCCGGCATCGAGGCGATCTCCTTTTTGATGCCGCTTCCTTCCACCACGAAAAGCGGATAGATTAGAAAGCGGGTTTGCAGATCGGTTTGTCGCACCAGATCCCTAAGCGCGGGGTTTATTCGTAGCCGTCTAAATCGTTTAAACATTATTTTTCCTTTTTTAGCTAGAATTGCGGGATTCATAATATCACAATTGGAGTAAATTTAAGCATGGATATAAAAATTTCAGAGGTCGCAAATCTCCCCTCCCGCTTCGGAAGCTTCCGCGTTCAGTCGTTTAAGCAAGGGAACAAAGAGCATTTGGCGATATTTAAGCAACCTTTGGAGGGCGTCGTAAACGTGCGGATCCACTCGGAGTGCCTTACCGGCGATGCGATCGGCAGCCTAAAGTGCGACTGCCGCGACCAACTCGAAGCGAGCCTAAAATATATCGAAGAACACGGCGGTATGGTGATCTATCTGCGTCAAGAGGGGCGCAATATCGGGCTTTTTAATAAAATCAACGCCTACGCGCTGCAAGATCAGGGCCTCGATACGATCGAAGCAAACCATCAGCTCGGCTTCAAAGCGGACGAGCGCACCTACGAGATCGTGGATTTCATACTCGCTCATTTTGGAATTTCGCGCATAAATCTGCTTACGAACAATCCGCAAAAGCTGCACGATCTAAAGGTCGAAGTGGTCGCGCGCGTGCCGATAATCATCACGCCTAATAAATTTAACGAAAACTATCTGCGCGTCAAAAAAGAGCAGATGGGGCATCTGCTGTGAAGCTTGCGCCGGGCGAGAGTTTTAACGAGCAGGTCGCTAAATTTAAAGCCTGCCTACAAAAATTTAACCGCGTCCATAGCCTCACGAATTACGACGATTTGGACGCGGTGATACGCGACAGCCTAAGCGGAGCGAATTTCATACCGCGCTATCCGCACGTTGCGTGCGACATCGGCTCGGGAGCGGGCTTTCCCGGGCTATTTTTGGCGCTCGCGCTGCCGCTGTGCGAGTGGCATCTGTTTGAGCCAAATCAAAAAAAAGCGGCGTTTCTAACCTACGCGAAAGTTAGCCTCGCTCTAACTAACGTAAAAATCCACGCCGAGCGCGTGCAAGACGGCGCAAAGCTGCGCGCCGATCTGATAAGCTCGCGAGCGCTGATGAGCGCGCAAAATTTAATTGAAATTTGCCGCGGCTTTTACGATCAAAACACTACGTTTTTGCTCTACAAAGGCTCGGGTGCAGAGGCGGAAGCGGCGGAATTCCGCAAGGAATTTACGAGCGCGCGCTGCGAAATTTTTAGCGGCGAAAATGCTTTGAAAAATAGAAAATTTTTAGTGATCAAAGGGGTGAAATAATGGGAAAAATTCTAGCCGTCGCCGTTATCGCGGCGCTCATATATTTTTTGATAGTGCCTAGATTTCGCATAAAGAAAAAGGACGATGCGACCGAGCTTTTGGCGTGCGATGAGTGCGGGACGTACTTTAGCAACGACGAGCTTGCTCTGCGCGATAAAAAGCGCCTTTGCAAGTCCTGTGAAGCCAAACTAAGGGGTGGTAAATGATCATCCTAGGCCACGCGCTCGTGCCATACGAGCCGCTATATCTCATCAAAAACGGCGATGAAGTTTTCAAATACGACAATCTGCTCTTTAAATTTAACGACAGGCTCATCGCCGCGGCGCAAAAGGCGCAGAAAAAATTTAGCGTTATTACGAACGATATAAATGAAATTTTGCTCGCAAACGGCGCAGGCGCACGCTTCATCATCGTGGATAAAAAATCCGCCGCGGCCGCACAAAAACTAGCAAACGATTATCTTTTCGACGCCAAGATTGCGATGTTTATCGGCTCTGCGCGGGCGTTAAAAAACTTAGCCGAGCTCGGAATCGATGCGGCGATCTTTAAAGACGCTATCGCAAACGCGCCCAAATCGCTACTTGCAAGCATCGGAGATAGCGTAGGCTTTAAATTTCACTTCGGGCTTCCGAAAAAGGATGAAATTTTCGGCGGCGCGCAAAAGCTCGCGGATAAAATTTCGGCTCTGGATAAAAAGCTAAGCGCGCCCGCAGCTGGTAAAAACGACGATATTTGGAAAAAATAGCAAAATTCTAAGCGAATTTGTTCGCGAGGGGGGCGTAAAATTTTTATGACTCATGCAAATTAAAATTCCGCGCGAAATTTTGCCTAGCCTCGCGGCTTAGAATTTTACGCGAGATTTCGCCCGCTTACGCGGATCGGAATTCTACGCGGAATTTTGCCCTCTTTCGCAAATTAGAATTCTGTGCGAAATCCCACGTGTCCTCTGCAAAATTTTCTCGCTTACTCAATTTAAAATTTTACCCGCTCGGATAGATTTAAATTTTACGTAGAATTCCGCCTGTCCTCGCGGCAAGAAATTTAAAATAGGATTTCATCCTCCCGCGCGATACGAAATTTTATTAAATTTTCTACGCGCTATATAAAATCTACGTAAATTTTACTCGCGCGATTAACGTAAATAAGATTCCGCCTCTGCCTAAGCTTCATAGAATTTCGCGCAAAATTTTACCCACAGAAACCCACAGAGATGATATAAATTCTTAGCCATTATTTAAATTTTACTCGCGTTTTAGCTGCTTTTATGCGCGCGGTAAGGATTTTTTAAAGCTAAAATTTTATATAATTATACGTTTCAAAAAGGCATATTTTGAGTACTAAATTCTTTCTAGCGATCCTTGCGATAGGCGTTATAATGGGGCTTTGCGCAGGGCTCTTAAACTTCGGCATCAACGAAATTGAAACTTTTGCTTTCGGGCATAATGATGAGGAATTTCACATTATCACGGAGCAAACCACTGCGCTTAGGCGCTTTCTTAGCGTCCTCGCAGCCGGCGCAATTGTAACTTTAATTCGAATTATGCTGATGAGACTAAAACCTTTTTTAAACGTAGCTTCGATGATGGATGGGCAAAATCCGCCGTTTTGGCAAAATTTAATCCACTCTGTTTTGCAGCTAGTAGCCATTGCTCTGGGCGCACCGGTAGGCAGCGAGGCTGCTCCGCGCGAGCTGGGTGGCTTATTTGCAGCTAAAATCTGCCGTACCCTAAATATCAGCGGAGATGAGCTTCGGCTATTTGTCGCATGTGGCGCGGGAGCGGGACTAGGCGCTGCATATAACGTCCCGCTAGCGGGCGCGCTTTTCAGCTTAGAAATTTTGCTTAAAAGCTTCGATACTCGAGCGATTTTATGCGCCTTTGCCACTAGTGCGGTAGCTACAGCTACAGCAGAATTCGGAGCTTCAAAAGAAATTTATTACGCGGTTTCGAACTTCGCCCCTACCCCGCAGAATTTACTCGCAGCGGCTCTAATCGGGCTTGTCACGGGGGTTGCGGCGAAATATTTCCAAGATGGGGTGCGCTTGTGCGAAAAGCTGCGCATAAAAAGCCTTAAAATCGCGCTTACACTGCCATTTGCATTCTTGCTTACCGCGGCGATCGGCGCATACGTACCCGAAATTTTAGGTAACGGGCGCTCTGCAGCGCAGTTTGCTTTCAACTCCACATCCTTCAGCCCCTATTTGCTTGCGATTTTGCTTTGTAAGGCATTTTGCATTTTGATGATCTTTCGCTGCGGCGGATACGGCGGCACGCTCACGCCGAGTTTCGCGCTAGGCGCAGTTTTAGGGCTATGCGTAGGATTTGCGATCGGCGAAATTCTGCCTATTAGCCTAAGCGCAGCGGGGGTTTGCGGAGGGGCTGCCTTTTTAGCGATCAACTTAAACGCGCCGCTTTGCGCCTTTGCCCTAAGCGCAGGATTTTGCGGGCTAAATCTCAACTCATATTCGGTCATCGTTTTTAGCATCGTATGCGCCGTGATTGCTAGAAATTTACTGACGAAAAATTTAGCGTAGTCGCAGCGCTGATAATTCATACGCTGCAAATCTGAATAGACAGGCGCGGCAATGATGGTCCAAGAACCTGCCGTCGCGCATAGAGTGAGCGCAGTAGGTCGCAACATTGGGCTAGGGCGGAGCCGTAAGGATATGCACCTAAGCTGATCGTTGGTAAATTTAAGATAAAATTTCCCCACTTTAACCAAAGGAGAAAACATGGGTTTACTTTCATTCGTAGCCGAAGCAGGCAAGAAACTACTAGGTCTAGGCGATGACGCCAAGCACGTAAAAGACGAGATCGCCACCAATCTCAGCTCTACGCCGGTAGAGGGACTAGAGGTCGAGGTGCAGGGCGACACCGTCAAAATCAGCGGTAATGCCGATAAGGAAACTCTCGAAAAAGCAGCCCTCATCGCGGGCAATACCGCAGGCATCAAAAACGTGCAGATCGAGGGCATCAGAGAGGATAGCGCCGAAAACTACTACACCATCGTAAAGGGCGATAACTTATCTAAAATCGCGAAGAAATTCTACGGCGACGCGAACAAATACAAGGTTATTTTCGACGCCAACCGCGAGGTTATCAAGGACGCGAACCTCATCTATCCGGGGCAGAAGATCAGAATTCCAAAAGCTTAAGCTCGCTTTTGAATGCCGCGGCTTGATTTTGTAAGCCGCGGATTTTACTTTTGCGCGTATTGCGTTGCGTTTTGCGCGAGCCGTGATTTTATCAGCCCGCGGCGCAGCGCGATTTTGCGAGACGCACTGCGGCGGATAATCTACCAACCGCCGCACTTGCGCGCTGCCATCCTATTTTGGAGCATATAAAACGCTTTGCAATTCTATTTATAAAGAGCTAAATTTGGATAAATTTAAAATCAGTACTACGCTAGAAAAGGCCGAGTCTAGAGACTACGACAAATATCCGATAATCATCAAAGACAACGCGATAGAGATGATAAAGCTATATCTGCCGATTGTATTTATTTTGGACTTTCTTTCACATTTTGCACCATACAGACCACCGCATCCAGCAGAGCTAAATGAACGCCCAAAAGAGCTAGGAAGCTGCTATATTAAATTTAAAAATTCCGCCATAGAGTATTTTTCTACGAAGAAGAATTTAGTCCTGCTCGAAATAAAATTATCAAATATAGTGGGGATAAAACGAACCTTTGGGCCTTCCCAACCCCAATTGCCGACAATCACAAAAAAGTTTGTAATTAGCGTCGTTATGATCTACTTCGTTTTGATGTCCACGGTTTTTTACTTTAAAGGCTACGGGATAGCTCCGTTCGTAGTGCCGATAGCATTTGGGCTCGGTATACTCCCGCTACTGATTTTTAGATTAGTAAACGGGCTGGGGCTTGGACTGGATATGCTAAGCGGCGACAGTTTGATTATCTTCGATAAGCACTTCATTATCGACGTCTCAATTTTAACGAGCAGCGAATACAAGGAGCTAAAAACCTATTTCTTACTAAAAACGGGTAAAAATTTAGACAAAATCCAGCCGCAAATTTTTATATAAATAAAAGGAATAAGTAATGGCGACACAAAGTAAAAATCGATTAGGCTATGCGAAAAACCATTACGAGAAATCAAAATTTCATAAAAAGAATGTAAAGTAATGGAAATTTCTAATAAGCAAAAACCCAGGGATTACGACAAAGAACCGTTGATTATAAACGGCTATGAAAAATTTTTTGCGATCGCTTGGTATTTGGTATTGTTATTTTCAGTCTTAACGATAGCTATAATACAAGATTTTATGGAATGCGGATCTTTATGTTCGCCAAAAGGCGTAGTTATGAATTTGGTAATGTTAGGGATTCTTATTGCGATATGTATCTTTAAGTTAATTCGTAGCAAGCAACAAATAAGGTTTACGGATAGATATATAGAATTTGTCGAAAACGGCGTCGTTAAGAGATTCTGCAAAGTAGAATTCGACGAACTGCGAAGGAGCTTTTCGATTGACATATTTATTAGCTCAAAAATTTCGCGAAATATCTGCAATTTATCTCTTACGATAATGGGGTTCATAGCTTTAAAATGGGAACTTTTGGAGATAATATTTTTTATCTACCTATGGGGATTTCTCTTAAATTTTATATTTTATCTATCGGTGAATAAAAACCTCAAAGGCTTTAGAGCTCTGCCATTTATAAGGGTCGCCGAATATACGACCAACCCAGGATATAGAAATATTTTACCAAGATACTATCTTATCTATATATACAACGATAAAATTTACAACGATATCAAAGAGTATTTTTTGCAGAAAAATATAAATATCGACTACATCAAAAAGAATTATCTGTTTGCCTAAAATCATAAAGCTGCAAGTATAAGCCTAGACGATCGACGCTCGGTTTGCCGCAAAAATCTATAAATTTTATCTAGCCGAACTTGCTCGTCTAAATCCAAATCCTCACGTTCAGTTTTAAAATTTTAACGATACTCAAAAAGCTTAGAATTTCACTCTTTATCTCGCTTGCAGGATCGCGGCGTAGCACGCTTTCATAGACGCTAGGCTCGAAATTATCGCGCCTAGTGTGCACGAAAATATGGATCCGCCGCTCTCTGATGCTCGCCCAGATCTGCGCTCCGAGCGCATCGCCCACCGCCAAAAACCGCTCCATAAATGCAGGCGTCAGCACGTACATCGCGTTTTGCGGCTCATCGCTTAGCACCTTGTAGCGCGCGGCAAACTCCACGTTATCCATCGCAACGGGCTTTAGACCTATGTGCTGTTTGTTTTGTATCTCGCGCGGATAGATGAAAACGGGCGCGATGATGCGTTTGTTAAATTCCGCCACGAAAAACGCCCCCACGAGCTCGTGTTGCAAATTTTGATGAAAAAAGCTCACATCGCTAAACTCGAAGCTCACCCCCTGCCACGCGCCGCCCACGCGGTCGTTGCCGCGTAGATTTTCGATGAACTCGAACAGATCACTCTGCACCACGCGCCAAAACGGCACGCTGCCGTAGGAGACGTATTCGTAGCCGAGCTCGCGCACGAAAGGCGCCAGATAGTGCTGCTTGTAACTTTGGCGGTATCGCCCGGTAAAAATTTCTTGTGCGCTTCTTACGCCGAGCGCGTAAAGCCTCGCCGCTAGCCACACCGCAAGCGCAAGCGCGGCTAAGCCTATCAACACCTGCGGCAAGGCCGCGGAGTATTTGAAGATCAAAAACGAGATCGCGACCGCGCCGAACTTTAAGATATTTTCCGTGCCGACGAGATCCTTTTGCCAGCCGTTTAAGTGCACCTCTTTAAGGCTTACGGCGAGCGAGGCGACCGCCAGCAACACGAGCATCGTCGCGCTAAGGCTCTGCGCGCCCCGCCTATCTGCGAAATACGCGATAGCGCCAAATACCGCAAACAAGGCGATCGTGCTTACGACGACGATAAACTTTAGCTGCTCCACGTGCTTTTTCGCGTCCAGTCGCAGGCGCTCCAAATCGTAAATAGTCAAATTTCGCCTTTCTTTAAATTTACCCGCAATTTTAGCAAAATTCCCGGAATTTTAGAATTTCAAAGCTTGCTCGTCCGCATATAATGTGAATTTTTTATATGAATTTTATACAGCGCCCTAAATTTAAGGATAAATTTAAAACTCTAAGCTTAAAATTTCGCCGTAGCGGGGCGGCGCGCAGAAGTGGAATTTCACATACAAGCGGCGCCGAATTTTGGCGCGCGGAAGTTAAATTTCAAGGCATAAATTTGCTACGTAAAATTTCAAAGCGGGATTTCCTAGCTAAATTTTTTAAAA
>CAUSCW010000014.1:0-41824 GCA_963530195.1 uncultured Campylobacter sp.
CGCGCGCGGCTATTTTTTTCTTGCGATGCCATATTTTTTCCTTTTCTCCCAAAGCGATTTTCGCGAAATCCCAAGTGCCGCCGCCAGATCGGAGTCGAAATACTCGTCTTGGTGCGCTACGATCGTGAGCTTTACGTATTCTTCGATGCTTAAAATTTCACTGCATTCTTTGCTGTTGCCAAGCGTAATTTCGTCGTTAAAGCCCTTTTGCGCGCCGATGGATCCGGCAATTACACGCATGGATTTGGTTTTGCTTAGAAATTTTTCCTTCTGCGCGCCGCTTAGGCTATCAAAATCTGGTGCGTAAAAAATCTCCGCGCCGCGTTCTAGCAGTTCAGGGCTTTGCGCGGATAGAATTTTAAGACGCGATTTTAGCGCAAGTGCGATCTTAAATACCGCCGCAGCTCGCGCTGCCGCATCGCCGCGCAAAAGAAGCGGGAATTTTATCTGCGCTAAACGCGCGGGCGGTATTTCGCACGAAAGAGAGACTTCTTTAAGCAGCGCCTCGTAGGCTTCGTTTTGTGATTTTAGCGAGCGAAACTGCGCGTAATGCTCGATCTTTTTGATGAGCTCCTCTATCATAAAAGGCTTTTGTATATAGTCCGTCGCGCCCGCTTTTACTGGGTTTAGCACCGTTTCGCTATCGACGTAGGCGACCATCAAAATTATGATCGAGCGCCTAAATTTCTCGATCAGCGGATAAAAGCTCGCGCCGCCCCAGCTCGTAGAAAGTAACACCGCCTCAAACTCCTCCGCAAGGCCCGCCGCGGCCGCCAAGCTCGCCGCGTTAGTGCATTCATGCCCAAGCGCACCCAGCTTGTTTGCGATACTTTGAGCAAGATAGCTTTCGCTCTCGATTATTAAAATTTTCATACGTCCTGCGCCTTTGCTGCGTGCTTTTGCCAGTCATAAAATTTCAAATTTACCGCAGCCTGCGCGGCGATGCCTTCGCTTCTGCCCGTAAATCCCAGCCCCTCGGTCGTGGTCGCTTTGACATTGACGCGCGCGCAGTTTAAAATTTCGCTTAAAACCTCCTGCATCTGCGCTTTGTAAGCGCCGATCTTTGGGCGTTGTGCGATGATCGTAATATCGGCATTTGCGAGCTCGTAGCCGTAGCCTCTGACGCGCCGCATTACCTTTCGTAACAGTTCCTTGCTATCCGCACCTTTAAATTTGACGTCGCTATCGGGGAACAGCTCGCCGATGTCGCCCAGCATCGCCGCGCCGCAAATAGCGTCGATTAGGGCGTGGATCGCTACGTCGCCGTCGCTGTGCGCGATCAGCGCGAACTCGCATGGAATTTTCACGCCGCCGAGCACGATGCCCGCGCCTTTTTCGATCGCGTGCACGTCGTAACCCGTACCGCAAAAGATATCGTGCGAGCAGGGTTTTAAATTTAGCGCCGCCAGATCGCTTGCGCGCGTGATCTTAAGCGCGCCCGCTTCGCCTTTTATAAATTCCAACCGCCCGCCCGCGCTGCCGATCGCCGCGCTGTCGTCGGTAAAAATTTCGCTTCCCTCAAGCGCCTTTTTAAGTAGCGCCGTGCGCGAAAGCTGCGGCGTTTGGATGAGGCGCAGCTCCTCCCGCTTTACTACGTCCTCGCCGAGATAGGTCGTGTCATTTACGCCAAGATAGGGGCTGATGCAGTCCGCGCTGCCTAAATTTCGTATCAGCGAGGAGATCAGCTCGGGCGAAATTTGCGCGCGCGCCACGTCGCTTACGAGCACAAGCTCGCTCTCTACGAGCTGCAGTGCGTTTTTTAGCGAGCTTTGACGATTTGCGCCGCCTGGGGCGAAGTGAAATTTTAAATTTGCAGAGCCGCATTCATCTGCGTCGCATTCTACTTGAGCTTTAAAATTTTCCGCGCCCCGCGGCTTGCTTGCGTCGTTTAGATCGTCTGCGCTGCATTCGATCCCGTCCTGCTTGCTTTGAAATTTATACTCGCTCGTACCGCACTCCGCGCTTTCGCCGCGCGCCGAAGCCGAGCTGCACGCATAGAGGCGCTCGCAATAGCTCACGTCCTCCTCGTTCACGGCTATTACGATCTTTTTAAAGGAGTGCGCCCGCGCAATGCTCTGTGCGACGTATTGCCAAAGCGGCAGCTCGCCCACGCGCAGCCACTGCTTTTTGACGCTCAGCTCAAACCTGCTCGAATCGCCTGCGGCGAGCAAAATCAGCGATATATCTTTCAAATTTTATCCTTGAAATTTTGTTACGAAATTATACGTATTAAAAATGAAAGCAAAATTAATCGCGGCTTGCGCTCTAAATTATCTTAAACTTAGGCGTAAATTTACACGGCGTGGCGGTAAAATTTTAACTTGCGTTACGAAAATAAACGGCAAAAGAAAAGTAAGGATTAATGAAATTTGTTATATTATACGCGCATTTTTAAGTAAGCGAGGCGAAAATGACCGAAAGCTGCGTAACGCAGATCTATTTTGCAAAAAAAGGCGAAGTGACGCCGCAGATGAAAAAGGTCGCGCAAAGCGAGCGCATGGACGCGCGGGTTTTGTGCGATCTGATCGCGCAAGGAAGGGCGATCATCCCCGCAAACGTTAATCATAAAAGCCTAAAACCCATCGGTATCGGTCGCGCGCTGCGGTGCAAAATCAACGCCAACATCGGCTCCTCGGGCACGACGAGCGATATCGAGGGCGAGCTGGAAAAGCTCGAAGCGTGCTTAAAATACGGCGCAGATACGGTGATGGATCTAAGCACGGGCGGCGATTTGGACGAGATCCGCTCCGCGATAATCGAGCGCTCGCCCGTACCCATAGGCACGGTGCCGATCTATCAGATGATCCATGAGCTGGGCGATATTAAAAATTTAAAAACGAGCGCTATTCTTAGCACGATCGAGAAGCAGGCGCGGCAGGGAGTGGATTATTTCACGATCCACGCGGGCTTTAAGCTCGAGTTTATGCCGCTGCTTTCCCGTCGCAAGATGGGTATCGTAAGCAGAGGCGGCTCGCTGATAGCGTCGTGGATGATGAAATTTCACAAGCAAAACCCATTCTACGAAGCGTTTGATGAAATTTGCGATATCTGCGCTGCTTACGACGTATCGCTATCTCTGGGCGACGGCTTGCGCCCGGGTTGCTTATATGACGCGACCGATAGGGCGCAGCTTAGCGAGCTTGAAATTTTAGGCGAGCTGGCTCTGCGTGCGAATGAAAAAAACGTGCAGGTGATGATCGAGGGTCCTGGGCATATCCCGTTTAACGAGATCGAGCTAAATATGCAGCTAGAGCGCAAGCTCTGCCGCGACGCGCCGTTTTACGTGCTGGGGCCGCTTCCGACCGACATCGGTGCGGGTTATGATCATATCAGTTCGGCTATCGGCGGGACGATGGCTGCGTATTGCGGCGCAAGCATGCTCTGCTACGTAACGCCCAAGGAGCATTTGGGGCTTCCCAATGCAAGCGACGTCAGAGAGGGCATCATCGCGCATAAAATCGCCGCTCATGCCGCGGACGTCGCGCTAGGCAAAGCGGGCGCGATAGAGCGCGATCATGCGATGAGCGATGCGAGGTATAATTTTGATTGGAACAGGCAGTTTGAGCTTAGCTTCGATCCAGATCATGCGCGCGAGCTGCATGATGAGAGCCTGGGCGATGAAATTTACAAGGGCGCGGAGTTTTGCTCGATGTGCGGGCCGAAATTTTGCGCATATAAAATCAGTAGAAATTTAACCGAAAATAAGGAGAAGGAATGAGTAAAGACGAAGTCTTAAATTTGCTTAAAAGCGTGATCTATCCGGGCTTTTCTAAAAGCATCGTGGATTTTGGATTTGTAAAAGAGATCGAGATCGGCGATAGAATTTTCGTAGGGATCGAAATCCCCAGCGCCAAGCCTGAAATCGCCGCAGAGCTTAGATCGGCGGTACAAAAGGCGCTAGGAGCGGACGTGGAAATTTTAATCAAACAGCCCAAGATAGCCGAGGAAAAGAGCAACTCTCGCAGCGGCAAAAATATCGCGCCGCAGATCAAGCATTTCGTGATGATTAGCAGCGGCAAAGGCGGCGTAGGCAAGAGTACGACGACGCTAAATTTAGCCATCAGCACAGCAAAGCTCGGCAAGAGAGTGGGGATTTTGGATGCCGATATCTACGGACCGAATTTGCCGCGAATGCTAGGCGAAGATAAGACGCAAGCAAGCGTCGTGGGACAGAAGCTAAAGCCGATCTTAAGCCACGGCGTAGAGATGATGAGCATGGGCGTGCTGATGGAGGAGGGCGCGAGCCTCATCTGGCGCGGCTCGATGATAATGAAAGCGATCGAGCAGCTGCTAAAAGACGTGGCGTGGAGCGATCTGGACGTGCTGTTTTTGGATATGCCTCCGGGTACGGGCGATGCGCAGCTTACGCTCGCTCAGAGCGTGCCGGTGACGGCGGGCGTGTGCGTTACGACGCCGCAGACGGTCGCGCTGGACGACAGCGCACGCGGACTTGATATGTTCGAAAAGCTCCACATCCCGATCGCAGGCCTTATCGAGAATATGAGCGGCTTCATCTGCCCCGATAACGGCAAGGAGTACGATATCTTCGGTCGCGGCGGCGCGCAAAAGCTGGCGCAGCGATACAATACCGAAGTAATCGGCGAGATCCCGATCGAGATCGCTATCCGCGAGGGCGGCGACAGCGGCAAGCCGGTAAGCTTCTACGCGCCCGATTCTTTAAGCGCGAAGCGCTACGAAGATGCCGCGCGCAAGCTGTGGGAAAAGATCGAGAAGATCGACCGCGAGGAGCTGGCGGATAACTCCGCAATCCAGCCGGTGATGGACGGCAAGAGCGCCTGCTCGAATTAGGACTTTGGCGGGCGCGGCGTGGAATTTCTCTTGAATTTTGCAGATTGAAATTCAACGTGGAATTTAATAGTTTGGAATTTCACGCCTAATTTCGCTGCAAATTTTATAATGCTCGCAAAATTTCGGTATGCAATCCGTCATAGAATTTTGCCCGTAAATTTAGCGGGTAAAATTTCACGCGGGTTTCGCGGCGCGGAATTTCATGCTGAATTTTGTAGCTCGAAATTCTGCGTTAAAATTCCGCTGCGAAATTTCGTAGTTTGAAATTTCGAGCTAAAATTTTACCAAGCTCCGTTGCGTGAGATTTTAGATAAAATTCTAAGCGTGAAATTTTGCGGCGGAAGTTAAATTCCAAACGGACAATTCGGCGAGGTAAAATTTGCTTTAGAATTCTGCCTTGGAGTTTTAAATGTAAAATTTTAAGCATAAAGCTTTGCCGTAGAATTTCAAAATGCAAAATTTATCGCGAAAGCTCTGTTTTAAAATTTTAAGATAGGGCTTTAAAATATGAATTTTAGGCTTGAAATTTTATCGCGTCTAGCTTTTAGTGTTAGCCGCAGCATTGCACTGGTTTAAATTTTATTTCGCCGGGCTTCATGGTAGTGGAGTTTATCTGCGAAAGCCTCTGTAGAGTTTATTTGGGATGGAATTTTATCTGTAGTGATTGCGGAAGTAAATTTCTCGCGCAGCTGAAATTTAAGCAGTTGGAATTTTATTCGTATAAGCTGTGGAGCCAAAGCGGCAAAATCCCTAAGCCTAGGGCTTTTAGGTTTAGGGATTTTACTTTTATACGAAATAAGAAAGGTCGGTAATGAGGTTTTTGATTATTTTGGTGCTTGCATTTGCGGCGTTCGCGCAAGAGAGCAATATGCAAAAATGGGCGAAAGAGATTACCGCTGATGCGCAGATCCCGCAGGATAAGTTTTTGGCGTTTTATCTGAATAAAGATGAGCCTAAGAAGGTGGTTTTCTCTGAAAACGTCGATCGCATCAGCGTCAATTATGAAGGAAATTCCTTTCATGAAATCCCGTCTCCAAATCTTATGGCGTATTGGGTCGGCGAGTTTAATTTCGACGCAGATGTCGAAAAGATGGTGCTAGGAGATTACGGCTGGTCTACGCTGGTAATCGCCGTAGACGGCACGGACGTGCTGGGCGGGACGTCGAGCAATCAAAAGCGCCCGCTTACGTATAAATTTAGCAAGGGTAAGCACAAGATCGAAGCGTGGTTTTTAAATGACGCGCATTCCAGCGAGCTTTTCGTGGATTTTAAAGACGTAGAGCCCTTTTATCGTCAAAAAGACGCCGTAGCCAAGATCCCTGCGGATAAGGACTACGATCTGTGGCTGGGCGCGATCTACGAAAGCGCGCAGATGAATAATCGCGTCAAGCTAAATTTAGCCAAATCCGCTAAGCCTATCGTGCTACTGCTTAGCTCATATCGCGCCGTGGAGTGGGAGATCTCAAATCCGCAAAATAACGAAATTCTAGCCGTGTTAATTTACAACCCCATAAGTAGCGTCCGTGGCGTAAGCGGTGCGCTTTACGTCGAGGACTACAGATACACAGAGGCTGCGGATGGGCTTAAATGCGAGTGTATCTCCGGTAATGTCTTTCACTGCGACGGCAGCGAGATTTATGATATGAACGGGCGCGTAAACGGGATATTTGGCAGAGGCCTGGGGGCATTTGCCGGCAAGCACGCCGTAAATTCCTTAGATTTGCCGGAGCTTGTTATTACTCCAAAAATTTTAGACGAAAGCAAAGCTCGCCTGCTTTCGGTAGAAGCCGACCGCAAGAAATGCGAAAGCACTCCGATGGATGATGTGTTTAGGTGAGATGGAATTTTATAAGCGTTTGAAAATGGGTAAAATTTTTATATAATTCTTTGATTAGTTTATATTGTGTGGTGGGAGAAATAAATGTCTGAAAATCCAGAAAATCAGAAAATCAGAAAAATCCAGAAAAATCCAGAAAATATTTTTAATAAACTAAAAGAGATTTGTGAAGGAATTTTATCGATTTTAAAATTGATTTCCTTAATAATGCCCGTATTCTCTATTATTATAGGCTTTGTGTTTGCTATGACTTATATGAGAGATAATGGATTTTTTAGTTATGAAATCTTTAGCATAAATTTTATGTGGGTTTTCTTGCTTGTGGGTATGTTGTTAATAGCCATTCACGGATTTTATATTTTGGGTGCGCATCTACGTATAACTAAAAAAACTGACGATGAAGCTGCATACATTACCTGTATTTTTATAAATATAACTTTAAAAGTTTTTGTTTTTTTAGGGTGTTGTTGTATGTTGTATAATAATGTCGTTTTTATTTATTTAATAATTTTTTGTTTTATCGTATCGATAATTTTATTTATCATATATTGCACTTGTTGCCGTAAAAAGCAAGAATGTATGAAAAAAATTCCTTGGGCTACTGAAATAATATATATAGTCATTTTTATCACTTTTTTTTGTTTCGAAGGATTGCAAGGGGTTGATCCTTCTTTTATAGTATTTGCCATTTTCTTCTTTTTATTTGAAGCATTAATAATTTTTATTTCGTGTGCAGCTATCACTATAGAAAGATTTTTTGAGGCGCTTGGTATAATGTTTATTGCGTTTTATATATTATTTTTATCACTGAGTGTGCCTATTTTTTCGCAATTTTTTAAGGAATCACAATACTATAGCTTCAATTTTATTTGCAAAAAATTTTTAAAGTCTATAAATTTAGCTTCCGATCATGCTGAAATTTATCTAAAAGATAAAAATGAATCTGTTATTAGCGGTAAGTTAATTTTTGATGATGGTAAATATGCTTATGTGGAATTTAATCGCACGATTAGCAATTGCGGCGATGTCGGCGATTCTTGCATTAAAACTATAAAAAAGAAAGTTCCTAGCGAGGATGTTGGCATTATTACCAAAGTTAAAAAAGATACCAAAGCGAGTGTTTCGAAGTAAAATTACAAGAAGCCAAGCAATATAAAACAAAATAATCAAGAATTTAAAAGTGCGTGTTTTCGCTTTTAAATTCCATTCATGCGCATTTTCAAATCCCCTTTTAAATTAAATTTAGCTATACTCCCGCGCAATTTTGCGATTAAGGATTAAATATGAAAGAGATTAAATGCCTAAGCGAGCTGCGAGCTTTTGCAGATAAAGTTCGCGCCGAAAAGGGCTATCGCGATCCGATCATGTGGGCGGTCGGGCGCGTATTTAAGGGGTGCGCGGAGGGGCACAAAAGCCTAAGCGTAAATTACGCGCACGTAAATTTTAAATATGGGCTAACAAGCGCAGCAGTGCTAATTCACGCGCTGCAAAGCTGCGACGCACAAGCGGATTTTAGCGGTAGTGAGTGCATTTTGACGCTAACGCATAAAGCCCTAAAAAAGGCGATCGAGGCTTTAAAATTTCTACAGCCAGACGCCAAAGAGGGCGCGCACAAAAATCTGCAGGTGCTGCTTGCGGTTAAAGAGGCGATGAAATCGGACGAGCACGCGAGCTTTTGCGCTAGTTTTATCTTTGAGGATGTCGCGCCAAAAAGTGTCGAGAGTGTCTATCTCAAGCTTTACGCGCTTTCGCTAAATCTCTGCGAGCCGCGCACGCTCAATCTAGACGGCGCATTTAGCGTGCTTCCGAATGTTGCATGGGACGAAAATGCTCGTCCGATCGAGCTTTGGTGGCTGCGAGAAAACGAAATCTCTTTAAAAATGCAAGGCCGCTATCCGCGTATCATCAGCGTCGATAAATTTCCGCGCTACCTAAGCCACGTCGTGCCGCCGCAAAACGTGCGGATTTTAGACGATGCGAAGGTGCGTTTGGGTGCGCATATCTCCGCGGGTACGACCGTGATGCCAGGTGCTGCGTATGTGAATTTCAACGCAGGCACGACCGGCAGCGTTATGATCGAGGGGCGCGTCAGTAGCTCGGTCGTCGTGGGCGAGGGCAGCGACATAGGCGGCGGCGCGTCGATTTTGGGCGTGCTAAGCGGCACCAACGGCAATGCTGTGAGCATCGGCAAGCACTGCTTGCTGGGCGCAAACTCCGTAACGGGCATTCCGCTAGGCGACCGCTGCATCGTGGATGCCAGTATTGCGGTACTTGAGGGCACGAAGGTTTTTATCGCACAAAAGGATCGCGAGGCGCTAGCAGCGCTAAATCCAGGCTTTGCGTTCGATCGCGAAATTTATAAAGGGCTTGAGCTTGCCGGGCTTAGCGGACTGCACTTCCGACAAAACAGCCAAAGTGGGCAGATTACGGCAAGCATTAGCAAGCGTGCGATCAAACTCAACGCGGAACTGCATTAAATTTATAAATTTAAACGGCGGGCGCGGATTGGCTGGAGCTTTTTTAAGCTGCGTTAAATCTATAACTTAAAGGCGAGTTAAAAAAGATACGGATGATCTCGCCGCACGCCGCTTTGAGCGAGCGTATGTGATCCGTCGCAAAAATTTTCGCTCATAGAATTTTGCGCGGAATTTAAAGAATTTTTGCCGCGATTTAGAAAATTTCTAGCGGTGATTTATGGAATTTACGCCGCTAATTTAACGCAAGGAATTTTGGCGGCTCGCGGATTTGCGCCGCGCAAATAGGTCTTTAAATTTCAAAAATAGATTGAATTTAAAATTTTAATATGATAAATTTCAAATAAAATCAGGAGATAAAAATGAAAAAATTTATACCCGCCTTGTTCGGCGTATTTATCTGCAGCGCAGCGCTTGCGGGAGATGCCGAGCGCTGCAAGGCTTTGGCGGACGCCGTAAATGGGCACAGTCACCCCGCGACTAAAAATATAGAGTTGAGCGCGGCTACATGCGAGGGCGATAAATTTGTAATTCCCACGATTCTAAAAAATGAAATTTGGGACAAAGTAGATCCCAAAATCAAGCAAAATTTTGAAAGCATTTTGCGCGCCAACAGGCAAAAAGACGTCTGCGCGATGATGAAAGCGGGCGGTCTAAAACGCATAGGCGTGCGAGAATTTCTGCAAAGCGGCGAAAAAATCGCCGATCTGACCTACACGCGCAGCGATTGCGGCTTGGAATAAAATTTCAAAGGAGAGATAATGGAAGTGCCTCAAGCGGCGTATAGCAGAGATAAAATCATCATTCGCACCGGTGCGATCGGTATCATTTCAAATGTAATTTTAGCGGCATTTAAGGGCGTCGTGGGGCTGATTTCTGGCTCGATCGCGATCGTGCTTGATGCAGTAAATAACCTAAGCGACGCGCTTTCGTCCGTCATTACGATCGTGGGCGTGCATCTTGCTAGCAAGCAGCCCGATCGCGCGCACCCCTTCGGACACGGCAGGATTGAGTATCTAAGCGCGATCGTAATCGCCGTCATCATCCTCTACACCGGCGGCGTCTCGCTAGTAGAATCGATCAAAAAGATCATCCATCCGCAAACGGCGAATTATAATGCGGTTTCGCTCGTCATCATCGCCGTAGCTGTCGCGGCGAAATTTAGCCTGGGGCTCTATACGCAAAAGACGGGCGAGCGCGTAAACTCCGACTCGCTCATCGCAAGCGGCGTGGATGCCAAATACGATGCGCTCGTATCGCTAGCCACCCTCGTAGCGGCTTTGATTTCGCTTATTTTCGGACTGAGCTTAGAAGCGTATCTGGGCGCGATAATTTCGGCTCTTCTGATCAAAACGGCGTATGAAATTCTGCGCGATACGATCAGTAAGCTTTTGGGTTCGCGTCCGAGCCTGGAGCTTACAAATGAAATTTACGACGTCGTGCGCGGCTTTGAGGGCGTCATCGGCGCGTACGATCTGATGTTTCATGACTACGGGCCCGATAAAATGGTAGGTTCGGTGCATATCGAGGTCGCGAGTGACACGACCGCGGCACAGATCGACGCTCTTACGCGCCGCATCCAAAACGCCGTTTTTGCGAAATTTAATATCATCCTAGACACCGTAGGAATTTACGCGTTTAACAGGAACGATCCGCGCGCCGCCGAGATCTACGAGCATATCAAGCAGATGGCGTTTTCGCATGAGTTCGTCTCGCAGATACATGGGTTTTATCTCGACGAGGAAAAGCGCTCGATCAGCTTCGATGTTATCGTCGATTTCGCAGCGCCCGATATGGAGGCGACGTTTCGCGCTGTGTGCAAGCAGGTGCGCGCGGCGTATCCGAACTACACGCTCATCATCACTCGCGATAGCGATTACAGCGGTTAAAATTTAAATTGCTCTAGCGATTTAAATTTAATCGTGCCCCCCGCCTTCGGCGAAATTTCAGAATTTTAAGCTACAATAGGAGAAATTTATCGCGGCATTAAGAAACGTGAAGCGGCGCAAAAGCCGCAATAAATCGCGAGATAAAATTTGCGCGCAAAACCTAGCAGAAGCCCGCGCGCAAGGCAACGCAAAGAGAAATTTAAAAGGAAAAATATGGTTGAAATCAAAGATTTAACGATGCGCTTTGGCAAACAGCTACTTTTTGAAAACGTAAATTTAAGCCTCGATAAGGGCAGGCGCTACGGCCTCATCGGCGCAAACGGCGCGGGCAAATCGACGCTACTTAAAATTTTAAGCGGACAGATCGAAGCAAGCAGCGGCGAAATTTTAATACAAAGCGGGCTTAAAATCGGCGTTTTGGGGCAGGATCAATTCGCCTTTGAAAGTTTCAGCGTCAAAGACGCCGTGCTTTACGGCGACAAGCGCCTTTATGACGCCGTGCGCGAAAAGACGCAGCTTTACGAAGCGGGCGAGTTTAACGACGAGATAAACGAGCGCCTCGGCGAGCTTGAGATGATCTGTGCGGAGGAGGATCCCGCCTACGAGTACGAAACGCGGATCGAGAAAATTTTAAGCTCGCTGGGGCTGGGCGATTTCGATAAAAAGATGAGCGAGATTGAGACGAGCGATAAATTTAAGGTTCTACTCGCGCAGGTGCTCTTCCCGCGCCCCGACGTACTGTTTTTGGACGAGCCTACGAACAATCTCGATATCGACGCCATTTCGTGGCTTGAGTTTGAGCTAAATCGCCACACGGGCACGCTCGTAGTCATCAGCCACGACCGCCACTTCTTAAACCGCGTCTGCACGGACATCCTCGACGTGGATTTTAGGCGGGTGCGCGAATTTAGCGGCAATTACGACGACTGGTTCATAGTGTCCAATCTCATAGCCAAACAGGCGCAGTTCGAGCGCGAGAAAAAGCTCAAAGAGAAGGCGGAACTTGAAAAATTTATCGCTCGCTTCAGCGCCAACGCGAGCAAAGCCAAGCAGGCCACGAGCCGTCAAAAACAGCTCGACAAGCTCGATCTTAGCGAGCTTGCGACCTCTTCGCGCAGGGAGCCTAGCATTTTATTCAAGCCCGCCCGCGAGATCGGTAATGAAATTTTGGAGCTAAGCGGCGTGGATATGAGCTTCGGCGAGATTGAAATTCTGAAAAATTTTAACCTCAAGCTCGCTCATGGCGATAAGATCGCGATCATCGGGCGAAACGGCGTGGGCAAAAGCACGCTTTGCAAGATCATCATGGGCGAGCTCGCGCCGCAGCGCGGCAAGGTGCACATGGGCGCCACGATCGAGCCTGGGTACTTTGCGCAGGATACGAATAATAAAATTTCAGGCGAGCTCAAGCTCTACGAATATCTACAAAGCCCGCAGAATAGGGATCTTGATGAAATTCGCAAATGCCTTGGGCGCATGCTTTTTAGCGGAGCCGAGCAGGAGAAAAGCGTGGGCAGCCTAAGCGGCGGCGAGAAACACCGCGTGATGCTAAGCAAGCTAATGCTGCAACGCCCGAACCTGCTGGTGCTCGATGAGCCCAACAACCACCTTGATCTTGAAGCGATCATTGCTCTGGGAGAGGCGCTGTATAACTTCGCGGGCTGTGCGATCTGCGTAAGCCACGACCGCGAGCTCATCGACGCGTTTGCAAATAGAATTTTGCACCTCAAAGGAGACGCCGAAATCATCGATTTTAGGGGCACTTATGAGGAGTATCGCGAGAGCTTGGGAGCGAGCGATGATTGAGATCTGCGTAAACGGCGAGCGGCTGCAATTGGCGCAGGATATGAGCGTGAGCGAGTTTTTACGCCGGCGCGGACACGATCTACGCCTAGTAGCGCTCGAGCGCGACGGCGAAATTTTAAAAAAAGAGGCGTGGGAGCGCACGCAGATCTCAAGCGGCAAAAAATATGAGATCGTCGAGTTCGTAGGCGGCGGCTAAGGTCGGAGCTTTGGGTTATGATAAAATTGCGGCAGCCGAGGTTTAAATCCGTGCATCGTCAAAATTTTAAGCGGTACGGCGGCGCGGAGACATAGCGGCGTTTTTTGGGGTTTTTAAATTTATGAGAAAGCCGCGATAGCCTGCGCCTGCGGCGAGCCTTTAAATTTTGAAAGTGAGCTAGGCCGCGGCGGCCTAACGCAGGAGTTTTAAAATTCGCTCCGCGGCGATAGAGTTTAAATTTTTATTGCGGCGAGCGCTAATTTGCGCCGTCGGCTGCGGCGACTGGGCGTGGAGCTGTAAACTGCGTAGGCGCCGCAAGCTTGAGCGCATGGCTTTAAAATTTACGTCGAAGTTGTGGGCTTTGGGCGCGGGGTTTTAAAATTTACCCCGAGATCTCTGCCGCCATGCACATTGCGACGCATGCTGCGACGTACCGCTTTTTCGTCGGTTGGGCTTGAAATTTTAAATTTAGCCGCAGCGCGGGTTTATTTAGGTATTTAGTAGCTTTTAAGTTCGGCGGATCGCTCTAGCGCTTCGCGACTTTAAATTTAACCGACAAGTGAGGGATTAACGCGCTAAAATTTAGCGGATTTGGCTTGTTCTGTGTTTTCGTACATAGGCCCTACGATGGCGCCGTATTAGCTGAACGCAATGCGCGCAGGTGGCCGAAACATTACGTGTAAAAGCAGGATGAAATTTGTAAATTAAAATCGCGTGCGATGCGCTCGGTGCGCCCCGCGTGCATCGCGACTAGTGCGAGCGTTTGCGTAGTGCGCCCAACTGCGCAGATCTTTGTCGCAACTGTGCCGTAATACCGTATAAATGCGCGCTATGTTCGCGCAGATGCAAGGCGCCGCGCGCAAATCCGAATTTGCGCGATAAATTTAAACGGCAAAAAGATAAAATTTAGGATCAAAATGCAGATAAAATTAAATGGCAAAGTTTACGAAACGACCGCGAGCGATCTTGAGGGGCTTAAGCGCGAAGTAAAATTTAGCGGCGAGGTTGCCGTGATAAACGGCTATGCGAGCACGCAGAACTGCGAGCTAAAGGCTGGTGACGAGCTATTTTTGCTCACGCGCGGTGCGGAGCTGGCGCCGCAGGAGCTTCGCGCGCTGATGTTTGCTCGCAACGCCCCCGTCGTAAATGCCGCACTGCAAGGCTCGCGCGTGGCGATCTGCGGGCTCGGCGGGCTCGGCTCAAACGTCGCGATCCTGCTTGCGCGCGCGGGCGTGGGCGAGCTCTTTTTGATCGACTTTGATGTCGTCGAACCGACCAACCTGAACCGCCAGCAGTACGAGATCGGCGATCTTTACAAGCCCAAAACAGCCGCTCTGCGCGAAAAAATCGCACGCGTAAACCCGTTCGTGCGCGTGCAAACCTTAAACGAGCGACTTACCGCGCAAAACGTAGCCGAAATTTTAAAAAACGAGCGTATAATTTGCGAGTGCTTCGACGACGCGGCGGCGAAAGCGATGATTTTTGGCGCATTCGGCGGCATGGATAGCTTTTTGATCTGCGCTAGCGGTATGGCGGGCAGCGGCGACGCCAACGAGATCCGCACGACGCGGCTCGGCAAAAACGTCTTCGTCTGCGGTGACCGCAAAAGCGTCGCAGCTCAGGGCGTGGGGCTGCTTGCGCCGCGCGTGGCGATCTGCGCCGCACATCAGGCAAATGTCGCGCTTAGGCTGATTTTGGGCGAGGAGGGCTAGGCTCGGCGCTCATCGCGCGCCTTATCGTTTTTAAATTTACGCGCCTTTGTGCATTGCCGCTAAATTTAGCTTTGCGCGATTGTTTTGAGAAACAGGCGAGCGTTTCAGTGGCATACAGCGCGTTTAAAAACGGTATGAAATTTACCGCGCGCCGAGCAAATTTAGCCGCGAGATCTAAATTTAAACGACGAAATTTTAACCCTTTGCCGTGCCTAGCTAGCGGGCAGGTAGAATTTTAAAATTTATTCGGCGCGAGCAAGCTACTTTTGAATGTAGGATTTAAAATTTCGTGCAGCAAAGCGAGCCGCAGTCTGCGCGTTAAATTTTAAAATTTTTGTGTCGTGGCGTAAAATTTTGACAGGAAATTTTAAAGCTCGGGCGCAGCGTCGTGTGGCGCGTAAAGCGATGAATAGAAGCAAGGCGCACATCTATGCCGTAATCTCGCGCTGTGTATAATGCACTGCGTGCGCCGATATGCGCCATTTAGCGCTGCGCATAAAAACGAAAATTTAAACTAAAGAGGATAGAATGGACGATAAACTGATCTTGGGCGGCAGGGAGTTTAGCTCGCGCCTGATAATGGGCTCTGGCAAGTTTGATCACGCGATGATCGACGCCTGCGTGAGGCACGCGGGCTGCGAGATCGTCACGCTTGCGCTGCGCCGCGTGAACGAAAGCAAGAGCCGCAATATCTTGGATTTCATCCCTCGCGGCGTCACGCTGCTGCCGAATACCAGCGGCGCGCGAAACGCCGAGGAGGCGCTGCGGATTGCACGGCTCGCGCGTGAGCTGGGCTGCGGCGACTTCGTAAAGATCGAGATCATAGGCGACAGCAAATACCTTCTGCCCGACAATGCCGAGACGATCAAGGCCTGCGAGGCCCTGGCACGCGAGGGCTTCGTGCCGCTTGCCTACATGCACGCCGATCTGTGCGTAGCGCGCGATCTAGTAAGCGCAGGGGCCGCCGCCGTGATGCCTCTGGCTGCGCCGATCGGCTCCAACCGCGGGCTGATGATGCGCGGGATGATCGAAATTTTGCTTGGCGAAATCGACGTGCCGATCATCGTAGATGCGGGGCTAGGCGCGCCTAGCGAGGCCTGCGAGGCGATGCAGATGGGCTGCGCTGCGGTGATGGTAAATACGGCGATCGCCACGAGCGGGGATCTGGCGCTGATGGCGCGGGCGTTTGCGCTAGGCGTGCAGGCGGGGCGCGATGCCTATCTGGCGGGGCTCGGCGCCGTTTGCAAAACAGCCTGCGCAAGCTCGCCGCTAACGGGATTTTTGAAGTAGCGATTAAAATTTTAAACGCGGCTTGGTTGCGCGAGCCCTGTTTTTTGCGCCGAATTTGCATTTCTTGAGTCATAAATACATATCGCGCAAGCTCGACATAGCGGCCGATAGACATGGCGTGGAATTTTAAAATTTCGCACGGCACGGCGCAAATATGAAATTTTAAAATTTGCGCCGCATAAATTTACACGCAAAAGCGTGCCGCGTGGAATTTAAATGAAAATTTAAAAGGAAAATTTTAAAGATGAACAAAACCGGCTATCTAGCGGGCATGGAAGATATCGGAAGCGAGACAATGGAGCGTACGCTTGCCCTGCGCGAGGGTTTTTGCGAGGAGGCGAGCGAGGCGGACGTGCAAAGAGCGATCGGTGCGAAAAATAGAAGTCTGCGCGATTTCGCCGCGCTACTAAGCGTGCGTGCGGGCGAGCATTTGGAGCAGATCGCACAAGCTGCGGCGCGGGAAAAGGCGGCGCATTTCGGCAGTAATATCGCCGTTTTCACGCCGATTTACATCTCAAACTACTGCGATAATCTGTGCGTTTACTGCGGCTTTAACTGCAAAAACAAAATCGCGCGCGCAAGGCTCGATGAGGCGCAGCTAAAGGCAGAATTTGAGGCGATTGCGGCGAGCGGGCTGGAAGAAATTTTGATCCTCACGGGCGAGAGCGAGAAAAACAGCCCCGTGCGCTATATCGGGCGCGCCTGCGAGCTCGCGCGGCAGTATTTTAAGGTAATCGGCGTCGAAATTTATCCGCTAAATTCCGCCGATTACGCCTATTTGCACGCTTGCGGCGTCGATTTCGTCACCGTTTTTCAAGAAACCTACGATCCCGCGCGCTACGTGCAGCTGCATCTTGCGGGCAACAAGCGCGTTTTTGCGTATCGCTTCGCAGCCCAAGAGCGCGCGATCAGAGGCGGTATGCGCGGGGTGGGCTTCGCGGCGCTTTTGGGGCTCGGAGACTTCCGCCGCGATGCCTTTGCCACGGGCGTGCACGCGTGGCTGCTTCAGCGCAAGTACCCGCGCGCCGAGATCTCCTTTTCGGTGCCGCGCCTGCGCCCGATCATCAACAACGACAAAATAAACTCGAAGGACGTCGGCGAGCGCGAGCTGCTGCAGGTGATGTGCGCGTATCGGCTGCTGCTGCCAAGTGCGCAGATCACGATCTCCACGCGCGAGAGAGCGGGCTTCCGCGACAATGCGATCAGGATCGCGGCGAGCAAAATTTCGGCGGGCGTGAGTGTGGGTATCGGCGGGCATAGCGAGCAGAGGGGCGACGAGCAGTTCGAGATCAGCGACGCGCGCAGCGTAAGCGAAGTCTGCGAGGCGATCCGCGCAGGCGGGCTGCAGCCGCTGATGAGCGAGTATATCTATGTGTGAGGCGCGAAATTTTGCCGCGTGTGTGGATGAAATTTACGGCGTTAGACGCGAGATTTGTAGCGTCAGGCTCGAGGGCGGATTTAGTGCCGCCCAGCGCAGAAGTAAAATTTGTAGCGCAAAATACGACGCGAAATTTTACGTTGCCGCACACGGTGATAAAATTTATGGCGCTATGGCGGATGATAAAATTTTCGATGTCGTGTCGGCTCGCGCGGGAAATTTTGAGCTACAAAATGCGCGTGTAAATTTAAGACCTAGGAACACATACGCGGATTTAAAATTTAAGGGCAGTGCAGATTCCGAGCCTGCGGGCGGCATAAATTTTAAATTTAAAAACGGTGCGAGCTTCGGGTTTTTATGCGACGGCAACGCAAAGCCGCTAAAATCAAACGGCCGAGCGAACGCTTTGAGTTTTAGCGCTGCGGCGGAAATTTCAGACCTTGTTTCGGCGGGCGAAATTTTGAAATATGGCGTGACGGCGGGGATTTCGGCGCTCGCCCTAGCAAGTAAAATTTTAATCCCTAGCATCGCAGGTAAAATTTTAAATTTGAGCGCGGCGCCACGCGCGGATGTTGAGCTTAAAGGAGTGGGCGGATGCTAGATTTTGAGCTTGCTTCGCGCATTACGATCATCACGAACCGCGCGCTCTGCGGCGGTGAGGCGGCGCTGCTTGCGCGCATAGCGGATTTTGCCGCGGCGGGCGTAGGCGAGATCGTCGTACGCGAGAAGGATTTAGACGAAACGGCCTATGCGGCGCTATTTGGTAAAATTTTACGCGCCTGCGAGAGTGGGTTTTGTGTGGATAAAGCCCGTGCGGACGGGATTATCGCAAATGAAGCTCGTGCCGCTAAATTTAGCGAAACCCAAGCTTTCGCGAGTGAATTAGACGCGAGCGCAGCCTGCGCGGGTAAAATTTCACTCTACGAGCGCGACGAGGACAAAGTTTCGCCAAAAAAGCTCCATTTGGGTGGCGGCAAGAGCGAGCTTTGCGCAGATACAGCCCGCAGGCAGGGTGCCGCTACGGATGAGGCACGGTCTAAAAATTCCGCTTGCGTTTTAGATGAAATTTTATCTGAAAATTTTACCGGCGCCGCAAACTGCGCGGACGATAGCGCGCCTGGCGAAATTTCGCTTCGCGGCGCTGCAAGCGAAACAAAACTCGCGGCAGAAGGCGTACGGAGCGCAGAAAATGCGGAAAGTATGCAGGGTGCGCAAAGTACAGAAAATGCGAATGATGTGCATAGTGCAAAAAATGCGTGGAACTCGCAGAGCGCGCAGTACACGGAAAGCTCGGAAAGTATAGAGGGTGTAGAAAATTCACAGAGCGTGAAAGAGGCGGAAAACTCGCAGAGTGCAGAGAGCGCGAAGGGGGCAAAGAATTCGCAGAGCGTGGAGAGTGCAAGGCGCCAGCCTGCGGTCTTTGTGCATAATTTTGCAGATTTTGCGCTGCGCAAGGGCGAGAGAAATTTATGGCTGCCGCTCGGGGTTTTGCGGAGCTTTAGTGCGGCGCGCGGCGCGGAGTTTTTGCGCGCAAATTTCAAAAAACTGGTCGCTTCCTGTCACAGCGAGGCGGAGGCGAGCGAGGCGCTGGAGCTGGGCGCGAACGCGATCTGCCTAAGCCACATCTTCGCGACCGATTGCAAGGCGGGGCTCATGCCGAGGGGGCTAAATTTGATCCGCGCTGTGCGCGGGTTTTACGACGGCGAAATTTACGCGCTGGGTGGCATAACGCCGCGCAATTTTGTCTCCGTCCTACGCGCGGGAGCCGACAGGATCGCCGTTATGAGCTCAGCGATGACGGCGCGGGACGCGAGCGATTTCATAAGAAAATTTAAGAAATAAATCGATCCGAAAATGCGGTCCGTTTCTTTTGTCGCGCCCTTGCTGCCGTCATTTCGCGCATGCGGCGCAATGCAAAACACATTTTAATAAAATTAAAAACGCGCAAAACGGGCGCGATTTATTGCGATTTAAGCCCGAAGTTATAAAATACGAGCGATTTAAGCTTAAGGATATTTTTTGGATAAAGTGCGGTTTGAGGAATCTAAAAAGCTTCTAAACGAAGGGCACCAGAACTTAAAGCAAAAGCTGCGAAAAGGCGCTAGTGCCGACATCTTTGACGATGCGGATTTAAGCGATGCAACGGATCTCAGCTCATTAAATTTAAACGATACAAATTTGAGTAGCAAAAGCTTTAAAAATTCAAATTTTAATCAAACAGACCCCGAATCGCAAGCCGACCATCTTTGCGGCGCAAATTTCCGAGATAGAAATTTAAACGGCACGAATTTAAACTCAAAAGACGAGGTAAAATTTCAAAATTTAAACTCGGGCGGTATTTCATCGCGGGGCGCTAAAACTCGTGATTACGACAAAGAGCCGTTGGTCATCAAAGACTATATGCCGATCGTAAATATTATAGCTATAGTAGCGTTGCTTTGTTTTGCTATGTTTATAAATTTAGTGTCCAACATCCCTTATGATAGAAAAGTCGCGAATATTCTGCTCACCGCACCTTTGGTTGCTAGGGCTCTTAAGGGTTTTTCACAGCATTACGGAAGGAAATTTATATTTTTAAACTCAAGCATAAAATGTATAAAATCAGGCGAGCAGCTCGTAATGAAATTTGATGATATTTTATATTTTAAAAAAACTTTCGCACTTGTTTATGAAAGCGAGACACGAAAATATACGGAAACGGAAAGAATCATAGGAAAAATCTGCCTCGCTATATACGTAATCGCTTATATTTATGGTGCGATATTTGATGATTCTATGATAGTTTTTATAATGTTATTTTGCTGCATGGGAGCGGTTATCTTTCTTTTCATACCGCAAATGATTTTTCATCTGTTCAAGGGCGGCTTATTTTCATGTAGGTTTGTCGATGCTTTAATTATAGACGCGCTTTACAATAAATTTTTTATATTTATCCCCACTAATAAAGAATATAACGAGCTTAAAAAATATATGAAATTAAAATTTAATAAAGACCTAGACGCGCCAAATTATCTTTTAAGAGTTAAAAATTTTTAACTCAGGCATTTTTCGAATTTACGAAGTCTCATTCTACAAGCCGCGCACGGATGTCGCCGAAGAGCAGCACGTCCTTCAAAACGGCGCGATCGGCGTAACCGCGCTCGTTTAGACTCAAGTGCAGCTCGCCTCGGCTGCTCGAAAATATCGGCTGGTTGATGAAAACCACGTAGATCGCCGCAGCCTGCTTATCTGCGCCCGCGCCGCGCCCTTTAAAATTTACGTCCGTTGCGCCGGTTTTCGTATCTGCTCCGCTAGAGCTTGCGCTTGCCGTTGCGCTGGAGTCGGTATCCGCATCGCTAGGCGGCGCGACGCCAAGCTCGCTCGCGATATTTGCAGCGGCGCTTCCGCGCGGCCTTTCGATGTCAATCCTTCCGTCGGCGCTCTTTGCGCCTGCGGCTCGGACGAAAAATTTATCGCCCGAGTGCGGGATTTTAGAGAAATTGAAAAACAAACTCAGCAGGTCGTTCGTCGCAAAATAGGGCAAAATTTCATCGCTTACGAGCTGTAGCTCGCCGCCCGTGCCCTTGAACTTTTGAAATTTTATCGTTTTGCGCGCATAGTCGAAGGCGTAGGTTTTGCGCTCGTTTTTCGTCGTTTTGCCCTTTTTGCGCGAGACCTCGTGGACGTAGAGATCGGGCATCAAAAGCCCCGCCACGATGCGCCCCTTCGAGCGAAAGCTCTCGCGCCTTTGCCCGCTTAGGCTGCCCGCGACGCCCTGCGCAACGGCATCTATGACGATCTCGTAGCGATCGCCCTGCCGCACGAGCCGCGTATTTGCGCTGCCGACTGCGCCGAAAACGCCGAAGGAAATCTCATATTTCGCGCTGATCGTCTCGCCCAAAAGCGCGCTCGCGCACAAAATCAAAGTAGCAAAAAATTTCATCTCTACCGTCCTTCCGCTTTACGGCGCCTCCATTATACGGCGCCCGTTAAATTTACGCTCTGCGCGCCGCCCGTAAAACTCGCGCGGGAATCTGCGCCGCGTTTGTAAAATTTACCATAAAAAGCAAAACTCGCGCCGCCTATTTCATTTTCTCCATAGCGTGATTATTAAATATCAGCTGCCGCTCCTTACCGTCGTGAAAGGCCGCGCCGTGCGTGCCCGCCTAAAGATGCTGACTGCAGCCTCTTTTATATTTACGACGCATATACGGCTCGGCGCGCGCTTGCTAGAAATCGGAGCGAATTTTATATTTCGTGCAGGCCGCTTCATCGCAAAGCGTGCCTGTGAATAAAATCAAAATTTCATATTGCGGCTATGTTTGTACTTCGCACTAGCTGCTACGCCGCGCCCGTTAAATTTACGCTCTTTGCGCCACCCCATCGCATTATGTTCACAAAGCTCGCGCATAAAATTTGCGCCGTTCGTTGCGCTTGCTAGCTTGCACTTTCGTGAGGCGCTGTTTCGTGCTGCAGATACAGCCGCGTCGGTCGCTAGCAAATCCGTTTAAATTTATAAACGGCGCGGGTCAAATTCGTAAATTTAGTCCTTCCAAAGCCACCATTTCAGCTTGGCTTTGTCGGGACTGGGCGTGCTGGCGTAGTAGCTGGCCTCGGTAAACGTAGAGGATGCACCTATCGCTGCCGCGCCCGAGCGCCTTTGTGCGTTCAAACATCTGCTCGGATCCGCGCCCTTTAGCGAAGCGATATCCTCGTAAGCAGTGCCAGCAGATCCGCCTCGGTCGCCTCGCCGACATAGGGGATTTTCTTAAAATCACTTGCGCCTTTACTCAAATTTTACTCCAATCTTTATTCAAATTTCGCCAGACTCGCCATTTGGATGAAATTTTAAAACCCCTTGAGAGTGCGGAATTTCAAAATTTCACTCGTGTGAGGCAAATTTTAAAATTTTATCCACGCGGTGCGAAAAATTTTTAAAATTTTATCTTGCCGCCGGGTCGCCGCCGCGCTTATGCGCGCCTCTTTTTAATGTTAAGACGTCCGCCCGCGCTCGTATCGGAAATTTTATCCGCGAGCTAGCAGGGGGCTTCGGCGCGGTAAAGCTTAAACGTTTTTAATCCCAAACGGAGTAAATTGACGCTTCCGCCTCGCGACAAATGCAAAAATCTGATACGTTTGTTTCAAACTCCAACGGGATGGAATTCTACTCACAGGGAACAACGTCTATGACAACTACGTAACTAAGTTTCAATTCCCAACGGATTTTGTAAAAAGATGACGACGGCGCTTTGGCGTCATCCAAGCTGCCTTTGTGCGCATTTTGATTAAAATTTCTTGTGCGCGGAAACTCTGCTTAAAACGAGCTTGCGTCAAATTTTATGCAAGCTCGAGCGCTAAATTTGACCCAAAATCCGCTCGCAAATTTCGCGCGGGTTTTGCGCCTGATAGATCGGCCGACCGATCACGATAAAATCAGCCCCCGCCTCGCGCGCTACGCCTAGATCCGCCACTCGCTTTTGATCTGCCGCACTCTCGCCAAAAGGCCTCACGCCCGGGCAGAGCGTGATAAAATTTGCGCTCGTAGCGTCCTTTATCAGGCGGCTCTCGAATGCCGAGCAGACCATGCCGTCAAGCCCGGCTTCGTAGCTCGCCGCGCTAAATTTGCGCACGGCGTCGCTTAAATTTTGATCATAAACAGCGCTAAATTCCGCCTGATCAAAGCTCGTTAGCGCAGAGACCGCGAGCACCAGCGGACGCGAAGCTAGCCTGTCCAGTCGCTCCATCACCGTAGCCATCGCGCGCTTGCCGCTACTTGCGTGCACGTTTATCATATCTACGCGAAGCTTAGCGATCTCCTCGGCGGCATCGGCCATCGTGTTTGGGATGTCGTATAGCTTTAGATCGAGGAAAATTTTAAAATTTCCGAGCCTTTTTAGCTCCCCCAAAAAGCCCGCTCCGTCGCGCAAATAAGTTCGCAAGCCCACTTTTAGCCAAATTTTATCCGAAAAGTCCGCAAGCTGCTCCGCCAGCTGTAAACACTCCTGCTTTGAGCTCATATCAAGCGCGACGCAGAGCTTCACCGTTTATCCTTGCCGCGTACTGCGCCTTTGCTGCCTGCGGGTCTTTTTGAGACGGTGCCTCTGCCGCCCACAGATTTTTTCGGCGCGGTAGAGCTTTTGCGCCCAGCGCTATTTTTCGACGCAGCATTTTTACCCGCAGTGCCCTTTTTCGGTGCTGCGCTTTTGCCGACTCTGAAATTTCTATCCGCGCTCTCTTTTTTCGGCGCGGCGTCTTTGCCTCGTTCGCCTGCCTTAAAATTTTTGCCTCGCTCGCCCGTTTTGAAATTTTTGCCCGTTTTCTCCGTCTTAAATTTATCTCCAGTCTTGAAATTTCTCTCCGTTTTAAATTTTTTGCTCGCGGCGGATTCGGATTTTTTTGCGGATGCGCTGCGAGTTTTCAAATTAGCGGGCTTTTTAGACGGTCTACTTCTGCTCGCCGTAGAATTTTTCGGCGTGCCGCTCCTCTTTGTCTTAGTAAAATTCTTCGTCTCGCCGTCCGCGCCTGCGGGGATGAAATTTTTCGCCGTATCGTCACTATCCGAAACAGCGGAGCTTTCCGCCGCCGCGACCTTGAAATTTTTGGCTGTCTCCGCAGCGAGCTCAGAATTTTCGTCCGCCGCTGAGTTTGGCTTGGAAATTTTATCCGCCGCGATATTTACGGGGCTGTCTTTTAGCGCGTCCAGCACGCCGTTTATAAATCTTGGCGAGATGCCAAGCTCCTTGGCGGAGTTGATCGCTTCGTTGATGACAATGCCCGCGTCCGTGTCCGTAAAGCGCAGTTCATACGCCCCAAGCCGCAGTATCGCGCGCTCCAGAGCCGAAATTTCGGCGAGCTTGAATTCCTTTAAATTTTCATCTATCAGCGCATCGACCGCGGCAAGATTTTTGCTAGCGCCGCGCAGAAGCGCCAGAGTCCAGTTGCGCTGCTCGTTTCGAATGCGCTTTTCTTCCAGATATTCGTCCGCAAAGTCCTCGCCGCCGCCGTTCATATCTTTAGAGTAAAGTAGCGAGATCGCAGCGAGCCTGGCTTGGTGTCTGGTGGCCATTTTAAGCCTTTATGTTGCGGAATAGACTTAGAAGCTCGATCGCGCTGCTCATCGCTTCAAAGCCCTTATTGCCGGCCTTTGCGCCTGCACGCTCGATCGCTTGCTCGATATTATCGGTAGTCAGCACGCCGAAAGTCACGGGCGCGCCGTATTTTAGCATGGTATTTGCGATACCTTTGCTTACTTCGGCGCTTACGTAGTCAAAATGCGGAGTAGAGCCGCGGATAACCGCCCCTAGGCAGACGACGGCGTTGTAGAACTTGGAAGCTAGCGCCTTTTCAAGCGCGAGCGGGATCTCAAAAGCGCCAGGCACCAGCATCAGGCTTAAATTTTCCTCCTTGCCGCCGTGGCGCAAAAACGCATCGTGCGCCCCTTCGACTAGGCGATCGGTAATGATGTGGTTGAAGCGGGCGTTGATGATTAGGATCTTTTCGCTGCCCTTAAGAGCAAGCGAGCCTTCGATGATTTTCATGATTTTCCTTTGCGTTAAATTTAGCGCTAAGCTTAGCTAAATTCGCCAAAATTCTAAATTAATTTCAGCATCGCGGCGCTTGAAATTATGAGAAATAACAGGCGCTTTGCGCGCAGAAATTTTCTCGCAGCGGACGAATACGCTTAAGATCACGGTGCCGATCGTGCCGATCCCGCGTATAGAACGTATGCGAGCTCCGCGCTATGTATTAAAAGCAAGCATAAATATAAAAAGTTCGCAATCACGCAGATGACGGTAAATAGCCCTCGTGCGTATCGGCAGCGCGCTTAAGCCCCGTACGCCCGGTCGCACATAAAAAGCGCTCCGATGAGGATAAAAGAAAGCTTTGGCGTTAATAGACCGCTTAAATTTTAAATTTAAAGTGCGATTACGATGGCTTAGATTGAAATTCGTCTTAAAATTAATCCTAAATAATAAATTTTATTATTCGTTTAGAAATTTTAGGCTATAATCGCTCCAAATCATTTCAAGGAGAGAAAGATGTTTAAACTTAGAGAGTTGCCGTTCGATGCGGCGCACAACGGGGTCGTAAGCAAGCAAACCTGTGATTATCACCACGGCAAGCACCACGCGAACTATGTGGCAAATTTAAATAAACTTACCGAATCGGGTGAGTTTGCAGGCAAGGGGCTTTACGAGATCGTAACTGCTGCTAGCGGCGGGCTTTTCAATAATGCAGCGCAGGTTTACAACCACGATTTTTACTGGGATTGCATCGCAAAGCCTAGCGAGCCGTCTGCGGAGCTAAAATCGGCGCTAGCGGAAAATTTTGCGGATTTTAAAAGCGAGTTTTTGGCTGCTGCTACGGCACATTTCGGCTCGGGCTGGGTGTGGCTCGCTTACGATCCGAAATCAGGCAAGCTTTGCATCAAAGCGACTCAAAATGCCGCTACGCCGGTGACCGAGGGGCTCGTGCCGCTTCTGGTCGTGGACGTTTGGGAGCACGCGTATTACATCGATGAGCACAATGCGCGCCCGAAATATCTGGAAAAATTCTACGCGGGCATCAACTGGGAGTTCGTCTCAAGCGCCTACGAATGGGCTAAAAAAGAGGGTCTCGGCTCTGTGAAATTTTATATAGACGAGCTTCACGGCAGAGATTAAATTTTAAAATTTAAGCGCAGGCGGCACGGCGATACTACACAAAGCCAAAACCGCCTAAACGCGCCGCCGGTTCGCTACGAGTTTGCTACGGACGCGGATCCGCTGCAGACGATAATTGCCGCGGCGTTTAGCGCACGCGATTGATCGCTTAAAATTTTTAATTCAAAGCTAGCGGCTAAATTTTAAGGCTTTTCTTGAGATTTAGTCGCAGCAATACCGCTTTTCAATCTATCTTTTAAATTTAAAAATTCTATCAAAGCTCGGGCGCTAAATTTAATCAAAATTTTAGCCCAAAATCATCCAGAGCCCGATCGCGCACATCAGCACCGAGCAGAAAATTTCGAGGTATTTCAAATGGGTTTTCAGAAGATTTTTTAGCACAGCTCCGCCCAGCGCGTAGATGCTAAGGCAGATACTTTCGCTTACGCACAGCGTAGCGACGAGGGCGAAGGTGCGCGCGCCGAAAAGGTTGTCCGCGTCCAAAAACGGCGGAAAGAGTGCGGTGAAAAATATCCACGCCTTGGGGTTTGAGACTGCGACTACGAAGCCTTGTAGGAAGATATTTTCGCTGCGCTTTTGTTTTTGCAGCTTAAAATTTCCGCGCGCTAAAAAGGTCGCGACACCGAATATACACGCAAGCGCCACGAGCGTGACGCCTAGCACCTGCGCAAGTAGCGCGGGCAGCGCCTTAAGATAGCCGCGCGCGATGCCGAGATTTAGCGCGTAGGTCATGTTGATGCCCGGCATCAGCGATATCGGAAAGATCGTAAAGAAAAACAGAAGCATTGCAAACCCCTAAATTGCGGCTAAATTTTAAATTTTATCTCTCGCGATACGGCGCCGCTGCGATAGATTTTAAAATTCTAAAATTTAACGCGCTGCGCTGAGGCGAATAAAATTTTAAAATTCCGCCGCACTGCGGAACTGCACATTGCGAGCTGTCATCTAGAATTTTGCACATCGCTTTATTGCGCTTCATCATTGCGATATGCCGTGCGCCGCGCCGCACCCAAACTTTTCTTGGGGCGGGAAGGGGGCCCCGGTTGCGAGGTCGCTCCCCTTCCCGCCCCAAACCCCACCTAACCCCCGACGACGCTTTACAAGGGGCAGGCTACGCCTGCGCTGAATTTATATTATAACTGCGGTGCAGTGTCTCGCACCTAGTCGCAAGACCGCCGTGCCGCAAGTTTCAATACAATGTGTCGCACCGAGTAAAAACTTACGCCGCAGCGTATGTAACGGAGCAGATGGAATTTTAAAATTCCGCCGTACCGCCGCGGACAAATTTAAAATTTAAAACTCTCGCAGCTTTAAATTTAGCCGAAAATCCCGTATCCGAAGATCACCGCGATGATAAGCGGCAGGATAAATTTGACGTACAAAAACCAAACTCCCGCGAGCCTTGCACTCAAATCGCCTTCGTTGGTGAGCTCGTAGATCGCGTCCTTTTTCAGCACCCAGCCCACGTAGATGCAGCACAGAAGCGCCGTTAGCACGAAAAAGACGTTCGCGCTTACGAAGTCGAAGGCGTCGAAAACCGAGCGCCCTAGAATTTTAACGTCCGCAAGCACGCTGCTTGAGAGTATGCAGGGTAGGTTGCCGAGCACGAAGACGCCGCCGAGCGTTAAATTTACCGCCTTTAGCGTTGAAAATGAGAAGCGCTCCTCGACGAAATTTATGATGACCTGATAGATCGTGATCGACGTCGTAAGCGCGGCGATGAGCAGGATCGAGAGAAAGACCACCGCGACGGCGTTGCCGAACGGCATATGCGAAAACGCGATCGGCAGGCTCTTAAAAACCAGCGACGAGCCGCTGCTCGGCTCAAGCCCCGCGCTAAAGAGCGACGGAAAGATCATAAAGCCCGCAAGCACAGCTATGAGCGTGTTTACGACTGCGGTGATGGTGGCCGTTTGCATCAGCTTTTCGTCTTTATTGAGGAAGCTAGACAGCGTGATCATCACGCCGAATCCGAGCGAGAGCGCGAAAAAGACCTGTCCCAAAACGTCGATCAAAAGTTTGGGCGTGATCTTTGCAAAATCGACGCCGAGGTAAAATTTCACGCCTTCCTTTGCGCCTTCCAGCGTTAAATTCGTAAGGATCACCGCGATGAAGCACAAAAATAGCGCGGGCATTAGAAATTTCACGAATTTTTCGATCCCCTCGATGATGCCGTTTTTCAAAATGTACCAGTTGATCGCTATGAAAACAATCGTGTAAGCTCCGACTCCGAGCGGGCTGTTTTCGATATGATCTGAGTAGAATTTCTGCGTAAATGCGGGGTCGGTGATCCGCGCGGAGAGGTCGAAGTTGCCGCTTACGATGTTTACTATGTAGGTTAGCACCCAGCCGCCAAGGACCATATAGTAGGCTAAAATTCCAAACGCGCCGATTACGCCCATGATGCCTACGATTTTCCATGCGGGCTTTATGCGTGAGCCGTCCTTTTTAGGCGCTGTGAAGGCATCGACGCAGTTTCTTAGCGCGCGACGTCCGATGACGTTTTCTACTAAGATCATCGGGATTCCAAGCACGATCATTGCGATGCAAAATATGAGCACATAGGCGCCACCACCATTTTCGCCGACTAAATACGGAAACCGCCACGTACAACCAAAGCCGATCGTGGCGCCTGCGACGGTTAAAATATATGTGAGCTTGCTGCTCCAGGTCTGTCTCGGCACGCTCCCTCCTTAAAATTGCTCTTTTTTGAGCTTGTCGAGGAAGTCCTCGATATTGTATTTGGCGCGGTAAGTCTCGCTGATGAGATGGACTATGATATCGCCGAGATCGACGACGCTCCACTCATCGCCGCTTTCGATAGCCAAAAACTCCTCGCCGAGCGGTTTGAGCACGCTTTTTAGCTCCTCGATAAGCGAGGCTGCGTGGCGGGAGGTTAGCGTAGTGGCAATAACTACGAGCTTTGCGATATATTCGCGCCCCTCCATATCGATGATCTGGACATCTTCGGCTTTCTTTTCGTTTAAAATTTCGGCGATCCGCTCCGCCCTTTGCTTTGGATCTTGCATATCTTTCCTTTTATAAAATTTTATGACCTCTGCTGCGATCTTGGGCGGGATTTCGCCTTTGAAATCTCGCCTAAAACCGCTTGAACTCGCATCTACGTCAATCTCGATCTGCCTTAGGCTCGCCCACTGCCGCGGGATCTCGTAGCCGGACCTCGTAAGCACCGCAAACTCCGCTAATTTCTGCAGCTCGCCGAAATCGCGCCATTTATGAAGCTCGGCTAGGTTGTCGGCACCCACGACGATGTAGAGCTTTGGTGTTGTATCCGTGTCGCTAGCACTATTTGCTTTGCTTGCTTCATCTGCACTGCTCACATCGCTCACATCGCTCGCGTCATCTGCGCCACCTATGTCACCTGCACTATTTGCGCTACCCACGAAATTCGCGTCACCTGTATCAACCATGCAATTCGCATTACCGCTTGGAATTTCGTTTACATTTGAAATTTCGTCTCCGACGGCACTTGAGGCTTTGTCGAAGCTTGAAAATTTGCCTGTGACGGCATTTGAAATTTCATTTCGGGCGGCGTTCGGAATTTTGCTCGTGCTTGAAATTTCGTCTCCGACGGCGTTTGAAATTTCACTCATGACGGCGCCGGGCGCTCTGCTTGAAGCGGCGCTTGAAATTTTATCCGCGCTTCGGGTTTCGTTCGTCGAGGCTGCCGTCTCCGCCGCGATTTTGCCGTATTTTTCGAGCAGAAATTTCACGCTTTGTATCGTGGGTACCGAGCGGTTTTGCGAAATTTCATAATCGCTTACCTCCACGCCCGGGGCGTCGCTCCACAGCGCGCGGCACCATCTAAGCCGCAGCTGCGGAGGCGCCGAAAAGCTCTTTTTAAACGGGTTTAGAAACGACGGCATTATGATCAGCAAATCGGGCTTTAAGCTCGATAAAATTGCCTTCACCGCGGCGTCGTGTCCTGCGTGCGGCGGATCGAAACTGCCGCCGAAAAGCGCGATCTTCACGCGTCCGCTCCGCGCCGTTTCGCGCCGCAAAATTTCTCGCTCTTCGCCGCAAATTCCGCGCCGTAAAATTTTGCGCGGCGCAATCTTGCTTTATGAAATTTTACGCTGTAAAATTCCGCTTCGCCGAATTTTGTTGCAAAAAATCCCGCGTTTTGCAGCGCGGTAAATTTAAAGAGCGTGGCGACGCAAAGGCTGGGACTGCGTCGCAGCCTTTTTGCGGCGGCAAATTTTAAAAGCGCACCATCGCGGAATTTTACCCCGCCGAATTTCGCTTCGCTAAATTTCATTTTAAGCTTTAAATTTAGCGTCCGGAACTTCATCTCGCTAAATTTCGTATCGTGAAATTTAGCCGCATAAAATTTCGCAGCGCGAGCTAAAAAACCCGTCTCGCGCAATTTTGCTTTGTAAAATTTGACGCCGCGTGCTCTAAATTTTGATTTGCAGAATTCCATGCCGCGAAAGTTCGCTCCTAAAAATTCTGTTCCGTAGGTCGTAAAATTTGCGCCACGAAATTTCTCGTCGCGAAATTTAAAGCCGCCAAGCGCGGCAACGTGTACCCCAGGCTCTGCGCCGTAAGGATAAAATTTAACGCCGCTCCCACTAAATTCCGCTGCACAAAATCCAGCGGCTGCAAAGCGGGCGTTAGAATTTGGATTTTTGTAAGGCTCTCGCACGGGCCGCCTACATATATTTTTCTAAAACGCGCGGGATTTCGATGTTGCCGTCCTTGCGCTGGTAGTTTTCCATCACCGCGATCAGCGTGCGGCCGACCGCGAGCGAGGAGCCGTTTAGCGTATGAACGAGGCTGTTTTTCTTGCCGTCTTTGAAGCGGATTTTGGCTCTGCGCGCCTGAAAATCGCGACAGTTGCTGATTGAGCTGATCTCTCGGTATTGGTTCTGCCCCGGCAGCCAAACCTCCAAATCCACGGTCTTTGCGGCGCTAAAGCCAAGATCGCCGCTGCAAAGCAGCATGTGTCTGTGCGGAAGGCCAAGGCTAGCTAGCAGATCGCTCGCGCATGAAATCATCTCCTCAAGCATCTTTGCGCTATCTTCGGGGCGCGTGATGGCGACGAGCTCGACTTTTTCGAACTGGTGCTGGCGGATCATGCCGCGCGTATCGCGCCCCGCCGAGCCCGCTTCCTTGCGAAAGCAGTGGCTGTAGCTGGTGAGCTTGATCGGCAGCTCCTCGCTACGTAAAATTTCATCGTTAAAGAGATTCGTCGCCGTAACCTCGCTCGTAGGGATGAGGTAGAGGTTTTGCTCCTCGTCGTCAACGCGGTAGAGGTCGTCTTTAAATTTAGGCAGCTGACCCGTGCCGTAGAGGATCTGATCGCGCACCAAAAACGGCATATTTACGAGCTCGAAACCGCGCGAGTTATTAAATTCGATCATGTAATTGATGAGAGCCATATTCAGCTTTGCGCCAAGACCTCGGATCGCGGTAAAGCGGCTGCCGCTGAGTTTGACGCCGCGCTCGAAATCAAGCCATCCCAGCGCCTCGCCGAGATCGAAGTGCTGCTTGGGCGCGAAGTCGAACGTGCGCGGCTGCAGGACCTTTTTGATACAGACGTTTTCGTTCTCGTCCGCACCGATCGGCACGTCGTCGTCGATGATATTCGGCACGCACGCGGCGATCGCCTCTAAGCTTTGTTCGCGCTCATTTACGAGCTCGCTTAGGCTCTGGATCTTTTGCTTGTTTTCCTCAAGCTGCGATTTTAGCGCGCCTACATCCTTGCCCTCGCGCGCGGCGAGGCCGAGCTCCTTACTCTTTGCGTTTTGCACGGCTTGAAGGTTCTCTAACTCCGTCTTTTTAGATTTTAGCTCGTTGTAGGCATCTAGTAGCGTTTGCAGGGTTTGCGGCGGGACTTTTTTGGTGATGAGTTTTTTATTAAATTCGTCGAAATTCGTCTCGATAAGTTTTAAATTTATCATTTTCTGCCTCTTTTTGGTAATTTAAATTGCGACATTTTAACTAAAGTTTGCTTTAAATACTCAAAATAAACCCACATTTAAGCAATACGGATGAAAAAAAGTGATACAATTCCGTAATATTTTATTATGAAAGGTATTACATGAAGGCAAAATTTGCTTTTTTAGGAATTTTCGCGGCGAGCCTTGCGTTCGCACATTTCGGCGTTCTTACAACGGATAAAAATGTCGTAGAGGATCAAAAAGATGCTACTTTAAAGCTAAATTTGGAATTCTCCCATCCGTTTTTACAGGAGTCTATGAATCTACAAAAGCCCGCAGAATTTGGCGTTTTTATTGATGGTGAGAAAAAATCGCTCCTAGGTAGCCTAAAAGAGCAGAAAAAGGGCGTAAATTCCTATTTCGCGGCGGAATTTAAAGCTGACAAGCCATCGCTTTTGGCGTTTTATTTTGATCCAAAACCCTATGCCGAGCCGGCTGAGCGCAAGATGATCCGCCATATCACCAAAACCTACGTCGATGCTTACGACGCGGGCGAAGGCTGGGATAAGCCGCTCGGGCTAGAGGCGGAGATCGTGCCGCTAGTGCGGCCTTATGCGCTGTATGCGGGAGAGATATTTAGCGGAGTTTTTTTACTGCACGGAAAGCCCGTCCCAGGCGCGGACGTGGAGATAGAGCTATATAACGATAAGGGCTACAAAGCCCCTAGCGAGGCGCATGTCACGCAGGTCGTTAAAACCAACGGCGCGGGCGAGTTTAGCTTCGTGATGCCGGTTGCCGGTTGGTGGGGCTTTGCGGCTCTTAGCGAGGAGGAGGCCGCCAAAGGAAGCGAGCAGCCCGTAAATGAGCTGGGAGCCGTGCTTTGGATCAAGGCGGACGAGCTGAAAAAATAGCGGAGCGGCTCGGTGAGATCTCTTTTTTCGGGCGAAATTTGCGCGGCTGCGGATAAATTTAAATTTACGCTTGAGCAGGGCTTTGAAATTTTATTTTTGCGCATTTTGCTTTTGAACGTAGAATTTTCAGCGAATTCTGCGGCTGAAATTTTACGGGGAAGAATTTTGTCGTTTCGCATCTGCGCGCAGTCTGCGTTTCGGGGTTTGGTTAAAACTTTACAGAGCAAAATTTTGCTGAGTAGAATTTTAAGTAGCGAAGCTCTGCCGCGTAAAATTTTGCTCGGTAGAAATCCGCTCTTAGTAGCTTCGAGCCGTAAAATTTCACATCCGTGGATTTATGAGCGTAAAATACCCGCGTGCAAAATTTCGTTTTTTGAAATTTTAAAAACCCCAACTTTTAAAATTTCGCAAGCTCTGTTTTACTGCGCGAGCACCGCGCCGAGATCGATCAGGGATTTAAATTTTGCGTTGCAAAATCCGCTCGCCGCTCCTGCAAATGTAGCAAGCGAAAATTCTTGCGCCATGCGAGCCGTAAAATTTATCAAATTTGCCGGTTCCGCAAACGGTTTTGAGACCGCTCCGAGTTTTACGCTAGCGGTTGCCGCAAATAGGACGCAAGCCGCGAGTTTTACAGCCGAAAATTCTGTCGCGGCAAAAGCCGTAAAAGCAAGACCTGTAGCAATAAAGGCAATTATCGCAAAGGTTGCAAATGCCTTAAATTTAACTAGCTCCCGCGTTTTTGCGCGTCTAAAAAACGGGAGCGATTTAAAGGAGGCGAGCCGTGCACATTAGCGAAGGAGTTTTGAGTGCGCCCGTGCTGCTTGCCGGCTGGGCAGTTACGGCGCCTGCGGTAGCGGCGATTTTATGGCGCGTAAGGCAGTCTGAAATCCCCAGGATCGCATGTTTTAGCGCGCTGTTTTTCGTTGCCTCTTTCGTGCACCTGCCCGTGGGTGTCAGCTCCATGCATTTGATGCTAAGCGGGCTCGTGGGCGCGTTTTTGGGCTCGCGAGCGATCTTGGCGATTTTCGTCGCGCTGTTTTTGCAAGGGGCGTTTTTTGGCTTCGGAGGGCTTAGCGTGCTCGGTGTAAATACCGCAGTCATCGGCTTTCCAGCGATTTTGGGCGGGCTCTTTGCCGCCGCCGCCTCAAAAGCGCAAGAGCTAAAAGCGCGTACGCAAAAAATTTATCTATTTTTGGCGGGTTTCGTGCCGATTGTCTGCTCGATGCTGCTTCTTGATCTCGTGCTTTTCATTAGCGGGCGGGAGTTTTTTGCTATCGCGACGCTCATCTCGCTCGAAGGTGCGATCCTAGCTGTTTTGGAAGGGATCATCACTCTTTTTGCGCTTAGCTTTATTGCGAAATTTTACGGCGGACAGAGGCGATGAGAGCACTATTGTTCTTGACGGTTTTGAGCTCCTTCGCATTTTCGCATGCGCTTCATCTTTTTGCGACGCAAGAGGGCGATAGAGTGGCGATTTATAGCTATTTTTATAAAAATTCTCCCTGCATGGAGTGCGAAGTTTTAATCAGTGCGGACGGGCGCGAAATTTTGCGCACTAGGACCGATAAAGAGGGACTTGCGAGCATAAAGATCCCGGCTAAAAATTTTACTATTCAAATTTACGGAGGTGCAGGGCACGGCGCGCAGATGGAATTTAGCGCCGAGGACTTTACGCCGCAGGATTCCGGTGATCCTGAAAATTCCACGCCGCAAAATTCTGACGTTTCTGAAAATCCTATGCCGCAAAATTCGAACGCCGCTAAAAATTTCGCGTCCAAAGACAGCGCGCCCGAAAATATCGCGCCGAAAGGCAGTGTGTCTAAAGATAAAATTTCAAATGCTTCCAAGCCTTTGGAAAATTCCGCCTCGCAAAGCATCTTGCCAAAAGAAAGTTCTAAGAGCGATATTAGGAGCATGGCGTTTCAAAGCCAGTCCGCCGAGGCGCCTAAAATCGCGCTTTGTTTGGCCTTGATTTTCGGCTTTTTTGCTTTAATGTGGCTAGCGAAAAGAGCGCGCAAATGAGCCCCGCCGTATCACTGCTCGCGTTTTTTATCTTCAGCTTCGGCGTCGGACTTAGTGGGCAGCTTTACGCAGCGTTTTTTGCCCCGCCGCTACTTCTTTTTGCACTTAAAATTTCGATTGCGCGCGCGGTCTGCACAAGGCTTGCGGTATTAAATATCTTTGCGATTTTAAGCGCGTTAAGCCCCGCCATAGTCGGCAACTACGAGCTTGCGGGCGTGATATTTTTGCGCGCGAATTTGATAATGGCGTTTGCAATTTTGCTATTTTGCGGCAAGGATGAATATTTTTTCGCGCGCGGATTTTACGGGCTCGGGCTCGGCGAAAAGCTAAGCTCTTTGGTGTATTGCTGCGGGCGATTCGTAAATTTTTTACGTTCGGATCTAGCAAGGCTGCAAGCTCTTTTGCGCATGCGCGGATTTGTGGGGACGAGCGGAATTTTTACCTATAAAATTTATGCGAATTTGATCGGGATTTTAGCGATTTCGGCACTTGAGCAAGCAAGAAATTTAAGCCTGGTGATGAGCGCGCGAGGGTTTTGCGGTAGGCTATTTTACGAACGTCGCGATGGTTTGGGCGTCTCGGAGGCCTCGTTTTTGACGTTCGTGCTGGCGTGCGTATCTGTTAAAATCGGAGCTATCTTATGAGCTGCTCGCTTAAGGCACTGGATTTAAGCGCTAAAAACGGCGAGCGAGAAATTTTTCGCGGCGTAAATTTGAGCGTAGGGCATAAGGAAAAAGTGGCGATTCTGGGCGCGAACGGGCAGGGCAAGACGAGCCTGCTTCAAATTTTAGGCGGCCTAAGACAATGGGGCGAGGGCGAGATCGAGCTTTTCGGCGAGAAGCTTGAGTGTGCGGAGGATTTTATAAAATTTCGCCACGAGATCGGGTTTTTATTTCAAAATAGCGACGATCAGTTTTTGTGCGCGAGCGTGTTTGAGGACGTCGCATTTAGCCTGCGTGCGCAAAATGAGCGGCTAAAACGAGCACGAAATGTGGAGAAAAGACGTGGAATTTTTTCTAAATTTTTTGGTCGTAAGGCGCAAATTTTAAGGCAGGGCAGCGAAAACGACCATCTAAAAAAGCTTGAAATTTTAGGTGAAGAGCAGATCGAGCGCAAGGCGCTGGAGACGCTGCGACGCTTGGGAATCGAGCATCTGTGCGAGCGGGTGCCCTTTCATCTAAGCGGCGGCGAGAAAAAGCTAGTGGCGCTTGCGGGCGCGCTGGTATGCGAGCCTAGGATACTGCTACTGGACGAGCCTACGACGGCACTTGATGAGGCGATGCAGGAGCGCGTGGCGGGGATTTTGGCGGGGCTTGACGTAAGTGAGATCATCGTCTCACACGATAAAAGTTTCATCGATAAAATCGCGGGTAAAATCTATTATTTGAAATCAGATGGGCTGTATGAAAGTCCATGATAAAATCATAGATAAATTTATCGTTTAAAATCAAGAGGCTTGTATAAGTCCATAATGGCGACCCTTGCGGGATTTGAACCACGCGTTTTCGCACTGAGAATGCAACGTCCTGAGCCACTAGACGAAAAGGTCAAGAAGTCGCATTATATCGATAAAAACAAAATTTTAGATAAAGATACAAAATAAAGCGCAGAATAGCGGTTTGACATCCTTGCGATTAAATTTAGATATCTGTGATGAGTAAAAAATTACTAACATATGCAGCAAAAATTTTATATATTAAGTAAATAACTTATAAATTTATATTAAAAAACCATCATAATTTTAAGTAAAAATTTAAGAGAGAGTATCATTTACCTTAAATTTAATTTTAAGGATTTGTTATATATTCCAGTCTAGACGCCGCTATTGCGAATATAAAGAAATTTTCTCGCTGCAAGAATTTTCATTACCCAAATATTCCTCAAGTCGGTGATATTGCGGATTTCAAACCGGAGCCGAAGTTTAATTTAACCAAAGACGAGAACTATCAAGAAGCCCTAGCTTTCATTAATGATAATTTTACAGGCAAGAGCAAATATTACGATTTTATCCATTTAACAAAACTTTCAAATTTAAGCTCCATTATAAAAATGGGTGGAATTTTTTGTATGAACTATTTAAAAAATAATGGCGTAGGACCAAATTTATTAACTAACGAGCTATCCAATGAGCTAGATAATAGACGCAATTTAGGGAATTATGTGCATTTATCTGTCATAGGCGATAATTGTATGCTTAACACTTTTATCGATAGGCATAAAAATGAAAACCTTGCTATTATTTTAATATCTCCGATCGTGTTATTTTATCATGCCTTTATTATGAGTGATCAAAACGCCACGGCAAATGCAGCGCATATTGGAAGGTATAGCACTATCAAAAACTATTTAAATTTTATAAGTCTTTATTCTATACAAGAATTTCCGTCATACGACGTAGCTCAAAATAGTTTATACAAAATTTCACAAGCTGAAGTTATGATTTACGAAAAGATTCCGCTAAAATTTATAAGCGAAATAATACCGCTAGTTAGGAATTAGAAAATGCATGCTATTAGACCGATTTTTTATGCGATAGATAAGAGTCCTTTTGTAAAAAGCGTAGATATAAAATTTGAATTTTTTAGCGGCTTTGCGTTATCTCAAAAGATAAAATCAATAGATAGTCTTTTAAATAGTGCCAAAAGAGAGCTTAAAAGCGAAAAAATTTTAGAAATTAGCAAGGCTTCACCAAGCCCTTTAGGCAGAGCATTAAGCGCTTTTAATTTAAAGCTTCGTTTAAAAGATGAAGATCAAAATTTAATAGAAGCTAGCGTTGAACGGTTTTTTCAAGGCTCAAAATTTTTTGAGCGAGGCGGTCCGTTTGAAGAGATTATTTTTAGTGCTAAAGTTCATCCTAAAAAATATCCGCCGTTAAAAAATAGTGGAAATTTTTGTGGATTTGAGCTTTTCGGTGAACGTTTTAGTACTGAGCCAAAAACGTATTTTTATGATTTTTTATATCTAAGCGCTCTAAAAGAAAATCCAAATTTAGCGGATGAAGTTTTAAAATATGATTATTTCAGCGATATAGAATTTAATCCTAAAAAGTCATTTTCCGCTCAATCTCGTGCTGCCGCGCTCTTTGTAGGATTAAGCCGAAACGGAATTTTTAAAGAAATTTTTGCAGATAAGGATGCATTTTTTGATTTTTACTGTAAAAATTTTAAAAGAGAAAGTCTATTTTAAAGGAGAAAATATGGAAAACTCAACAGCACTTCTTTGCGGTATAATCGCATTACCATTAACTGTATTTATAGCTCTTGCACTATTTGGATCCAAAAGTAGATCTGCAAATAGCAAAGAATTTATCCCTGAAAAGAAAGCTGCAATAAAAGAGAAAGTTTCTTTTAACGGAGGGGATATCGAAAGATTATTAAAACTAGCCTTTAGTGGCATAACCGCGATATCGTTATTAATGATAGCTATTATATTGTTTGGGGTCTGTGTGCATTACGTAGAATATCCTTACAGCTCCGACAAAAAAGTTAGATTTTATTTAGATACAGATGTTCCGGCAACAATAAGCATTGACAAGATCGATTACATAAGAGAAATAGATGATAATCATATAGGAGGAGGCATAGACGCGGATGTTACTATAAAAAATTAGATAGCCGCTAAAGCATTCAGCTGCATTTACGGTGACAAAATTTATAAATTTTATCTAGTGATTTTAGAATTTTGCGTGTTTTTGTAGTTGCAAAATGGCTAATTACAAAATTCTAAAATATTTACGTAAAGGCTCGCCGCGAGCTCTATTTCAGCACCCTGCCTAAAATTTCTGCGCCTTTGTTGATCATATAAAGTGAATGATAGAAGTGATCTAGCGTTTTAATAGTCTTAGCGAATATCTCTCTGCCCTTTGCGAGATTGATTTGGCATAATCCATTTCGCGCTCTTTGAAATAAAACAGAAGAACGTTGTATAACCATGAATTTTTACTTAAATTTAGGTTAAAATATGAAATTAAAGATAGAGAGATTTTTACGAGATAGAGCCATGCTCACGAATTTCAAGTGCAAAATTCGCGAGCATTGGCGTGAGGTTTAAATTTAATCCAAGGTATCGCGAGCTAAAATCCGAGCGCTTTTTGAATCGCGAGCGTCTGCGCTACGACGCGCTCTAGCTGCTGCAAATTTAGCATATTCGGCCCATCCGAAAGCGCGTGGGCGGGATCAGGGTGCGTTTCGTAAAAAAAGCCGTCCACGCCCACGGCCGCCGCCGCTCGTGCAAGGTACGGCACGAAGCGCGAATCTCCGCCGCTCGTAGCGCCGATACTAGGCATCTGCACGCTGTGCGTCGCGTCGAAAATGACCGGTGCAAACTCGCGCATAATCGGCAGTGAGCGCATATCGACAATCAAATTTCCGTAGCCGAAGGTACTGCCGCGCTCGGTGAGCCAAACGCCGTGGCAGCGCGCCAGATCGTGCATCCCTTCGCCGCTCGGCTGCGGGGCATTTTGTGCAGCACTTATCGAGCCGTCTTGCGCGTTGAAAGCATGAGAGAGGTTTGGTTGCAAGGCGCTTTGCGCTTCGTTATCGCTTTGTGCGGTACAAGGCGTCGCCGTACCTTTAGTGGCATTTTCGGTACCGATTCCAGCGCCGCAAGAATTTTGCGCGCCTAGCGCCGAAGATCCGCTATCCGCACCGTTTCGAGCGCGGTTTTGTGCGCCGCAAATTTCGGTATCGCTAGAGCAGGCGCTGTTTTGAGCAGCCTTTGTACCGCCAGATTCCGCGCCGCTTTGCGGGGTATAAGCCCGTGCGCTGCGGGTTTGCAGCACCTTTTCGACGCTGTGTTTCATCGCCTGCGGCGATAAAAACTGGCCTTTTTTGATATTTACTACCGCTTGCGTGCCGGCTGCGGCGACGAGCAGGTCGGTTTGGCGGCACAAAAACGCGGGTATTTGCAGTACGTCGGCGACGCGTGCGGCGGGCTCCGCCTGGTAGCTCTCGTGGATGTCGGTTAAAATTTTATAGCCGAACTTTTCCTTTACCTCGGCTAAAATTTCGCAGCCGCGCTGCAATCCCGGGCCGCGGAAGCTTGAGATGCTGGTGCGGTTGGCTTTATCGAAGCTGCTTTTGAAGTAAAATTCCACCCCGCTCATTTCGTTAAATTTGCGCAAACTTTCCGCGACTTTCATTATTAGCTCGCGGCTTTCGATCACGCAGGGTCCTGCGATCAGTATCATGAAATATCCTTTTTTAAAATTTGCGCGATTTTAGCGAAATTTTACTAACTCTTAATAGGGCTTGCCGAAAAATTTCTCGTAATGTTCGTAAAAGCGCTTGTAGTAGGGGTTTGAGTAGCGTTTGCGCATGCCGTAGTTGTAGCACTCGATCGTGTCTTTGATATTTTTGTCTTTAGCATTCCAACATTTGCGTAGGATTTTAGCGCATTTGGTGAGGTTGTACATCGGGTTGAATATATAATCGATCTCATTTTGGCTGAAATTTACGGCGTTTAGCTGCCCAAGCCCTACGTCGATGCTAAAGCCATCCTCGTACAGATACTTGGCGATCTGCACGGCGTAAATTTCGTTTGCCGGTATGATCGTAACGACCCATTTGCTGGAATTTAGGCTATAGTTGCTCGTTTTGATGCGGATATTTTGATTGCGCAGGCCCGCAAAATAATCGGCGTTTGCTTTGTTTGTCAAAAAGGAGATCGTATAGGGCTCGAAGTCGCTTTCGATTTTGACGATGGTGTATAAAATTTCAGGTTTTACCCCTTCGTTTTGCGCTACTGCGGCGATGGCGTTTACGATCTCGTTCGGCGAGTAAGCGGGGGCTTGAAGCGCTAAAAACAGGGCGAAAACCAACTTTTTCATCTAAATTTACCGAGCCTTTGATAAAATTTTATGTCGCAAGTATAGCACAATTTCAGTCTTTTCATCATTGTTTAAGTGAAAATTAATCGTATTGGATATATAATCACATTTCTTTTTTAAACCCAAACGGTCGCTTAGCTCAGCTGGTAGAGCGCCACCCTTACAAGGTGGATGTCGCAGGTTCGATCCCTACAGCGACCACCATTTTGAAATCCTTGGATTTCATACTTCTTTAGCACTTGTACCGCAAGTGTGATTTTTGGTGCGACGGTAGTTCAGCTGGTTAGAATGCCGCCCTGTCACGGCGGAGGTCGTGGGTTCGAGCCCCATTCGTCGCGCCACTTCTTAGGATGTCTTGCTAGCTCAGTAGGTAGAGCATCTCACTTTTAATGAGGGGGTCGTTGGTTCGAATCCAACGCAGGACACCATCTATCAAATTTCCCCCCTATTTTTAGTTTTTTGATTTTTTTGAAAGCCCTGTTTTACGGCTTTTTCAAATTTTTTCAAAAAAATTTCAAATATTAAAAACGCTAGATTATACAGGTAGTTTAAGAGAAACTACTATATATTAAAAAATGTATAGTAGCTCTCAAGCTTGTTAAACTCTTTGGAAACTTTTATAATTTGTCCTATGAAACTATATGAAATTTTAAAGGACAAGCAGTTATGAAAGTTTTTTCTAAGATTAAAGACGATCCGGCTTTTAAAACGAACCCCGATAAAGTGATCAGAAATTTCTCCCTGCCTCATCGCAAAAATACTATGGTAGAAATGATAGATGAGCATATAGCAGTTAGATTTTACCGCTCATTTACTAAAAAGGGAATACAAACAATCCATAGACACTATCACTATTGCATAGGCGGCAAGCTGATTAAGTCTTTAGGTAATGCAGATGAGATAAGCCTAAGCGAAGCCAAAGAAACTCTTAAAGGTTTAATGATAGACGATTCTACTAAACTGACCACTGCTAAAAATACTCTGGCAAGCGTTTATAGACAGTTTCGCAGACATAACGGCAATGTCGCATTAGCAACCTCTAAAAGACGAGATATGAGCTTTAAAGCTTTAAGGGATATTTGCGACAAAGATATAAACAAGATAAGCAAAAAGGATATTATGCCGATA
>CAUSCW010000015.1:0-37755 GCA_963530195.1 uncultured Campylobacter sp.
TACTAGATAGCACGGTCTGTTTTACCATAGTGCTTGATTTGGATCTGGAGTAGTTGGCGTTTATGCTTGAAAGCTTTGAGCCCTTGTAGCTTACGAGGTTATTTGCTTTTAATAAGCTCGCAGCCATTATATTGACACAAAATAGGGCTACTATTAATTTCAAGCACTTATTCATATTTATTTTCATCAAAATTATAAAATTGAATATTCTCAAAATTTTCTAATTCAAGATATGCTTCGCTTGCAACATTATAAATCTCTAGCCTACTTACATAATCGTTATTGTAGAGTAAGAAGTTGGTTTCATATTCTCCTTTTGTGAACACCATAATATCTATTACTGTAGTGTTTATCGGGAAATTTTCTAACGATAGCTTTTCCGTACCTTTAGGCTCTTTAAATTTTATTAGCATATAACCTGCTTCCTTTATCACGCTATCGATCTTTATAAGTTTGAGATGAGATATTAATTCATCTCTGCCTTTAAATTTATATCGAAGCATTATGTTGAGCCATCTTTCTACGTTAGGCGGTAAACTCTTGTTTATAAAAAATTGATCATTTTTCTGTTTGTTCATTTGGCTCCTGTAGGATTGTATATGGACAAATAGTCGGGCAGTATGCAAAGTCATCTCCATTTCTAGCGCGATACTTAGTGATATATTCGATCGCCACTTCGAATGCATCGTCATCTCCCTTGTTCGTGTACCAGCCATCGCCTGTGATTATGGGCTTATTACCGCTTAAGCGATATACGTCTCCTCCGAGGATAACCATATCTTTACTTTTTGTGATTTTAAGCACCTCCATTACATCGTCGAATTTCCAAGCGATTTCATAAAAACCGAGTTCCTCTCTTAAGCGAATACCGCGCTCTAGCAGATCCTGCGGCACGATATTGACATAATCTTCGTCTATAAACATAATCTCTCCTTTTAATTTGTCTTTGTCTTTGGCTTTGGCTTAAAAAATCTATGGTTAACGGTTTTGCCGTCATTTTCTATGATAAACTCAAATACTCCATCCTTCTTTCCATAAGAACCTTCAATCTCAACTTTAGTCCTCTCTATACCATCGCGTCCTATAATTTTTGTAACTTTACCGTATTTGCCAAAGGCGAGTACTTCTTCTGGAAACGTATGAAACTCCCCTTTCTTATTCTTCTCTATCTGATCTTTTACCCTATCAGAATAAACAATATTTTCTAAAGGATTGTCTACATTGGAATCCCCATCCGTCAATTTTTTCTCTGCATCCTTTAATTCCTTATCGTCCTTCGATATATTTTTTGAATTAGTTTCGGTCTTATCAATTTTTGTCGTGGACTTGATTTTATCTTCAACTTTGGTATTCGAATCGAGCGATAAGTTTTTATTATTGGAATTCCCATCCGTCAATTTTTTCTCTACGCTCTCTAATTTATTATTATTTATTAGATCTTTATTTGCCTTTGATAGTTTGGTAAGCGATTTGATAAACCTGTTTATTCCACCAAAAACAGCACCCACAGCCACTTCGCCGACAGAATCAGATACTATATTGATACCCCTTTGATTTTCTGCTATATAGGCTTCATCCTCATCTTCTGTTAAATATTTTCGTGTCTTATCGCTTATGGCTTGCTTGATCGGTCGCGTAAACCTATCGGAGATATTGTCCGTGGCTATACCTGCAATCGTTTTTGTTGGACCCGATATCATAGTTTGTATAGCTGCTACCGATACAGTTGCGGCAGTACGGCCGATTTTATCTATGATAAACGCTGCCGCATCGGCACCTTTTGTAGCTAAACCATAAACATTAAGCATGCTTTCAGACCCATCTACAATAACGGTACCTAAATTCATACTAGGAGTACCATTTTTGGTATAAGAAATTTCTGGATTTTGATCTGTACTTAAGTCGCCAGAAGATACGGCTTTTGAATTTAATTTATCAGCTATATAAGCGAAATTCTTTATAGTCGGCGAATTTACTATTTCATTTATAGTTTCTTCTTTAACTCCGCTTTGTCTTAATAGAATAGTTAGCGCATCTTTAGCAGATTGAGTTTCTACAATACGCTTTTGTTCTTCCGTTAATTTATTTGTTTCAAATTTATCTTTTATACCTAATCTTATATCATCCAGATCATCTAATACTTGATCTAGCTCTCTTTTTATCTCATTCCTTCCCCTTTCGCTAAACAACCTCATATCTACGCTTGCATCAACGTTAGAGCTTAGCTTAGTAGAGTATAGCTCTTTATTTAGCTTGGAGCTATCTCTGTTTAATCTAGTAAGATCGTCTGAGTTATATAGAGCCTTATTGTTAGGATCAGATTGTAAAGAAGCAAGCTCATCCTTGCTTAAAGAGCTTATATCTTTATCTCCTACTATAAGCTCTCCTTTTCCTATAGTAGCTAAGCTCTTACTTATAGAGTAGGATAGGTTTCTATTATTAGAGTAGTTAATCGATGAAATTTTAGACTTAGGATCGGTATCGTTCTTTTTATCTTGCAAACTCGTGCCGCTTTTGGCTTGCGAACTTTGGTCTTGGCTACCTCCATCTTTACTTCCGCCTTCTCCTTGTTGCGGATCTTTAAAAGCATAATTTGCCCCTATGCTTAAAGAATTTGATTTGTCGTATCTGGTGTTGCTTAAATTTGAGAATGTTAGGGTATCTGTTTTTAATCTAAGCTTGCCGTTATCTATGAAATTTCCGCTCTCATCATAGTAGCCTGCGGCTATTAGTGAACCTTTTAGATCTGTGTTAGCTCCTACTTCTATGTCTAGCTCTTTAGCGGTTATACTAGATAGCACGGTCTGTTTTACCATAGTGCTTGATTTGGATCTGGAGTAGTTAGCGTTTATGCTTGAAAGCTTAGAATCCTTATACCTTACTATGTTGTTGCCTATGTCATAGGGATTGTCCGGATCGGAGGTTGTTTTACTGCCGCTTATGCCTATACCTGCCCCTATAGAGCTTGATTTGCTATCGTAATTATAGCTGTCTCTTAAGCTATGAAGGCTTAGATCATGTCCTACCTTTAAAGCTAAAGCGTTATCCGCTCTAAGGTTTGCTCCTTTTATTAAAGCGTCGTTACTAGCTAAGGCGTATATATTATGTCCTGCATAAACTTTAGCGTTATTGTGGCTAAGGCTCTCTTCTTTCATATTGCTTTTAGAGTAATCAAGCCCTGCGCTTCCTCCTCCGCCTCCATACATAGTAGCGGATACTCTTCCGCTTACGGTTTTAGAACTTTGCTTAGCCTCATAGCTATCTTGGGAAGCATCGATAAAGAGATTATGAGTGTTTAGGTGTATATCGTTACTAGCATATAAATTTGAGCCTTTGATATTTATAGCGGTATCTTTATTGCTATCAGTTAAAATTTTAATATTCTTGCCGCTAAGATTAGAGGCTACGGAGCTACTTGATTTAGAGCTATCTTTGGAAGTGGTTCCGCTAAGCTCTGCAGAGGCGCCGACGCTAAAGCCCCAGGTAACCCAGCTAGAGGATGCGGCAGATCCTTGAGAGATGAGGGCGGCGGTTTTAGAGGCTACATTAGCGGTAGCTAGAGCGATATTTGATAGATAGTATTTCTCTTCGTCCTTTACGTCCTCTATTATGTTTTGTAGGTCTTCGATATCGGAGTAGTCTATGCCTACCTCTTTAGCCTTATAGCGGTTTTTTAACTCGACAAGTTTGTCCTGTAGAGCATTTTTCTGATCCTTATACTCCTTATATTGCTTTTTGGTCTGATTTAGCTGTTTTATCGCTTCTTGCAAGGCGATAGCCGCAGGAGCTATCTGGGCGTATTCGTTTTGTACGGTAAGAGATATGGAGCCTTCCAGATGTTTAGAATTAGATGAGGAGCTTGCGGTATCGGTGGAATTTATTATATTTATATTTCCATCTTTGGATATTAAGTTAAGATCCTCCTTTGCCTTTAGGTTTGAGCCTATAACGCTTAGGCTATTATCCCCTCTAAGAGTTATATTTTTAGCTTCCATATTTGAAGAGACAGCCTTCGTGCCGTATGAGCTCATATCTGATTTATCGTATGAGGCATCGGCTAGTTTTACTTTAACGCTGGTATCTTTCTTAAACTCATCTAAGGACTTAGGCTTCATCTGACTTAGGATATCTTTTACTTTAGCAACAGATACGGAGGTACTTTTTTGCAAGCTTTGTTCGCCATATTCGTTAGAGGCAGCGGATATAGTTAGGTTTTTAGCGTCTATATTTATATCTCCGCCCGCTTTCATATTTGAAGTTATAAAAGCTGTAGGAGAGTTTAAGCCTATATCGCCCGCAGCTTTGATATCGGATAGTTTAGATATACCTTCTTTTACCTGCTTGCTATTATAATCCGATCTATATATCTCAGTAAAGGTCTTGCCGCCTATCTTTTCTACTCCTATAGCAGCTATAGCATTTTCCGGAGCTATGATAGATGCTGCTACCAAACCGGAATATGTTAGAACCGATATAGGGTTGAATCTTGTTCTTTTATGGGCGCTTAGCTCCTCTTTATACTCCTTGGCCGCTAGGATATTGATGGAATTTCCCGCGCCTAAGTTTAGATTGCGTCCGCTTGAAATATCCGCGGATATTAGGCTTAGATCGTTCTTTGCTCTTAAGTTTATATCTGCTGTTTCGCTAGATAGGGAGGAGCTTTGCAAATTTCGTTTATAAAGCGAGTGCATATCCATACTAGCTTTCAATCCACCCAAAGAGGATTTGGAGCTATTTTTATAGTTTAAGAAGTTATAGCTTAGAGGCGATATATTTATATTGTTTCCCGCCTGCATATCTATGGCCTCTTTAGCTTTTAACGCAGAGCCTGCTATATTGATATCAGCTTCTTGCGAGCTAAGCATTATATTTTTAGCGCTTATGCTGGTAGGTACTACGCTTTGATTTAGAATTTTAATAGTAGTGCTTTTTTTAGACGCAAAGCCCTTTTCTTTAAATTCGCTCTCGTAGTAGTTGCTATCGATATCTCCGCTTAGATTTATGGAGTTCTTTGCCTGCAGCAAAGCATCTCCGCCGCGCGCATTAATATCCGCTCCGCTTATGTTGATACCATCCGCTTTTATTAAGATATTATCTTTGGCGTTAAGTTTGGAGCTTGTATTCTTAACGATATCCTCTTTATAGTATCCGCCCTTGCTTTTAAAATTATAGCTTAGCTTCTCTTCCGCGCTATTTATATTTACGTCCTTTGCGGCGTTTAGGATTAAATTTGCAGCCGAGTCTATGCTTGCTCCGGTTACGGTTATATCGCGAGCTGCATTTAATGCTACGCTGCCCTCGGTAGATTTTATATTTGAGATAGTGCCTATATAGGTGCTGCTTTGATTGCCGTAGGCTCTATTTAGGTTTATCTCTTTACTTAGAGTTTTATGTACTATATCTCTGCCCGCGTTTAAGCTTACGCTGCGTCCTTGTATCAAAGAAGAGGCGTTTATTATATCCTTTTTGGCCGATATGCTTAGGGCGTTCGCGGCGATGATGTAGGCGGAGTTTAAATTTGATACGCTGCCGGCTTTTAGGTTCATATTTGATCCCGCGTAGATTATCCCTTCGTTTTTAAGATCGCCGTTTACGCTTAGATCTATGCTGCCTCCTGCGTATATCAAAGAAGGTGCGGAGCTAAGTAAGGTACCATCATCTTCTTCCTCTGAAGAGTTCAAAGAGGTCCTTTTTTTATCATAAAGCAAGCTTAGTTTATTGTGCATGTATGAAAAATCCGGTATCAGCTCGCTATAAACGTAGAAGGTATTATAAAATTTACTGCTTATAGGCGAAAAGAGATTATTTATATAGCTAGGCCTAATAATATCTTGCATATCCGCTTCGTTATTAAGGCTAGGCGCGAGATCGTTTTTATTGAGATTTAAAGCGTTAGGATTAAGGAGCCCCTTGCCTATTAGGGAGTAATCTATTTTAGAAAAAGCTTCCTTTATAAGAGTAGGAGCGTTACCAGAGTTTATCTGCCCGTGTGAGTTTAAATTTGAAATATCCCCCGCGTAGCCTTTTATATCTTTTTTAGCTCCTATTATGGAGGCAATAGCAGGCTGAGAGTAGTAGATATTCTTTTGGTCGCTATAGCCGCCTTTACCACCGTGGCTTTTATGTTTCCATCTATACTCCGCCTGGCTCGTTATACTATGATTTAGACTTAAAGAGCGGTTGTTTAGGCTCTTTACATTTAAGAGCAGATCGTTATAGGCATAAATTACGCTCTTATCGTTATTTAGCTCATCTATGTTAAGGTTGCTATCCCCTGCGGAGATTATGTTTGAGCCCATAAATTTACTTAGGCTATCTTCCGTTATATACTCTTTATTGATGCTGTAGCTTATCTGCCTTAATCTCTCCTTCTTATGAGGCTTGCTTCTTCTTATGCCAAAGAGGTTGTCTTTTAAATTTAACGTTATAGCATCATATAGCCTAGTATCCTCCCCCGGAAGCCTAGTATTTTTATATAAGCTTAATACGTATAGATTCATATCTTGCTCGCTAAGCTCCTCCATGATCTTAGCGTTTAGCTCATCCTGGCTAATATTAGGATTTTGCTTAAGGATGCGCTCTTTTATCTCTGCCGCATTGACCTTTAAAGGGATGGCTACGCCGCTGCAACCCCAGCCATCGCCATTGCAGGTAAAATCTATATTATAGCCGGTGCTTTGAACTCTCTTTACGGGCTCGTTAACCGAGCGGTTGTTTAGCTTTTTAGCACCGATATTAAGAGCGCCCCTTGCATATATCAAAGAGGAGGCGTTGGTTATCTCGTCAGCCTTGCCCTCCCCGCCTCTTTCATTAAAAATATTTAAATTTCTTTGAGAGATGATGTTAGATAGCGCTTCGTTGCTAAGAAAGCTCGTATTTATAACTATATCCCCTCCGCTAAGTATATTGGACGCGTCTTGATTGAGGATATTTTTAGCGTTTAAACTTACGCCGTCTTGCGCATAAACGAGAGCTTTTTTATTGATTAGGCTTTCAGAGTTTGTTATCAGCTCGCCGCGCGCGATTAAAGAGCCTAAATTTAAAATTTGCTCCTTTGCTTTTAAAGCCAAATTTCCAAGTGCGGCTATGATGCTTTCGTTTTTGATATCCTTGGCGTTTATGATCAGATCTTTATTGGAGATCAGCCTTTGTGAGGCGATAAAATTTCCTTGTAGGTTTAAGTATATATCGCCGCTTGCGTAGATCCCTCCGTTATAGCTCAAATCGTCCTTTAGTCCCAGATATAAACTACCGTCAGAGCTTAGCTTACCTAAAGCGCTAAGACTATCTATGTTTAAAGCAAGATCCCCTTTAGAGCTTATCAGCCCCTCTTCATTATTAAGAGCGCCTTTGTTTATGATTAAATTTCCTCCGCTTAGGATAGAGCCTTTGGAGTTATCTATACTGTCGTAGCCTAAAAGAGCGCCTCCTAGGGAGATGATCTTTGAGCTTTCGTTGCGTAGATTGTTGCCGCGCAAGCTTAAGCCCTCTTGCACTATAAAGGTAGAACCTGAAAGGTTATAAAAATTTGGAATTTCGGAATCCAGCGCCCTTAATACCATTAGGCTGTTATCGTTTAAAAGGCTATCTTTTATATCCAAATAGCTTTCGTTTGAAAGTATCGCTCCGCCTATATTTGATATGTGCTCCGCGCTTATTACGCTAAGCTCGTTTTTGGAGGGAGGAATAACTCCTGTTTTGGAAGGGTCTTTGGTATCGTCCAAGCCCAGCTCATTTAGCCTTTCGCTCTTAGCCGCTCCTATTACGGCTCTATCTTTGTTGCTTAGGCTTTTCGCTTCTATCTTTAAGGCAGAGCTTGAGCTTATAGAGCCTTTTATATTATCTAGCCTATCCGCTTTTAGCTTTAGAGTATTAGCCTGTATATTTCCTCTGTTTTCTACCGAGGAGCCTTTTATATCCAGATTGGAGGCTGAAATTTTAGAGCCCTTTTGGTTGGAGATGGTCTTTGAGCTGATTTGGGTCTGTCCGTTGGAACCCAGCTTTCCTTCATTTATCAGATCTCCGTTAGCATCTATCTTTAAAGAGCTGTCCGCTAAGATAGCTCCCTTATTGTTGATGCCCGCTCCATCTTTAGTAGATATTATATTTATCTTGCCCGCATACATTCCTCCTAGGGCTGAGGAGTCTATGGATACGCCCTTAGGATGCGGTCCCCCTTCTTGCTCGATCTTTAGATTATCCTGCCTCAATCCGGAGTTTGTATTTTTTAAAGATACCTTACCGTCCGTCGCTACTACGTTTATCTCGTTTGCGTAAATTTTACCCTCCAGCTTTAGGCTATTAGATATTACGTTTAGATAATCTCCGTTATCGTTTAGGCCGTCCGCTCCTATATTTATAGAGCCTTCCTTGCTTATGTTTAGAGATTTAAGATGTCCGTTTTCATAGGTGGGTGTGGCGGTGCTTAATGTAGTAGAGGAGGAATTTATTATGGTAGCGCCGTTTACGTTGATACCGCTAGGATTAGCGATGATGAGATCGGCTTTTCTGCCCGCTATCTCAATATTACCCTGTAAATTTGAAGGAAGAGGCGAGTTTACCTGATTGATTATAAGCTTGGCTTCGCCGCGATTGAGTCTCGGATTTGGCGGTATGTAGCCTGCAGTTTTACTTATAGCTCCACCTTGAGAGTTATTAAATACCGTGCCCTCTTTAGGAGTGTTAAGCTTAGAGTATTCGTTGATAGAAACCCCTCTATCGTTAGGAGAGGCTATATCTATCTGAGTAGCGGGAGCATTCGGAGTTTGAGACACCGAAGCTCTATGATTTACGGGAGCGGAGTTATCAGGTATTATCTCGCAATATGAAAAACAGGGAGCCAGCAAACCAATAAGCAAAAGAGCGGCAAGGCGTTTCTTTGCTTGGGTAAAGACGCCGAAATATTCTTTTATATAAGTAGGAGCGCTAAGACGCCCTGCGCCATTAAAAATAGAGCTTAAACATAAAATTTGCATACTTATAACCTCCGATTGCGATGGGTTTATATCTTAAATTTCTTAAAGACTTTCTTAAAAAAATGGTAAATTTCGGATATTTTATTTAAAATTTGTTTAAATTTATTTTAAGGTTCGGCGTAGGCGCAGGATTGCTATTCCTCGGTTCTTAGTATGGCGTATCTACGCTAAAAATAGTTAGCTAAATTTAGCAAGTGTTATATCGTCTTTGTTTATATTAAACGCCGCAAGAAGCGCCGATAAAATTTCGCTAAATTTTTAAACGATAAATTTAAAAGTCGTAGCTTAAAGAGAAATTTAAAGCAGGACTATCCGTTTTAAAATTTTCCGGTTTGCTGATAGGAAAAGCCGCCAAAAGATCATAGGTAAAAGAGCCCGAGATGTTTCCTCTCAGACCTACGCCACCTCCGCTAAGCATTTCACCCTCTGCGGGATATTCTTTCCCCTTAGAGCTGAGTTTGCCGACATCAAAGGCCAGGTAGACGCCGTTATTTTTAAAATACTTATATTCCAAGGTATTTCTTATATGAAAGCCGCTATCTCCAAGCAGGCTCATCTGAGAGTCAAATCCTCTAACGCTATAATATCCGCCGATATTTAGCCTATCTATAGGGCTAAGATGGGTGCTGGCTCTTCTTGCGTAAAGTTCCAACTCGTAGCTTAAAGGGATAGCGGAGGATCTGGTTTTAAAATTTAACGCGGCGTTTATCAAATGGTACCTTGAGCTTCCGCCGCCGAAGTCTTCATCGGGCGCTCTTAGAGCGTTAAACGCCCCCGTGGATTTTAAGTACGAAAGCATCATCTCTACCGAAGAGTTATCAAAAAATACCTTTGATTTTAGCCCCGCCTCATAGCCGCCTTCGCGCTTTCTTTGGTTACTAAGCTCATAATCTTGTATATAGTTTTTATACTTTTTTTGCCAAATTCTAAAAAACAGGGAATTTTTGGAGTTTTGATTTCTAAAATATACGTAGTTAAGATCCAAATTTTTTCTAACGCTGCTTCCGCTATAAGTATAAAGCTCATATGCCCCTGGTACTATTTGATCGTAGGTATATCTGTTCTGCCAAAAGGATAGAGAGAAGTATCCGAAAGGTATACTAAAGCCCGCATAATAGTTAGCTGATCTGCCGCTTTTGCTATCATCCCCTAAAGATTTTTTATCTCCTCTTAAAAAATTCCTACCGTAAGAAGCAAATACGCTCTCGTTTAATCCAAGTAAATTTAAGCCGTAAAGCATAGCCGTGCCTTGGTATTTGCCGCTAGATTTGGAGCCCAGATTATCCGCGCTTAGTCTAAACAGCAGAGGCAAGCTTTGCTGTTTAGAAATATTTATATCGGAATAGCCCTGCTTTGCGGAAGGGCTTAAGCTTATCTCCGCCTCGCTTCTTGAAGCGGCATTGAAATTTTCCATAGCCTGCTCCAGATCTCTTAAGTTTAAAATCTCTCCCCTCTTATCGCCGCCGAATGCGGTAAAGATGCTTCTTCTGTTCTTGGCTTCAGAGCCGGGCTCAAGCGATATCTCGCCTATGCGTCCTGGATGCAGAGCTAAAAGAAGGGTGCCTGAGGAGATGTTTTGCTGGGGGATGGAAACGGACGTGGTGATAAAGCCTGCGGATATGATTTTATTGTTATACGCTCTTGCCAGAGCTAAAATTTCATCGCTTCCCAAACAGTCGCCGCTTTTAAATTTAAGCTCTTTTAGGGTTGAGTTTAAAATTCTTTCAAACCCCGGCGGAACGGAATGATCGGAATTTAAGGTAGGACTAATGGGCTTAGCGGGAGTTTTTACTTTCGAGCGCCCCAAGTTTTCATCATTCGGCTTAAAGAGAAGAACACCCGAGCCGGCACCACTTTTAGGGTTGACGGCTAGAGTTTTTAGATCATCTTTGTTTTTAAATTCGTAATCCGCTTCGTTAAATTTAGAATTCGCGCTATTTTTCTGCTCGTTTTGCGCTTCTGCGTTAATCAATTTGATCTCATAAATTTTAAAGCAAATTCCTGCTTTCTTAGGCTCCGCGGTTACGCTTGAAGCGCGAGACTCTTCCCTGCGTATCGTTATGAAAGGATCCTCGGTGCCTTGTCTAATTGATCTTATTCTTTGCTCTTCAGAATTTATGGCGCCAGAAATATCGGCAGGAGTAGCAATTAACGCTTTAGGAGCTAGGCTTAAGCCTATAAAGATAGAGGCTAGAATAAGCTTGACGCTTTTAACGCCGCGGGGTTGCAAAGAGGCTCCTTTAAATTTACTATCGTCATAATAGAATAATGGTTTTTGATCAAACATCGATTGCTCCTATTCTTTACGATCGGAATATTGCCGCAAAAGAAAACTTTATAGCTTAAGCATGGCAAAAGTATCTATTGGCATATATTCGCTTTTATAGACCTTATCTTCCGCTAGGGGCTATCAATTAAAATTGATAATAATACATTAATTTTTTAAATTTTCGGGCAAGGTTTCTTGGATTTTAGTGCTAATTGAGATTTTATATTTTATTATGCCCAGAATCTCGATTTTTAATATAGTAGTTTCTCTTAAACTACCTGTATAATCTAGCGTTTTTAGCATTTAAAATTTTTTTGAAAAAATTTGAAAAAGCCGTAAAACAGGGCCTTCAAAAAAATCAAAAAACTAAAAATAGGGGGAAAATTTGATAGATGGTGTCCCCGACAGGATTCGAACCTGTGGCCTCAAAATTAGGAATTTTGCGCTCTATCCTACTGAGCTACGAGGACAAAATCGGCAATTTAATCGCCGATAATATTCATAACGTCGTCTAGTTTTTTGTGAAGATCTTTGTCGTTGATGGGCTTTGTCATAAAGTCATAAGCACCCTTATTTAAAGCCTCTCGTTTAGCGGTCTCGTCCGTCGTAAGGACGATGACGGGGATATGAGCTATACTTTCTCTAGCGTGAAGATTATCTAAAAATTCCAGCCCATTCATCACAGGCATTACGATATCTAATAAAATCAAATCAACGGGTTGAACTTCAAGTACGGCAAGGGCGTCCAAGCCGTTCTTGGCTTGGAGTATGGTTTGGAATTTGCCGTATTTTTTTAGCATAACTTCAAGTAGCTTTAAATTTATAGCGTCGTCATCAACCGTTAAAACTTTCAAATCTCTCATTTAAGACCTCATCCTTATATATATTTTTGTGCGAGTTTCTCAAGACCCGACTTGGTGATATTGTAACTAGCGACTTCGCTAAATAGTGGATTTTCGTCGTTGTCGTTAGAAAACAACACTAGCTTAGTCACAGGCGCTTTTCGGCGCAAGCTCTCTAACGCCGCTAAATCTAGCCCCGCTAGCTTTTTATCAATCAAAACAAGCTTATAACTGCCCGTAGCCGCCATAGAAATAAGCTGGTCGAAATTACCCGCAATTTCTACGTCTTTATACTGGTGTTTTAATATGCTGGCAAAAATTTTACTTTCCATAATGTTTGCCTTACATATAAGTATATCTTTTGTCGGCACGCGCGCACCCTTAGCTTTCACTACGTCATCGGAAACTATACTTTTTTTAGGAACTAGCTTCATTACCGTCTTTGGCACTTTGACAGTTTTAATGACCGTCTTAGGTACCTGGCGTTTTACAAGCTTTTTAACCAGCTTCTTTGTAGTTCCACCGGCAGGCGCTGCATCGGATCGTTTATCGCCGATAAAATTATCTAGCATTTGGGCTAAGATATCCTTTTTGATCGGCTTGGTGCAGTATTCGTCAAGCCCAGCCGCCATAAATTTCTCTCTATCGCCCTTTAGCGCATTGGCAGTAACAGCCACGATCGGGATGTGGCGGAAATTATTCTCGTGCTCGTATTGCTTGATCTGTTTTGTAGACTCGATACCGTCCATAACAGGCATCGAAATATCCATAAATATGAGATCATAGTCGTTATTGGCTTTTCTGGCTTCCAGCGCCAAAAGTCCGTTTTCGACTATCGTCAAATTCATATTAAAGCTATTTAACGTATGCTTCATAAGCTTTTGATTGATCTCATTATCCTCCGCAATAAGGATTTTGGCGTTATATTTTCTATTGACCAAAGGTACATTTTCATCGGCAGGATTTCGCTCTACCGGCACTTCAACCTCTTCTTCGACTTCGACATCCTCTTCGACCATAATGGTTTCTTCCTGTTGCTCGTCTTCGTATACGGTGACGGGCACCTCGACCATCTCCTCTTCCTCAGGTTGTGGGATAACTACCGGTTCAACTTTTACGCTAACAGGCTCGATCTCAGGCTCTTCGACATGGTCGTTTTGAGTAGCAGGCTCCACCTTCGGAATATCTACAGGCTCTAGCTCAATATTCGGCTCTTCGGCAGGAATATTTTGAGCCGCTGGTTCTACTACTGGCGTTATCGATTCAAACTCGATATTTGAAGGCTCCTGTTTAACCTCTTCAAGTTTTGGCTTGATAGGTTTTAGTTCAGGCTCAATTGCTACCGGCCCTGGCTCAACAGCGATAGGTTCTGGTTCGATTGTCTTTTCAGTTGGAATTTCAGGTTCTGAAAGTTTAACATTTGAAATTTCATCTTCATGAACAGAAACACTTGAAGTATCAGACTTCGAAGCTTTAGCGATAGGAATTTCAGGCTCGGTTTTAATGGCTACAGGAATTTCTTCTTCTACGCTTGGAATTTCAACCTTTTTGGCAGGCTCTTGCGCTTTGACGCTCGGTTTGATATCCGAAAGATCAATATCTATATCAGGAATTTCAATCTCAGCCTTAGGCGTCTCAACCTTAGCCTTTGGAATTTCTACTTTCGCAGGCTCAGCCTTTACTTCTTCCTCTTTTTTGATCTTAGGAAGCTCTATTTCGATATCGGAAAGATCGATGCTAGGAGTTTCGGCTTTAGGAGCCTGGGTCTGCGCCGCATGTGTTTTGAGCCCCACAAAATCATCAGGAATTTCCAAAGATATAGGCTCATCGATATCGGTCTGGGCATCCTTTGTGCTTGAAGGCTCTACCTTTGGCTTTTCTGCGCGTGGAATTACTATTTCAGGAATATCAACATTAATCTTTGGCGATTCAGGCTCTATCTTTTCAATCTTAATATCACTCATAGGCTCGATATCTATAGGCTTAATGACCGGTTCTTCTGCTTTAGGAGCTTCTTTTTTGAGCTCTTGAGCGATACTAGACTTACTAACAGCCTCCTCTTTATGCGTAGAATGAACTTCTGTATCATGCGTACGCCTTCTGCTTTGCAAGATAGCGCGTAGCTCGTCTGCCGACGAAGTAGTAGCATGTCGTAATTCATCGAGCTTGTTGATGATAGGTCTTTCTTTTACTACCGGCTCTTCCATAATCATTTCATCAGCGGCGATAGGCTTTTCTACCTCGGCATCCAGCTTAATCTCATGCGTCTGTGGAGCAAAATCCGATCTGCTTAGAGCAATTCCGGATTTTGAAATTTTATCTAGCGTCTTAACGAATTTAGTTAAATTAAAAGGCTCTGTGAGGGTAAAAATTTTGGAATTTGAAATACTAATACTTTGAAGCTCTTTTGGCTTAAGAGTTAAGATCGTAGGCATACTCAATATATCGCTAACCTCGCCGTAATTCTTAAATCTAGTGATAAGGGCGTCATATTTGTTATTATTTTGCGCTGAGCGGAACTGCGCGTTTGTATTAAATATCGAAATTTTACCGCCTAGCTTGCTGATGTAGTTTTTAACGATATCATTATACATCGTATCAGCGCTATCAGCTAAAAGCGCAAAATTTAACCCTTTGATACTTTCAAATACTGCGTCCGCATCAGTTTTTTGTGTCTCTTTAAAAGCAAGGGTGAAGTAAAATCTAGTACCCTTTCCTACGGTAGATTTGACCTGAAGCTTACCGCCCATCATCGCTACGTATTTAGACGAAATCGTAAGTCCAAGACCCGTTCCACCATATTTGCGTGTGATCGTAGAGTCAGCCTGAGAGAAAGCGTTAAATACATTTGCGAGCTTGTCTTCAGAAATTCCAATGCCGGTATCTTCTACGCTAAATGTTACGATCGCCTCTCCCGGAGCTTTGCTAGGCTCCCTTAAAATTTCAACCACGATGGTGCCGTGCTCAGGTGTAAATTTGACAGCATTTGACATGAGGTTGATAAGAACCTCTTTGATCTTCGTAATATCGCCGTATAGATGATGCACTAGTGTAGGATCGATGTAGAGCAGGATGTCGATATTCTTTTCGGCAGCCTTGGCAACGTAAATTTCAACCGCGCTTTCGAAATCTTGTATAGGGTTAAATAAGATATCCTCAAGCTCGACCTTATTACTTTCGATCTTGGAGACATCCAAAATGTTATTAATGATCGTTAGAAGGTTTTCGGACGATTTTTCGATAGTATCAACATAATCGCGCTTTTCCTCGTCCAAATCGGTATTTTTAAGAAGCTCCGTAAAGCCGATGATGCCGTTAAGCGGCGTCCTGATCTCGTGAGACATATTAGCTAAAAAGATCGATTTTGCCTTGTTGGCATCCTCCGCAGCGCCCTTTTGATACGCAATCAGATCGAGCGCATCCTCGATAAGCGAATACGCTTTGTTAACACCCTCACTGGTCCTAACGTCGATATGCTCGTGCTGGTTCGTCAAATCGCCGATTCGGCTAAGCACGTTGCCGAGGTCGGTAACGTTCTGTCTTAAACGTCTTGTAATACCCAAGGCAAAAACAACCAAAATAGCCGCTAAAACCCATATACCAAGAGCGATAAATAGGTTTCTTAGCCTTTGCGCTAGGTAAGTATCGGCATGCGTCGCAAGCTCAGCATTGATCTTTTCAGAAATTTCGCTTAACTTTTTATATTTAAGTGTAGTAGAGGCAAACCACTCTTGAAAAGGCACGCTATAGTGTCCCTCGTCCGCTTCTTGCTGCAATGTGGCCGAAATTTTAGCAGTCTCTCTTAATGCGTTTTGAAATTCCTCTCCGTCTAGAATTTTTAAAATCGCGGCTCTAGCATCCGATTCCGGCAAGAAGTAGTAATTAGGAAGCGAACTAGATAGGTTGAAGCTAGCCCAAGTCCTTAGCTGTGCCTGATTCATCGCCTTGCTACCGATGATGTATTCGATAATATAGTCGCGCTCCGATGCGGTGGCATCCATCGCCTCATAAGTATTAAGCAATGAAACCGTCCAAACGGTGATATTTGAGCTTACAAGACCCTCTCTTAGCACTCGTTGAATTGTTTTTACATCATCGTCGAATTTTTGAAAATATGAACTGAAAAGCTCACCGAAGCTTTTGCTTTGAGCATCGACATCCCTTCTTACCTGCGGAAGTTTGTCTAATAAACCGTCTATATCGGTCTCGGCAGCCAAAAGCTCGTCATTACCGGTGCCGTAAGCGAAAATATCAAAAATAGTCTTTTTTACGACATTTTCACTGATATTTTTGCTTTCTTTATACTTTGCAAGCGCATCGTCGGTTTTTTTGCGTTGACCCGATAGAAGGGTTCCCATACCGGGGTTTCCCTCGCTACCCAAAAACGCCGAAGTGATACCGCGCTCTTTATCTACCTGCTCTACTAACGCCGCGAGATTACTATTTTTAGCAATTTGCTGCTGCAAAATTCCCACTCTGGCGTAATCCTGCAAAGAGATAAACAAGAAATATGATGCAAACGCGAAAATCAAAAGTAACGGGATACCGCTAACAAGTCTCAAAGCACTTGTAGTATTTAAATTCATACAAAATCCTTCAAAGCGCAGCTTACGCGACGTTAAATTTTATTCAACCGGAGAAACGAAGTCGCTTCCGTCACGCTAGGCGGAGACGATTTAGCCGTCCTGCAAAGTTAATGGGTGATTTTACTAAACAAATCTTTAAATATAGCTTTTTGCGTTAGGTTTTCGTTAATGATTGTTTAAAATTTTTTCCGCGGTTTGGATATTCGTAAGTGATCTGATCTCCTCGAAGCTCGCCGCATAAATGCTCTCAAAATCGCCGTAGAAGTCCAAAAGCTTCTTCAGGCTTCCCTTGCTAACGCCCAAGCTTAGCAGCTTTGAGCTTTGCAGATCGAGTTTGCGTTTGCTTTTTTGGTGAAACGAGATCGCAAAGCGGTGCGCCTCATCGCGCAGGCGTTGAAAAAACTGAAGTTTTTTATCGTCTGTAGGCAGCGAAAAAATCCCGCCCTTAGTGCAAATTTTATCTTTCGCAGCTCCCTTTGCGCGGTGGGCTTTAGCATCGATCTTTTCTTTTGAAATAGCGATTATATCGACGTTTGCTCCGACGCTGCAGATTATTTCCTCTGCCAAGTTTAACAGAGCCGTTCCGCCGTCGATGAGCCACAGATCGGGCGCTGCAAGCTCGTCAAATTTAAGCGCGCGGCTAGTTAGATACTCGCGCATCTGATCGTAGTCGTTGTTTGAGCTAAGGTGCTTGTGGCGGTAGTTTTGCTTGTTAAACTCGCCGTCTTGAAAGCTTATCATAGCTCCCACGGGCGCGGCGCCGAACATATGCGAATTGTCGAAAACTTCGATATTTACGGGCAAATTCGTAAGATTAAAATAATCCTTCAGCTCCTGCAAAAATGCGTAATCGTGCGTTTTTAGATGTTTTTTGATATTGATCTCGCAGTTTTGATATGCAATCTCGCAAATTTTACGCTTCTCGCCGATTTTCGGCGCGTAAATTTTAAAGGCTCTTTCATGCCGCTTGGATAAAATTTCGCATACCAGATCCGCATCGTCAAACTCGTCGTAAACGTAAATTTTAGCGCACGCCACGGGAGCCGCGACCGGGAAGGCGCTTAAGATCATCTGCTTGTAGGCGTTTGCGATATCATCGGCGCTTGGGGCTTTGCAGTTGATTATATGCGAGCTTGAGGCTGAAATTTTGCCCTCGCGTATACTAAAATGCACGGCGCAGACGAGGCCGTCGCGCGCGGCAATCGCAAAGACCTCGAAATCATCGAGCTTTGCCAGATCAACCTCAACCTTTACGTTCATCTGCTTTAAAATTTCGATCTTATCGCGAATCTGCGCGGCTTCTTCGAAATTTTCGCTCTGCGCGAGCCGCGCCATCCGATCCTGAAGCTGCGGCACCATCTTTTGCGGATTTTTCAGAGCCGCAAGCGCGCTTTGCACGATACGAGCGTAATCCTGCTTTGAAATTTTATCCTCGCACGGAGCGGCGCAGCGCCCGATCTGATGAAACAAACAGGCCTTTTTGCCTTTGACGCAATTTTTCTTCTGCACGAGCGGAAACTGCATATAAAGCGTCTGTAAAATTTCCTTCGCGCCGTGAAAATAGGGGCCGAAGTATCTGATGTTTCTGCCCTTTATGATCTTTCGCGTGATCTCAAAGCGCGGGAAATCGTCGTCTAAATTTACGTAGATATATGGATAGGTCTTATCGTCGCGCAGTAGGATGTTGTACTTGGGCTTAAGCTGCTTGATGAAGGAATTTTCTAGTATCAGCGCGTCGCTCTCGCTAGGAGTTACGATGTATTCTAAATGCACCGCCTCGCTTATCATCTTGGCGATGCGCGCGCTTAAACGTGGGCTCGGCGCGAGAGCGGGCGTGAAAGAGAAGTAGCTTTTGACGCGATTTTTTAAAATTTTTGCCTTGCCGACGTATAGCAGCTTGCCCGCGGCGTCGAAGTACTGATACACGCCGGGGCTAGCAGGCAGGCTCTTAATCTCCTCTATTAGCAAGGATCAGCCCTCTTATCTCTTCAAAAATTTTATAAATTTGCGGATCTTGGATTTTGTTTTTAAACTCCCCCTTTGCGCGCTCCAAAGATAAAGCTTCGCCGTCCCGGCGCAAATGAGCTTTATAAATTTGCGCCCTTCTTCTGCTCATTACTCTATCTGCGACGAAAAATTTTATCTCACGGACGCTGCAAAGCTCCGACGTCTCTCTAGCGGCTACGAAGCGCTTTAATACGTCTTTTATTAAATTTATATTACTATCGCGTTTTAGTTCGCAAAGCCCCGCCGGATGCTTCGCGGCTATCATCAAAATGCCATCTTTGACGTAGATGAAAGCGATCAGCCTTTGCCAACTAAGCGGCAAAATCGCTAAGAACTCGCCTCTTTCTCGCATCTTGGCATATAAAGGATCTTTTCTGATATGAGCGATTATTTCTCTTGCATTTTCCATAGACGGATTTTAGCATTTTTTATCTTAGTTTTGCTTAGCGGCTGCGGATACAAAGCACCGCCTTTTTACTCGGACGCGGATGAGCAAACCGCGAACGCAGAGGTATCCGCCGCAGACAGCAACAAAACAAACGACACGAAAGGCGGCGTTAGAATTTTACGCGATAAATAGCCTACTTTTAGCTTTGCTTTGTTATACTTTTAAAAATTTTTACAAAGGAATTTCATGCAAACGGCAGACATTTTAGTGCTGGACTTCGGCTCTCAATACACCCAGCTGATCGCTAGGCGCTTGCGCGAACAAGGCGTTTACACCGAGCTGATCGCATACGACGCGCCGATCGATAAGATAAAAGCAAAAAACCCCAAAGGCCTTATTTTAAGCGGCGGACCCGCTAGCGTTTACGCCAAAGACGCGTATTTTTGCGACGATAGAATTTTTGAGCTTGGAATTCCGATTTTGGGTATTTGCTACGGCATGCAGCTCATCGCGCATAAATTTGGCGCCAGCGTCGTGCCTGCGGGTAAAAAAGAGTATGGCAAAGCCTCTTTGAAACTACTTCGCGCTAGCAAGCTATTTGGCGGCGTGGAGGATAACTCTACTGTCTGGATGAGCCACTCGGACAAGGTCGAGAACCTGCCGGAGGGCTTTGAGGTGATGGCAAGCTCGGACGAGAGTGAGTGGTGCGTATTTGGCGACGAGATCCGTAAAATTTACGCGCTGCAATTTCACCCCGAGGTCTGCCACAGCGAGTTCGGCGATAGAATTTTAAAAAATTTCGCTAAAGAGATCTGTGGAATAACCAGCACTTGGAATATGGGCAGCTTTGCCAAAGAGCAGATGATCAAAATAAAAGAGCGCGTAGGCAGCGCCAAAGTGCTTTGCGCGGTAAGTGGCGGCGTGGATAGTTCGGTCGTAGCGGCGCTTTTGGCGCATGCGGTGCCACAGAGCCTAATAGCGGTTTTCGTCGATAACGGACTACTCCGTACGGGCGAGCGCAAGGCGGTAGAGGAGATGTTTAGACTCAAACTCGGCGTGAGCTTAGACGTGATCGATGCTAGCGAGCTATTTTTAAGCAGACTAAAAGGGGTGGTCGATCCGGAGCAAAAACGCAAAATCATCGGCGCGACCTTTATCGAGGTTTTCAGCAAAGAAGCGGCAAAATACAAAAACGTAAAATTTCTAGCCCAGGGCACGCTCTATACCGACATCATCGAAAGCTCCATCGCAGGCTCAAGCAAAACGATCAAAAGCCACCACAACGTAGGCGGGCTGCCTAAGGATATGAAATTTGAACTGATCGAGCCTCTGCGCGAAATTTTTAAAGACGAAGTGCGCCAGCTGGGACTCGAACTAGGCCTTTCGCGCGAAGTCGTTTTCCGCCATCCGTTCCCGGGTCCGGGTCTTGCGATCCGCATAATGGGCGAGGTAAATACGCCGAGTCTCGAGCTGCTGCGCAAAGCCGACGTGATCCTACGCGACGAGCTAAAATCAAGCGGCTGGTACAACAAAACGTGGCAGGCGTTTTGCGTGCTGCTAAACGTGCACTCCGTCGGCGTCATGGGCGATAACCGCACCTACGAAAACGCCGTGTGCATACGCGTAGTGGACGCCAGCGACGGCATGACGGCTAGCTTCTCGCGCTTGCCGTACGATCTGCTAGAAAACGTCTCTCGCCGCATCATAAACGAAGTAGACGGCATCAACCGCGTAGTTTACGACATCTCGAGCAAACCGCCTGCAACGATAGAGTGGGAGTAAGATGAAACAAATCTGCATCATTTTAGCGCATCCTTACGAGAGAAGTCTAAATGCGGCTATTGCGAACGTAGCGGTAGAAAAGCTGCAAAATAGCGGCTACGAAGTTAAATTTCACGATCTATATAAGGAGAAATTTAACCCAATCCTTAGCGGCGCTGAGCTCGTGAGCGACGAAAGCGACGACGAGCTGTTAAAAGCGCATCAAAAAGATATCGCAAACGCCCACGGCATCGTGATTGTACATCCAAATTGGTGGGGCGAGCCGCCCGCCATCCTTAAGGGCTGGATCGACCGCGTGCTAAGGCAGAGAGTAGCCTACGATTTTGCGCCAGGTGATAACGGTGGCGGGCTTCCGATAGGGCTTTTAAAAGCTGAAGCCGCCCTAGTTTTCAACACATCCAACACCCCTGAGGCAAGAGAAAACGAGATATTCGGCGATCCGCTGGAAAGAATTTGGAAAAGCTGCATTTTTGATTTTTGCGGCGTGAAAACCTTTGAGCGGCTGATGTTTAGAGTGGTCGCAGATAGCGACGAAGCTGAGCGAAAGGTCTGGTTGGAGCAGGTAGCGCAGACGCTGGATAGGTACTTTCCGAAGCAGATATCGCTTTAGATTTAAAATGCACTGCTCGCAAAATCCGCGTGGCGTAGAATTTTGATTGCCTATTTTAAACAGATACGCGCCGAATTCGCTCGCACATTTGGCGCAAAATCTATGAAATTTAGGAGGCAATTATGCTTAGATTAATTGCTGTGATGGCGATTTTAGCGGCTCTCATATACTTCATCATGGGCGACGGCGGCAAAAAGACTATCAAAGATTACAAAAATTTCAGCCGCGAGGAGCTGGAGACTTTATGCCTCGAAAAGAACGACAAGATCGCCTGCCAGCGTATCGCCGTGGACTATATCAAAGAAAATAAACCGAAAAAATGATCTAAATTTGCGAGGCTAATTTCGCGGTTTCGTTCAAACAGCGCGCGGTTAAATTTCTTTCTAGCCCGGTCCAAACGCTGCGCGGATAAATTTGCCCGCAAAGCACGGCTAAAATGCCGATTTGATCAACACCGAGCACCGCATAAATAACGTAAATTTAAGCAACAGCAAGGATTGGCATGCGCGCTAATAAAACCGTTAGTGCAAATTAAAGCGATAAATCGCGCTGTGTTCTTTGCGCGCAGACGGAAGGAGCGACGGATGAAAATTTTATGGCAAAGTAGGCTTCAAAACAGACTTCGCGATATCGGCGAAAACGTCTTAATAAAGGGAGATCGCGCATTTTACGCAGGCGATAACGACGAGCAAAAGCAGATGAAGCTTAGAAAATTCTCGCTCGAAAGCGGCGAGCAGCTAGCGGGCGCGCCTTTCCGCGATTTTACCCGCGCCGCGACCTTTGACGATGACGGCTGCACGCTCGTAGTTTTGGGCTTTATTGACATGATTTATAAATTTAACGCCGCAGATCTCGCGCTCATCTCAAAGCAGAAAAAGGGCGTGCTAAAATACGGCAACTTTATCGCGCTAAGTAGCAAGGACGGCGATAAAAAGGCTATTACGGCGACCGACGACACGCTTTTTATCTACGATTTTGAGACGCAGACGGGCACGCGAAAGCGATTAAAGGGCTGCGCGGCGATTTTTAAGCAAGATGAGCTAAACTTCTTGATTTTTACGCGCTCGGGTCAAATTTACCGCTTAAATTTGAGCGGTTGTGAGCTTAAAATCATCGCTAAAACTTGCCCTATGACGCAGGCGCAGCGCGCAAGCGGCGGATATTGCATTCGCGCGGGCGAGGCCGGCGAAAACGGCGAAATAGAGGGTGCTAACGAGCTTGTTTTTACGGACGCAAATTTTAACGTTAAATTCCGCGCGGAGCTGGACTTTGATTTCGATAAATTCGAGCTTGCCGCGGACAGATCAGACGGCTGGCGCGGGCACTTTATAAACGAGCCGAACGAGCTGAGGGTTCTCGATCTGCGTAGCGAGGCGGGCGGCTCGGGCGAATTTACGCAGGTCAAGGCGAGCAAATCCAGATGCGAAGCGACGGATAAATTTGAGTACGACGAGCCCTTTAAATTTAAACTCGGCGAGCAGGTCCAATACCTCGCGGCAAAGTCCGTGTTGGCGCATAAATTTAAACAAAAGGGTGCGAGAATTTTAGGCGTCGTTACGGCTGCTTCTTGCCGGGCTGCGAGCACAAAATACGAAGCGGAGCAAAAGGACGCATTTGCCGAGCAAAATTTAGCGTCCAGAGGCGGCCGCGGTATCGAAAACCGTGAATATTCACTCCTCGCTCACGGTGAAAATGAAAAACGCAGGCATCGCACGCCCGAGCGCGCCCGCGATCTCGTACTAGTCGATAACGCCTACGACGAGGACGCGGAGCAAATTTTAACCTGCTATGAGGTGTGAGTATGTCCGCTGTGAAGCGCGTCTAGCCCGCGAAATAAGGATGCCCGTATATGCTCTGCCGCGCCGCAAAACGCTGCCCGCGCATTGGAGCAAAGCGATAAAATTTATCAGCTCGGCAAAACAGCGCATGCAGCGTGCGCCTTAAACAAAATTTAAAAAATTCAGCCTCCGTACAGCTAACGCTTCGGATTAATACTAGCGAGGCGAGCTGCGGTACAGTGCGCGAGCGAATGCCATTTAAAGCCATAACGGCTGCGATATAAGGCAAACGATCGTGGCCGTGCGAATCGACTATGTTTTTACGCTACCAATACCTGTGGCGCGCCCAAAGTGCTAGCATGCGGCTAAATGACACGGGCGATGGAGTATTGTCATATCCGAGCCTCGCCCAAGCTCGACTTACGATGCGCGTATCGGCAAGGCGGTATGTGCTATACCGGCAGGGTCGCAGCGAGTTCAATCTGCCGTGCCGTCTGCACTTTCGATTATTCGCAAAATTTCACTTATCTTTTGCGGCTCTTTGATACCTCGCGCATCCTCCACGCAGCTGTTTAGATCAATAGCGTAGGGGCGCAGCGCGAGTGCCTCAAGGATATTTTGCGTGCCGATACCGCCTGCGAGAATAAAAGAGATCGCACCTCCTTTGGAAGCAATGCTACACTTATCCGCGCTATCATTCTTTGCGGTACCCAATTTGCCTACTTCGCCGCCGTCATTCGCAATATTTAGCGCGCCCGCCTCATAGTCGTTTGTGCCGCAATGATCGGAGCCCTCCTTCGCGTGCTCTATATTGTTTGACTGAGTAGCAATACACGCACCGGCTACGCACTCCTCGCCTCCCTTTACGTCGCGGCCATAATTTTCTATTGCAGGCTCTGCCTCGCTTGATCGGATGACAGCATGCGCAATTTTACTAGTCCCGTCGTCTTTGGCGGCACGGTGATTATCGCTTTCTGTGGGCTTTACGCTGCTGTTTTCGGGACGCTGCGCGTAAAATTTTTTCTCGCCGAAATTCTTGCGGATCGCACTACGCTCAAGATAATCTTTTGCGTCCTCTGCGCTTTGAATCGTGCTGTCCGCGCAGTTTTTTTCATCGCTCGTTGCGCCGTCTCGTCCTTGGTAGCCAAGCCCTGTGCGTCGCAACAGATCCCAGTCGAAGCTCACGCCGTTGCCGCCCAAGCTCGCCCCTTTGGTGTCGAATAAGATCCGATCGAAGCTCAAACCCTCAAGAGGCGGCATTTCGGCGCCAATGCTTAGCACCTGCCACGCCTCGATGCCCGCCGCGTTAAGGCGCGATTTAAAGTCCGCGCTTATGCGTCCATAAATTTGAGCGCAGTCCAGCTCGCAAATACTGCAAATTTTTAAAATTTGCTCCTCGTCTAAAGCTTCCGTATCTAAAATTTCAGAATTTAGATCTTTTACCGAGGCGGACACAACGCAGTTTGCGTTTAAATTTACGCTCAAATCGTCGCGCTCATTTTCATGAAATTCTATACTGCCGCTCTTGCTGCTACGAGCTTTGCTGCTAAAATTTTTACATTCGCACGTGGCGGCGCCGTGTTTTTCGGAGCTCAAAGCAAAAACTCCGACGCACTTTGCGCCGTTTTCATGAGCGATACGTGCGATCTCGCGAGCCGTTTCTATGCTAACGCGGCGTTTGGAGCTTGATACGAATATCACGCCTAAAAAATTTACGTCTAGACCTGCCACAGCGCATGCTTCTTCAGATGTTTTGATACCGCAAATTTTAATTAAAACACTCATTTTCGCCTAAAAAATATAATATCGCAAACTAGTCTCTGCGATCTCTTTCATTATTTCAAACATCTCGTTTGCGCCCCACTCCTCTTTTCGAAAATACATACTTACGGGAGAAAATTTATTGTGCTCGCTGTTGCCGTCTAGCTTAAAAATATAAGTTTTGTTGAGGTAGTAAAATTCATTCATTGTGCTAAGTTTTGAAAATACGTTTTTTGTACTAGCGTCATTTTCGTTAAAGTCGTCACCGCTACCAAAACATACGAAAGGCGTTATGTCTTCGTGGTTCATCATAGCTCTTATGCCGATTAAATTTTTGCCTAGGCGCTCTATTGCATTACCCCTGCTTGCTTTTTTAGTCCCTCTTCGGCACGTTTGTCATTTGTGCCTTGCCTTTTAACTTCTGCAGCCAGAAGCAGTTTTTGATATTTTATATCACCCAATTTTTTGAGTATCAAAAAACCGCCGTCAGGCATAATAGTATTATCTCCCCATGTTGTATCAAACTGTTTTCTGATACCGCCATTTTTTATATTTTCCATCATCTCTTTTAACGACAATCTTCCACTAAATTCAAGATAAAAGCCATTAAAATTTGAAATTTGACTAAATCTATTTTCTATATAATCAATAGTTTTTTGCATAGCTTGCGCTATGTTTTTATCATCAAATTTTGACTCAACATTTTTAGGTTTATGCTGATTTATATTTTTTCTTAGATCGTCACTATTTGCCATTTTAAGCCTTTTTCACGATGTAGATGTACTCGGTTACGTAAAGCGCTCGGTTATTTAAATTTCTGCTTGCGCGGTAGGTTGGATAGCGGATTTCGTGTTTTATAACTTTGCCGATTTTTGATAAATTTAAAAGAAACTCCGCCTCGCTGATAAAGCCTTCCGAGTTAAAAGAGATGACTAGATATCTGGCTGGAAATTTAGATAGTAAGGCAAAAAATTCATCTGCCGCTTTTGCCTTTTTATTAAAATTAGAGCGATTCCAGTCGTTTGGTATGCCCGATACCTCGCTTAAATTTTTAAGGTTCGGAGCTTTAAAATTTGCGATTAAATTTAGCATAAAATAGTTTGAGCCATAAGGGTGCTGGTTATACGGCGGATCGAAGTAAGCGATATCCAAAGGGGATAAAATATCCGTTAGCCTTAAGGCATCTTGCTGATAAACTTCAAATTCGCTCGTAAAATTTGAAAAAATTGGTTTTTGAAGAGTAATTTTACCTAAAATTCTATTTAACGCATTTTCTCCGCTACCGCCGAATTTTCCTACACCATACTTGTCTTTGTAAAAGCCCTTAAATACACCACCTGTATTTGAATGGATGCTAGCCTCGCTGAGCAGAGGCGCTATAAAAAAATGCCTAAAATCTAGATCTATTTCTTCTATTGCTTTACGCAAACCACCGATTATTAGCGCATTTTCACGAGAATAAAATACTCTCTCGCCGTGTTTTATATTAGCGTCATCTTTTGGAGCGTAAAGTTCGCTTATAAAGCTCTCGCTGGGTTTAAATTTTTCTAAAATTTGCTTAAAACTTTTGTCGATTTGCTCTTTGAGCTCTGGCGTGGAATTTGAAAGATAGCATGAGTTTATCACGCGCGAATAATCCTCTAAGTCGTTTGCAACAACGAGGCTCGAGTATGCTTTGGCTGCTCTTGCAACCACGCCTGAACCACTAAAAACGTCTACAAAACTTATCTTTTGTTTTTTTAGTTCGCTCTTTATCTCGCAAAGCACGTTTAAAATTTCGTTTAATATTGCGCGTTTATTACCCAAATAGCTAATTAGCTGTTCCTTTAAAAAGGCAGGATTTTCGGCAATTTCAATTTCTTTTATAGTATTCTTCAAGCTTTGCCTCGCGTATAGTCCTCAAAATATCGGTAAATCTTGCCAGATCTGATCGCCTCTAAAATTAGCGGCTTAGCCTCCGCAGGGCTTGATACGACATCGGCGCAGTATAGCGCAAACATCGCGTTTAGCACGACGATATCAAATTTAGGTCCGCTAAGCTCGCCTTTTAAAATTTGCTTTAAAATCTCGGCATTAGCCTCGCCATCGCCGCCTTCGATATCGCTGTGAAATGCCCGAGCGAAGCCAAACTGCTCGGGATTTACGCGGTATTCTAAAATTTTGCCGTCCTTGACCTCGTGGATTAGCGTTTCGTCGCACAGGCTGATCTCGTCCATGCCGTCCATGCCGTGCACCACCAGAGCGTGCTTGCGCCCCAAAATCATCAGCGTTTCGGCGATGAGCCCGTTTACTTCCTCCAGATAATTGCCCACGATCTGATTGCTTAGGCTCAAATTTGGATTTAGAAGCGGCCCCATTATATTAAAGACGGTGCCGATTTTTAGGCGGTTTCGCACCTCTTTGACCTCGGCGGTGATCTTGTGAAAAAACGGCGCGTGAAAAAACGCTAGCCCCGTTCGATCTAACAGCGCCCTAATCTGCGCAAGATCGCTAAGTAGCGGCACGCCCAGAGCGTCCAGCGCATCGGAGCTGCCCGATCTGCTGGTGATCGCACGGTTGCCGTGCTTGGCGACGCGCACGCCGAAGCTTGCCGCAATAAAGGCCACGGTCGTGGAGATATTGATCGTCTTTAGCCTATCGCCGCCCGTACCTACGATGTCAAACATCGGGCTCGGATCGTCGTAGGTGATCGAGTATTTTAAGATACTGCGCACGAGCGCCGTAAGGCTACTTGGATAGAGCGATTTTTCGCTGATGAGCACGAGCAGCCCCGCAAGCTGCACGATGTCGTAATCCTGCTCATAAAGCGCCTTACAAATGACCGCATAATCGTCGCTATCTAGCGGGAAGCCCTTTTGTAGCTTCAACATAAACGGGGCGAAATTTACCACGAGTTTCTCCTTTAAAATTATCTTTTTGCCGTAATTGATGAAATTTTCGATGATCTTTTTGCCGTATTGAGTAAAAAAGCTCTCGGGATGAAATTGAATGCCGAAAACAGGCTTACTTCGGTGCTTCATCGCCATGATTACGCCGTCATTTTCGCTCTTTGCTAAAATTTCAAACTCGCGCGGCAGCGTAGCTTCGTCCACATAAAGCGAGTGGTAGCGCATCACTTCAAATTTACGCGGTAGTCCGCTAAAAAGCACGCCATCTGCATAAATTTCGATCGACGAGCTCTTGCCGTGTAGCGGCACCTCCAGCTGCTTTATCTCCGCACCCACCGCATATCCGATCGCCTGATGCCCAAGGCATACGCCCAAAATCGGCACGTCCAAATCCGCGCGCAAAATCTCTAAGCAAACGCCGCTGTCTTTTGGGTGATTTGGCCCGGGGCTTAGGATTATGTGCGACGGGCCAAGCTCGTGCACCTGCTGCAGCGTTATCTCATCGTTGCGGAAGTAGCGTACCTCCTCGTCGCTTAGCTCCAAAATGTATTGATAAATATTAAAAACGAAGCTGTCGTAATTATCTATCATTAAAATCAAAATTTTATCCTTTTTTAGGGCGTTTGGGCCTCTTGAAAATTCTAAATAATTTAAAAATTTAACCGCTTTGCAGCGGCTAAATTTAGCGCCGTTTTAGCGCCTATTGCGTGCTAAATTAAAATTTCGCCCGCGGCTGCGGCATTACTACATCAGCTGCGACGTTGCGCTGCTTTGCAGCCGATATGTATCTCGGCTTTGCGGCGCCGAATGAAGCTCGCCGTTAAATTTAACGTCCTAGCGCCGAAGCCGCTATTAAATTTAGCAGAATCGAACTCCCACCGAAGCAAGCGGCACGCCAAGCTAGCTAAATTTAAAGCGTCTAAGCTTCCTCGCATAGCTCCTCGATCGCTTTGAGCGGGCTTTTGCGCTTTTTGCAGATCTCCGCGTATTCGCTCTTTGGCGAGCTGTCGTAAACGATACCTGCGCCCGCTGCGATAAATACGAGATTGTTTAGCCCTTCGCAGCCGAAATTCTCCGCGCTAAATTTGGCAGCTTCAAACCGCATCGCGCGGCTAAAGCTCGGCTTGCTTTCTAAATTTAGCGCCCCGAGGTCTGCGCGAGTTTTTAAATTTAATCTCGCGTCGCGCCCGCCTGCGCGCGGCTTTAAATTTTGCGCCTCGCCGCCGCCCTTTTGCGCCGCGGCATCGCAAAGCTCTGTCGCTTGGGAATTTATCCCGCCGCAAGCAGAGTTTAAATTTAAGTTGGAATTTCGCTTAAAATCCTCGTCCGAGCAGAAATTTTGCGCGTCGCGATTTACGAAGATAGCCGAGCGAATCAAGATCGCTTGCATCACGTCGCCGTTAAAGCGCCAAAATCCGATTCCGCCGCCGTAGATGCCGCGCTCGTAACGCTCCAGCTCGTTTATGATCTGCATTGCGCGAATCTTCGGGCTGCCGCTTAGCGTGCCCGCAGGAAAAATAGTACCGAGCACCTCAAACGCGCTTACCCCGCGCGGCTTACTGCCGTAAACCTCGCTTACGATGTGCATCACGCTTTCGTAGCGCACGACGCGCATCGCGTTTTGCACCCGCACCGAGGCGGGCGCGGCGAATTTGCCGATGTCGTTGCGAGCTAGATCGATCAGCATCCGATGCTCCGCAAGTTCCTTTTCATCGCTTAAAAGCTCGCGCTCGAGCGCCGCGTCTGCTTCGGCATTCGCGCCTCTGCTGCGAGTGCCTGCTATGGGAGCGACGAAAATTTCGTCCTTTTTGATCTCCATAATGAGCTCGGGGCTGGAGCCCGCGACGCAGCCGTAGGGCGTCGGGAAGTGAAACATATAGGGACTTGGATTGTTCTTTTTGAGCCGCTCGTAAAACTCCAAGCTGCCCAGATTCGTACCGACTTCTAAAATTTCGCCCAGCACGACCTGAAACACGTCGCCGCTTTTTATCTTTTCTTTTGCAGCCTCGACCATCGCGCTAAAATGCGACTCCTCGGCGCCCAGATCGGTTAAAATTTTAAATTTAAGCTCTTTTTTCTGTGGCGCGGGTTTCGCCGCATTTTGCGATTTTGAGCCGCTTTTTATCGCGGCGTCCGTTCTTGCGGCACTCCGCGGCGTGCCTTCCGCTTCGGCGGCGGCTTGCTGCGAAGCCTGCGGGCTAAGCCCGCGCAGGCTTTCATAAATTTTAGTGTCTTTGCCGTAAAAATCGTAAATTTTGCTGATTTTATCGTAGTGCAGGTAGTTTGCGGCATCAGCGTAAAAAAACGGCGGTAAGTTATACAGCGCCTGCTTCGGCGCGCCGATATTTTCGAACGCGCGCACGATGTCGTAGCCCAAAACGCCGAAAAGCCCGGCAAAGCTCGCGTTTTTAAACTCGCTCGCGCCCGCTTTTGCGCTTTTTACCTCATCAAATTTAAGCTTTAGCGCCTCAAAGCTCATCTTAAATCCGTCGAAATAATCGCAATCGATGCCGATGATGACCTGAGCGTCGTCCTCTGCGAGGTAGCTTTGCGGATGCGTCTTTAAAATTTCACGGTAGTAAAACAGCGGCTCTTCTAAAAGCATTTTCGTCCTTGGAATTTTTAGCGCCATTATACGCTGCTTAGCTTAAATTTGAGCGGGCGGCGCGAGCTAGAGCAGGCTTGAATGCAAGCAAAATTTTAGTAAAATTAGCAAATTTCAAGGAGAGCGTATGAAAATTTTATTTTCCCCAAGCGAGATGAAAAGCGAGCTGGGCAGCGACACGCGCATTTGCGAGCAAAATTTCATCTTTGCAGATCTTTACGAAAAGCGCCTGCAGATGCTACGCGCTTATGCGGATTTCGTGGATAAAGCGAGCGAGGCGGAGCTTTGCAAGCTTTTCGGGCTGAAAAAATGGGATGCGACTCTGCGCGAAAATATCTTTGAAAAAGGCTGCACGAAGGCGCTTTTGCGCTATACTGGCACCGCGTATCGCGCCCTAGGCTACGCGTCGCTAAGCCCTGGCGCGCAGGAGTTTGCGGAGCGAAACACGATAATTTTTTCAAACCTTTTCGGCCCCGTGCTGGGCGGCGACGCGCTGCCGAACTACAAACTCAAACAGGGCGAGAAATTCGGCGGCATAGACGCGGCGAAATTTTATCGCGATAGCTTCTCCGCCGCGCTGGATCGGTATCTGGCGGATGAGTGCATCGTGGATCTGCGCGCGGGATTTTACGAAAAATTTTATGAGATGAAGCGCGAATATCTAAGTTTTAGTTTCATCAAAGGCGGCAAGGTACTAAGCCACTACGCCAAGGCCTGGCGCGGCAAGGTGCTGCGCGAAATAGCTCTTGCAGGCGCTTGCAGCGAGGCGGAGGTGCTTGCGCTGCGCTTGGGCGGCGCCTCCGTGCTAGAGATCAAACAGATCGGGCTAAAAAAGGAGATCGTGCTGGAAATTTCATAAGGCGCGAAAACCGCTCGGAAAAATTTACGATAAAGCTTGCAGATTTAATGCGGATTTTTGCGTAAAATTTAGCTCGGAAAATTTGCCGCGAGTTCAAATCCCGCCCCATCCAAAGCAATTTTACCGGGAGAAATTTGCGGGCGGAATTTTATCGCGAGAATTTTGCGGCGGCGGCTTTTTGGTCTTTTACCTCTTTTTTAGTGGGCTTTGAACGAGCTTTTGGCGGAGAAATTTTACCGTAAGGATTTTTCAGAGTAAAATTTCCGCTCTTTGCGTCTGAGCGCTTTGCATAAAATTTTACGCCGATCTTGTCGTGGCTTTGCACCGGTTGTATGGTGATTTTAGAATACGGAGCGCGGAAATTTCGCCGTAGAATTTTGACTGAAATTTTACCGTGCGGAATTTTGCCGTATGTAATTTCGTCGCGATAAAATCCTGTCGAAAATTTAATAGCGGCAAAAAATACTGCGTTGCGATTAAAACGTAAAATTTTATCTCAAATTTACGCTGAGCCGCCGCAATCTGGGCGCAGAATTTTAAAATCCGCTGCCAAGCCGCAATACGAACAAGCACAGGCGGCTAATTTGCATAAAATTTCAAGCCGAAATTCCACGCCTTAAAATCCCGTAAATTTTAAAATTTTGCAAATCCCGCGCTTGAAATTTTGAGGCAAAATTTCGCGTATAAATTTTGCTTGTAAACTTTCAAGCCAAGCCAACTCCAGATAAAATTTCAAATCAAAATTGGGGGCATAAATTTCAAGCTGAAATTCTACAATAAAAATCCCTCGCCTCAAAATCCCGCAAATTTCCCGCTTTCAACTCCGAAATTCCGCAAATTTAGCAAGCTTTAAATTTTAAAGCTATAAACTTCGCTTCAAATTTTAAGGATCAAAAATGCTAGAACTCCCCTTTGTCGGCGTCGTCGTGGGCTTCATATCGGGCTTTTTCGGTATCGGCGGCGGCACGGTCGTAATGCCCGTGATGATGGCTCTGGGATACGACGTCAAGACCGCTGCGGGCATCTCAGTGATGCAGATGTTCATCGTCTCGCTTTTCGGCTCATATCTGAACTACCGCGCGGGCAGACTCCGCCTAGATAGCGGTATCGCGGTGGGGCTCGGAGGGCTGTGCGGCGCGAGCATATCGGGCTTCATCGTAAAATACTCGCCAGAAATCGTGCTTGAGATCGGTCTTTTGCTGACGCTTGCGATCTCATTTCTTAAACTCTTTAGCACGAACGTAGCAAGCGGCGGCAATGCAAATCCCCACGGCGCGGTGCTGTTTTTCATCGGCTTTGCTATCGGCGCGATCGCGCTTAGCATGGGCGTGGGCGGCGCGGTATTTCTAACGCCCGTATTGGTCGGATTTTTGGGCGTCGATATCAAAAGAGCGGTCTGTATGGGCCTATTTTTCATCGTTTTCGGCTCATTTAGCGCGCTTTTGAGCCTTTCGTACAACGGCCATGTGGATTACGAACGCGGCGCGCTGCTAGCCGTGGGCGGGCTTTTGGGCGTATATTTCGGCACCTCTCAGGCTCGCCGTGCAAAGCGCGAAACTCAGAAAAAATGGCTGCTCGTCCTTTATGTCGTGCTATTTGCACTGGCGCTAAAAAAGGTGCTACAGTAGCGCCTGTTGCAGTAGCGGCGCGAGCGATTTTGCCGCGTTACGTTTTGCCCTTGCCTCGGTTTTGCTACAAGCGCGGTTTAAGCATTCGCGCTGTTTTGCTACGTCGCCCTTTTGTGTCTCGTAGTTTTTTGCTTTGCCGTCCTCTTACACTGCGCGCGTTTGATCGCCGTTTTGCGGCGGCGCGTAAAACGTCGCGTTTCGTCGCGCAAGTAAAATTTTAAAATGAAATTTCAAAAAGCGCGAGCGCAGAATTTTAACTAATCGCGTTAAAATAGCGAAGTCGCACATCTTTCGTCCTATGGAGGTTAGATGGCGAAATAAAATTTACAAATTTTAAAAGGACTTGGATTGACGAACTTGATTTTAGCGGGGCTAGGTGGCTGTGTAGGCGCGATGGCGCGAGTAGGCCTAAGCGGAGTGATTGCGCGCGCAATGGATCGCGCCGGGTTTTGGAGCGCGTTTCCGATCGCTACTTTTTGCGTAAATGCGCTGGGAAGCCTGTTGATAGGGTTTTTACTCGCACTAAATTTAACGCAGAGCCTGCGGATATTTTTTGTCGCAGGAGCACTGGGCGGTTTTACGACATTTTCTACGTTCAGCTACGATACGCTGCAATTATTGCTGGCGCGAGAATTTGCTATCGGTCTGCTAAACGCGGTCTTAAGCGTATGCGTTTGTATGCTGTTTTGCTACGCTGGGCTGCTCGCGGGCAGAGCGCTTGCAGGCTAGCCGTGGAGCACGTGAGCTTTAAATTTAAATCGCCTCTAAGCTTGTGCTTTTAAATCAAAATTTATTTAAAGTGCCTGCACTACGGAATTTTATCGCGCGCATGTGCTGCAAAATCTGCGAGCGATGGGCACAATCCCACATGCCGTGCAGTTTTGCGAAAGGGCGCGCAGTAGCTTCGGCAAAGTGCAATAGCTATCAAGACGAGCGAAAAGTAAAGCGAGCGAGAGGGATTGTAGCTAAATAATGGTGCTCGGCGTCGGGCAGGCTGGCAAAATCCAGATAAATTTGAAATTTGCGTGCATTCTCTGCGTATCTTGTTTGCCGCAGCTTTGTGAAATTTCGCTATCTTGCGCCTAGTTATCGCGACGCCCTAAAAATTTCGCTGTCTTGGCGCGGATAAAATAAACCTAAGCCGAGCGATAAATTTTAAAAGCTCCGCGGGCAAATTTTAAAGCTTGAAGCTTAGAATTTTAAAATTTTCGCGTAAATTTTAGAAGCTAAATTAAAGCGCGCCAAAATCACGACCTTGTGTGTCAAATCCTGCAGCGCTATCTTAGATTTATCGCAAGCGACTGCGAGCCCTCTTAATTTCATTTCTGCAGATTTCATTAACCTGCTCGCCCTCGCTATTTCGCAAGATAACCTCGTAGTCCGTGATCTCGCGATCTTTGTTATACCCTTCGACATATCTGAATCTTGATAAAACTATTTTAAAGGATTCCACATCGTCTAAAGTATACTTATCGCCGAGCTTGACGTAGTCAAAATTACTACTAGTAAGCATATGAAAATTGCTAAATTTTTGCTTTAAATTTAGCGTATAAATTGCCGTATGAGGCGTATCGTTATTGCAACGATTAAATTCGCTCTCATCAAAGGCAAGCGCGAGGCAAATTTCATCTCCGCAGATAACCTTGATATCCTTGGCGCTGCTGTTTATACGTATGGTCTGCCGCCATCCCTCGCCTTTGATCTCAAAGATATTGCGAGCGAGCTTTTTAGCTATTTCATCTCCGACATAGCCTCTGGCTTCAGATTTATAAGCTGGGCCGAGCCCAGAGTAGTTCGGTTTTTTCGGAAAATCCGCAAGCGGAGTTTGAAGCTCACTTATAGCATTTAAATTTTCCTCGGTGCCTTGCGGAGCTGCAAAGGAGATACCTCTCATAGAGTGTAGATTAAAGAAACCGATAAATTTCCTCACGACCTTATGCGCCGTTTGAGAAAATATCTTGGCTTCGTTTTCAAAAAGCGAAATATCGTAGATGCCGTAGCTATAATATCCAAGCTCTCTACTCACCCACCTTTCGTCCGGCGAACGATCGATCTCGTCGTATCCATAGTAGCGCTCTGGCATATCTTTTTGTAGCAAGAAATCGTCGCTATCGCTGTCCTCATACCTAAGCCAGACCCCAAAATCGTCCTTAATGTATAGATAATCAAACTTCGCACCTCCTGCGAATTTTTTCTCGCCTAGCCAAAATACGGGTCTTTTGTCTAGGCTCGGCAGAGCGGCGACGGGAGGCAAATTTTGTAGCTCTTTTTCAAATTTTTCATCGATATAATCGCAAGCGCTAGTGGGCATACTAGGATCGCAACCCTCGGGCGAATCGGATGAAAAAAGCAAATTTAAAATCACAAATATATATAGCACAAAAAGCACGCACGCAACGCTCACGACCAAGGCGGTAATTTTTTAAAATTTTTATAAAAGTTTTCATGTCCAAATTTTACCTCGTTGCACCTAAAAAGCATAAAATTTTGCTTTAAATTTGAAATCCCCACGCATTATCTGCGCCTCGTCTGCCGCTTTGTTAAGGCTTTTTAGCGGCTCGCCTTTTTGTTTAGCAATATGACTTCGTAGTCTACAGGCTCGCACTCTAACCCGCATTTCTCTCGGCAATGGTTTGCGCGGCGTGCTAAATTTAACCTCGTGCGCTTTATCCGCACCCTAGTCTAAATTTAAAATTTCAAATCCGCGGCGAAATTTAGCGAGCGCGCCTTAGTAAAATCCACCGAAGCTCGGTGAAGCTCCACACGAAATTTCAGGGCATGACGGCAAAGCGTCACGGGTCGGCGATGAATAGGGCGCGGCGGCGAGAATAAATCTTAACGCCATAAGTGCGAGCAAATTTAAAGCGCAATCTCAAAGAGGTACGCGCGAAATTTTATCCCTAGCAGCGGGCTAAATTTCATGACTCGCGCGCCCGTGCCCTATCAAATTTAAAATTTCAAATCCGCGGCGAAATTCCGTGATATGACGGCAAAGCGTCGCGGGCCGACGATTTGTACGGCGCGACCGCGCCCTTTCGCCGCTATCAGCACTTGACGTTTTTTGCCTTGCTATCTTGCATCGCGCGGAAAAATTCCGCCCTGCTTAACGGGACTTCGTCAGGATGGGCGTTTCTGAAATGGCGCAGATAGCCCTCGTAATCGCCGAGCCCGATGAGCGGCGCAAGCGCGGCATCTGCGCGCGCCAAAAATTTTGCCACGGCCTTCGGGGCCGCGAGCGGGTTAAATTTAAGCTTTTTCATAAACGCCCCTATCTACGTACTCGCTTTCTGCTAGCTTGAAATATCCCTCACTCGCGCCGCCTTTTGAAATTTTAAGGCACATTCGGATCGTTTGAGCGATGACGATGATCGTAACGACGACGAAAAGAGCACATAGCACGGCGTCGATGACGTTGTTTCTGATGATAGCCTGCGCCTTTTCGATCGCCGCAGGATCGCTTAGGCCGGCGAGCTTGGCGGCGGTATTTTGCGCGATAGCCACGTGGCTTACCGCGTCGTGCACGCGCTCGCCGTTAGCCGGCATCAGCTTCAAGATCGCCGCATAAAGCGTGGTTATAAGCACCCAGATCGCAGGAGCGATCGTGACGAAGGCGTATTTTTGCTTGCCCATTTTAAAAAGTACCACCGTCGCAAGCAGCAGCGCGATGCCCGCGAGCATCTGATTGGACGCGCCGAAAAGCGGCCACAGCGTGTAAATTCCGCCCATAGGATCGGTAACGCCGCTGTAGAGCAGATAGCCCCAGCCCGCCACGCAGATCACTGTCGCGATGATGCCGTAGAGGGAATTTTTGGTATCGGAAAACGGCTTATAGACGTTGCCTAAAATTTCTTGCACCATAAAGCGCCCCGTGCGCGTGCCCGCATCGACCGCGGTCAGAATAAACAGCGCTTCAAACAAGATCGCAAAATGGTACCAAAACGCCATCAGCTCCTTGCCGCCGATGATCTGATGCAACAGCATCGTTAGCCCCATCGCAAAGGTAGGAGCGCCGCCCGTGCGGCTCATCATCGTGGTTTCGCCGACGTTTGAGGCCAAGGCGCCGATCTGCTCGGGCGTAATGCTAAATCCGATAGAATTTATATACGCCGCAGCGCTTACCGCGTCTTTGCCGAGCACTACGGCGGGCGAGTTGATAGCGAAGTATTCGCCCGGGCTTAGGATGCACGCAGCCACAAGCGCCATTACGCCCACGAGGCTCTCCATAAGCATCGAGCCGTAGCCGATGAAAAGAGTGTGGGTTTCGCGCTCGACCATCTTAGGCGTCGTACCGCTGGAGATCAGCGCATGAAAGCCCGAGATCGCGCCGCACGCGATAGTGATAAACAAAAACGGAAATATCGGGCCTGCAAAAACAGGACCCGTGCCGTCGATAAATTTCGTCGTAGCGGGCATTTTAAGCTCGGGCGCGACGAAAATTATCGCGACCGCCATGCCGATGATGACGCCGAGTTTAAGAAAAGTACTTAGATAATCACGCGGCGCGAGCAGCAGCCACACTGGCAAAATCGCCGCTACAAAGCCGTAGCCGATCGTAAGAAGCGCGAGCGTCTCGCCCTTTAGCGAAAAAACATCGTGCCAGTACGGATCGATCGAGACGTAATGTCCGCCCCAAAGCGAAAGCATAAGCAAAATAAAGCCGATGATCGATGCCTCGCTGACCTTGCCCGGTCGCAAGAACCTCATGTAAATTCCCATAAATACGGCGATCGGTATCGTCATCGCGATCGTAAAAAGCCCCCACGGCGAGTTTGCGAGC